>JANSYC010000089.1 GCA_024742605.1 Alphaproteobacteria bacterium | reverse complement strand
TGTCGGCCTGGTAGTGGCCGGACTTGCCGATGATATGGGTCGGGTGGATGAACATGTTCCGGTTGGAATGCACGTTCGGGATGATCTCGGCCCCGTGGTCGGGCAGGGCGGTCCACTCGTCCCAGGCGCCTTCCAGGAAGGCCAGGTAGTCGTCGGCATGGATTGCGCGCACCGCCTCGATCTCGACCGTCTGGCCGGCCAGCAGGGTGTGGCCACCCGCCTCGGCGGCGGCGGCCAGGATCTCGGCCCGGCGGGGGATCTCCGGATTGTCGATCCGATTGCCCCGCGCGATGAACCCGGAGGGGGCGTGGCTCGTATGATCCTCGGTCAGAACGACGCGCATGGGGGAGGTCTCCGTGTGAGGGCCGGGCGGGGGCCGATGACCGGCCCGGAGGGACAGGGGGTCAGAGGAAGCCGTCGAGATCGGGGGCCGGGCCGGTGCCCAGCACCTGTTCCAGGGCCATCGAGCGGGACAGCAGGTCGGAATCCGCCCCCCGGGCGCACATCAGCATCAGGCCGACCGGAAGCTGGGCGCCGAACTGGGTGATCGGCAGGCTGGCGGCGCAGATGCCGAACAGGTTGGCGGCCTGGGTGTTGCGGGAGGAGAGCAGGGCGCGCTGGGCCTCGTCGGGATGCTGCAGGGCGTCGACCGGCATGGGGACGAACGGACAGGTGGGGGTGATCCAGCCGTCCAGCCCGTCCAGCTTCTCGGCGGCGATCCGCTCCAGCTCGACCCGGCGGTACTGGGCGGCCAGATGGGCGACGGCGGAGATCTCCAGGCCCCCGGCGGCGCGCTGGGCGGTGGTCGGGTCCATCCGGTCGCGGGCGGCGGCGAAGCCCTCGGGGGTCAGCCGGGCGATCAGCTCGGGCGGGACGATGGCCGGGAACAGGGTGCGGCGCTCGGCGGCCTCCGGGACGTCGATGTCGACGATCTCGACCCCGGCGGCCTGCAGGGCGACCACGGCGGATTCGAAGGCGGCGCTGACGGTGGCGTCCAGATCGTCGGTGAAGGGGGCCGCCGGGCGGCCCAGGCGCAGGTCCTCGACCCGGCTGGGCAGCGGGACGGCGGTCCCGGTGATCACCGCGTGCACGATGGCCGCGTCGCCGGCATTGCGGCAGAGCGGGCCGATGCTGTCCAGGGTGGGCGAGAGCGGGAACACCCCGTCGGTCGGCCACAGCCCGGTGGTGGTCTTGTGGCCGAACAGGCCCGTGAAACAGGCCGGAATGCGCACGGAACCGCCGGTATCGGTGCCCAGCGCGAAGGCGCACAGCCCGGCCGCGGTCGCCACCGCCGAGCCGCTGGACGAGCCGCCGGGGATCCGCTGGATGCTGGAATCCCAAGGATTCCAGGGGGTTCCCCGCGCCTCGTTGACGCCGGTGGCGCCCAGGGCGAATTCCACCGTCTTGGTCTTGCCCAGGATGACGCAGCCCGCCTCCTTCAGCCGCTGGACGATGGTGCCCTCCGGGCCGGTCAGGTGAGCTGTCCGGTAAAGCGAGCCGTTGGTGGTCGGCAGGCCCTCGACCGCGATGATGTCCTTGACCCCGATCGGCACGCCCATCAGCGGGCCCAGATCGGTTCCGGCGGCCAGCAGCGCGTCGATCGCGGCGGCGGCGGCGCGGGCGCGGGGGCCGTCGACCAGCTGGAAGGCGTCCAGTTTCGGGTTCAGCGCCTCGATCCGCGCGAGGCAGGCCTCGGTGGCGGCGACGGCACTTGTCCGGCCGGCGCGCAGATCTTCGGCGAAGGCGGCGATGCCGGTGGCGAACGGGTCGGCGGGCAGGGTGGCCATGGGGGTGTCCTTCAAAAACGCGCGAAACAGGAGCCTCGCACGAGGATCGCCCGGAAATCCAGACCCGACGTCTAGACCCGGCGGGCGAACCAGATCACCCGGCCGACGATGTTCACCTCGTCGACCGTGCGTTCGTAATCCTGATAGCGGGGATTGGCGGATTTGATCACCAGGCCGGCCGGATCGGTGTTCGGGATGAACTCCACCTGTTTGGCAACCAGGCCCAGACCGTCATGCAACACGAAGATTCCCGGCGGGGTCGGGGCCACCCGGGAGGTGTCGATCAGAACCTTGTCGCCGCTCTCCAGCACCGGTTCCATGGAATCCCCGTCGATCGAGATGATCTTCAGATCGGACGCCTTGGCCCGCAGCTCGTGCCGCAGCCAGGCGACCGGGAAAAACCAGCTGTCGCCAAGCGGCTCGTACTCGGCGACCGCTCCGCCCCCGGCGGCGGCGACCACCCGCACCTCCGGGATCGCGACCACGCCGGGATCGGTCTCCGGATCGATGCGGTGGGGGAGTGTCCGATCTCTGTCCGTCAAGCCCGGTGCCCCGTAGGTGTAGGCGCCGGGACGTCGGGCGGTGATGTCCGCGCTCTGACGCCCGGCGGAGCCTGTCGGCGGCGGAGACTCGTGGCGGAGCACCTGCTCGTCGACCCCCAGGTGAAGCGCCAGGGCGTGCCGCACATCTTCGGGCAGTTTCCGTGGCGTTCCGCGATGCACGAACTGATGCAGATACGCGTGATTCTTGCCGCAGAACAGCGACGCCTTCTTGAGATCCGTCGGCGGATCGCGATGGGCGACCAGCTCCAGCAGCTTTCGGCGTACGGGGTCGAGTTTCATAAACCTATATTAATCCGATTGCGCCGGTGAGGGAATACGGAAAAAACGATTGATTCATTTTCGATAAGAAAATAATGATATTAAAGTTCCTATTTAATCTCAGGAGTTGTAGGCCATGCCACTCGCTTCACCCGCATTCCAGGCCCGGCCCAGGGCCACCGAGGACGTCTCGCCGCCGGCGGCACGCCGCAGATCCCATTTCAGCCCGCCGGTCGAGTGCGCGCTGGCCACCCTTCGGGGTCGTGCCGGAACCGAAGGCCGGAGCGGATTCTCGCTCGATGGGCGGCCCGCGCCCCTGCGTGCGATCATCCGGGAGGCCAACCGGGTGCGAGCCGCACTCGGGCACCGGCCGATCGCCTATCCGGGAGAGGCCGAAGCTCGGGGGGTCGGGCGATGACGGGGGCTCCGGAGCACCGGGATCCGGCGGCCGCCCCGGCGCGGTACGGCGATGTCTCCGCGTCCTCGGCACCGGGCTTCCCCATGGATGACGCCTCCCTCAGGGCCTATCTTGAGGACGCGGCGGCCACGCTACGGGCCCTGCCGCGGGCCAGTCTGAAGGCGCATCTGACGTCCTGGCCGGAGGTGGTTCGGGACTCGGTCTCGCTGCTGGCGGCGTCCGAGGGTGCAAAGGCCCGGCCCGCGCCCCCGCATCCACGCGCGATCGACCGGATGGACGAGGTTCTGTCCTGGCTGCTGGCCTGCGAGGAGGCCGAGCGACGGATCCTCTGGGCGCGGGCCTGCAGGATACCCTGGCGAAAACTCGAGGCCCTGGATGGCCGGAGCCACATGACCCTGCGTCAGGTGGCGGGCCGGGGTCTGCAGAAGGTTCGCGGGCATCTTCGGGGTGCCCGGAGGCCGTTTGGCCACACCAATCTCGAGCGAAGAATTCTTCACGACTTCAATGCGATGAGATCGGAAGACATAAAATAGGAAAAAAACGCTTTACAACGTTTATGGGATCGGATAAAACTTCTGGCATGGTCGGAGACAACGCGTTCAGCGGCGGCCTTCTTCCAGATCCAGTACGATGACCCATCGAACCGAAATGCGCGGACCCGATTGAACATCCGATCGGGTCCGTTCCTTGTGAGGGCCGACGAGCGGGGTCTTCACCGCAGGCCGAGCGTCACTCCGTCGCTTGTCATCCATTCGGGAAGGGGCCTGGACGTCGATCCCGCCCCGCGGCACCTGCGGTTTTCAAAATCCAAGCTGATCCGGTGGCGGCGCCCAGGCGCCTGACCATGGGGGAGCGTGCGCTTTCGCGGAGGTTTCATGCCCGCCATTCGTTGGACGTCACAACGCCGCGCGCGGTTCGTGAAGGAACTGGCGAAATCCGGCAACATCTCGGCGGCGGCCCGGAAAGCCGGCGTGTCCCGCAGTCATGCCTACATGCTGCGGTCGACCGATATCGACTTCGCCTCCGACTGGACCGATGCCCTTGAGACAGCGGTCGACTCCCTCGAGGCCGAGGCGCGGCGTCGGGCCGTGGACGGGGTCGATGCTCCGCACTTTCACCAGGGCAGTGTCGCCGGGACCGTCAAAAAATATTCCGACACCTTGTTGATGTTTCTCCTCAAGGCGCACCGCCCCGAGCGGTACCGCGAGCGCCCGACTGCCACAGCCGACACCCCGGATCTGGAGGAGGCCCTCGCCGATGAAGTCTCCATCGCTCGCGAAACACTCGAAACCCGCCTTGCGGGTCTGGATCCGCAGTCTGACACCGAAGGCACGTAAGGATTTTGTCTCGAAGCTGACCGATGCGGAGGTGGCGGTTCTGCTCTACGACTGGACGATCTGGGCCCGCGACAAGCAGCTGCCGCCGTTGGACGATTGGCGGGTCTGGCTGATCCTGGCCGGCCGCGGTTTCGGCAAGACCCGCACCGGCGCCGAGTGGGTCCGGATTCTGGCGGAGCGGGGGGAGGCCCGGCGGCTCGCGCTGGTGGGCGAGACGGCGGCCGATGCCCGCGACGTGATGATCGAGGGCGAGAGCGGCATTCTGGCGACCTGCCCGCCCTGGTTCCGTCCGAAATACGAGCCGTCGAAACGGCGTCTCACCTGGCCGAACGGGGCGATCGCGACCTCGTTCTCGGCGGACGACCCGGACCAGCTGCGCGGCCCGCAATTCGATGCCGCCTGGGCCGACGAGATCGCCAAATGGCGCCATGAGGCGGCGTGGGACAATCTGATGCTGGGGTTGCGCCTGGGTCTCAATCCGCGCTGCGTGGCGACAACGACGCCGAAGCCGCGCGCCTGGCTGTCGCGGCTGATCGACGATCCGGCGACCCGGGTGACGCGGGGGGCGACCCACGAGAACACGGACAATCTGGCCCCGGGGTTTCTTGAGCAGATCCTGGCCCGCTATGGCGGGACGCGGCTGGGCCGGCAGGAAATCGACGGAGAATATCTGGTCGATCTGCCCGGTGCGCTTTGGAGCCGAAGTCTTTTGGAGAGGGCCAGAGCGGCAACGGGCACACCGCCGCTGGTGCGGACGGTGGTCGCGGTCGACCCGGCCGTCACCGCCCATGACGGCTCCGACGAGACCGGGATCGTGGTGGCGGGTGTCACCAGCCTGGGCCGGGACGGCGCATTCTGGGTGCTGGAGGACGGCTCCGGTCGATATTCGCCCGACGATTGGGCCCGACGCGCCATTGCCCTGTGGCGACGCCACGCGGCGGATGCGCTGGTCTGCGAGGTCAACCAGGGCGGCGACATGGTGCGCGCGACCCTTGGAACCGTCGACCCCAATGTGCCCGTGCGCGCGGTGCGGGCCACCAAGGGCAAACGCCTGCGGGCCGAGCCGATCGCGGCGCTGTACGAGCAGGGCCGGGTGCGACATGCCAAACCGCTGCGCGCGCTGGAGGATCAGATGGCGGCCTTCACTGGAGATCCGGCCGAAGGCTCTCCCGACCGGCTCGACGCGCTGGTCTGGGCGCTGACCGAGCTGGCCTTCGGCGGTCGGCCTGCCGACAGCCGCGAGTTCCTGATCTGAGGTGTACCGCAAAGCGGAGCCCCGTCTCGCGTATCCGGAGGAGCGCTACATCATCCAGATGCAGCTCATCGGCGAGGTGGGGCGCGGCGGCTCCAGAAAGGCATCGGCCTGGATTGCCGATGAGCATTTGGATTTTCTTGAGCGGCGCCGGGACCGACCGTCCCCCTTCTCAACACATCTCGGGAGACCCGTCATGGGACACGCAGCCCTGCGCGGCGCGGTCGAGGCGTATCTGGTCGGAGCCTGGAGCTCGACACCGATCGCCTTCGACAACGTCGAGTTCACGCCACCGGCGGACGGCCGTTATCTCAGCCTCTCCGTCAGCGCCGAACACTCGGAGGTCATCGGTTTGGGACATCCGCCGCTTTACCGCCACAAGGGTGCGATCAAGATCCGCTGCTACGTGCCGAAGGGCGTGGGGTCGGCTGAGGTTCTGTCGATGGCCGACGAGATCGCGGTCCTGTTCCGTCACCGGACCATCGGTGGCGCCCGGACCCGGGCGGCGGTGGTGTCGCTGACCGGCGCCAGTTTCGACGACTTCGAGGCCACCGTGACCATTCCGTTCTGGTGGGACGAGTCCTGAGGCCGATTCCCGCGTTTCACCGCCGCGTTTCACCGCCGCGTTTCACCGTTGCGTTTCACAGGCACGAGGACATGCCATGACAGACCTCTCTTCCGGCGTATTCGGCACGGAGGCCGATGTCGCGACCCCGAACGGCGCCTGGTCCGCCATGGCTCCGGACTGGGAACTGGTGCACGATCTGCTCGGCGGCACCCGGTCGATGCGGGCGGCCGGAGAACGCTGGCTGCCGCGGGAGCCGGGGGAGAGCTTCCAGGCCTACCGGATACGGCTCAACCGGACGGTGCTGTTCAACGGTCTCGGCCGGGCGCTGCAGACCCTGGTCGGCAAGCCGTTCCACAAGCCGGTCACGTTGAGCGACGACGCCCATCCGGATATTCGGCGGATCTGCGGGGACCTGGATCTGGGCGGCCGGGACCTGACGGTCTTCGCCCGCGACCTCCTGCGCGCCGCCCTGTCCGACGGGCTGACCCATGTGCTGGTCGACTACCCGCGCGGCGGCGTGACGGGGGAGGGGGAGACCCTGGCCGAGGAGCGGGCGCGCGGCATCCGGCCCTACCTGGTCCACGTGCCGGCGCGGAATCTGATCGGCTGGCGGCTCGCGGAGGCGGCTTCCGGCGGCACGCTGGACCGGGTCCGGATCCGCGAGGTGGTGGTGGAACGGGAGGGTGCCTGGGGCGAGCGCCCGGTCGAGCAGATCCGGGTGCTGCAGCCCGGCCGTTGGGAGGCCTGGCAGCGCGGCGCCGGCGGCAGCGCCGATCTCTGGGCGCGTCACGCGTGGGGTGAAACCTCGATGGAGGCGATCCCGCTGGTCACCATCTACGCCGACCGGACCGGTTTCATGACCGGCCGGCCGGGGCTGATCGATCTCGCATGGCTGAACCTCGCCCATTGGCAGTCGAGCTCCGACCAGCGTCACATCCTCCATGTCGCCCGGGTGCCGATCCTGTTCGGGCGCAATCTGAAGGTCGGCGAGGACGGGATCGAGATCGGTCCCAACCGGATGATCGTCGGCGACGGCGACAATGCCGACCTGCGCTATGTCGAGCATTCCGGCGCCGCGATCGAGGCCGGTCGTCGGGACCTCGCCGATCTGGAGGATCGGATGTCGGTGATGGGACTGGATCTGCTGGTACAACGCTCCGGCGGGATGACGGCGACCGAGCGGGCGATCGATGCGGCCCGCGCCGACAGCGCGTTGTCCTCCGCCACCCGCGCCGTCGAGGACGGCCTGACCGGCGCCCTCCGCCTGGCCTGCGACTGGATGTCGATCGACCGGGAGGCGGCGGGGCGCGTCACCCTGGACACCGATATCGGCCTGACCCCGGATGCCGCCCAGGAAATCGACCTGCTGCTGCGCATGCGGCTTGCCGGCGAGTTGAGCCGTCCGGCGTTCCTCTCGGAAATCCGCCGCCGCGGGGTGATCGACGCCGGGTCCGCGTGACCCTCCTTTCGTGTTCCACGGATCCCTTCCAACGGAGACCTGCCATGTCCCTGCCCGCCATCGTCGACCATCTCGAGGACCTGCCCGAAGCCGCCCACGCCTTCTACGTCGAAACCGAAGACGGCCGGTTCCGGCTGGATGCCGAGGGGGTGGAAGACGTCTCCGGACTGAAATCGGCATTGGAGAAGGAGCGGGAGGCCCGCAAGGCGCTGAAGGCCGACCTGGTCGAGCTCAGGGACGCCGCCCGGGAAGACGCCGCGCGGGAAGACGGCGGGCCGGAGGTTGCGGACGCCACGGAGTCAGACCCGGACACGGAAGCGGAGTCCGCGTCCGAAGACCCGATGCCGGAGCCCGAACCCGGCCCCGCGCCTTCGGCCCATCCGGAGGTGGCCGCTCTTCAGACCCGTCTGCTGGAATCCGAGGCGCGCGCGGCGATCCTGTCGGCCCGTGGGGCGCCGGAACTGCTGCTTCCGGTGATTCTGCCGCGACTCCGGGTCGAGCTCGACACCGAGACCGCGCTCCCGGAGGTCCAGGTGATCGACGAGGCGGGCAGGGCGCTGCGCGCCGGCCCGGAGGACAGCGATACCGTGAAATCCCTCGCCGATACAGGCGGAGCCGGGAAGCTCCTGACAGTGGCCGGGCTGATCGGCCGGCTGCGGGCGGACCCGCTCTACGCCCGTGCGTTCGATGGAGCCGGCAAGGCGGGCAGCGGCGCGCCGGCCGCCGGTCGCGGCGAGGGCGGTCCGATCACCGTCGCCCTCTCCGATCCCCGCGCCATTGCCCGCCATGTCGCCGATATCGCGTCGGGGCGGGTGCGGGTGGTGTGACGGATCCGAACGGAGTTGCCGGGAACCGGACGCAGAACCCGCTGCCACCGTCCTTAGCCAAGCCATCGACGGTTCAAACGTGGGAGACCGATATGACGTCCATCGCCGCTACAGCACTGTCCCGCCGCCGTGCCCTCGCCTACATCGGACATGCCCTGGGGACGGCCTTTCTCGGCGCCGGCGCGGCCCAGGCCGCGTACGCCTATACCTTTCCCAGGATCGAGGTGCGCGGGGATCGCGACCGCCTTGGATGGACCTCCGCCCATGTCACGATCGCGGTGACCGCACCCGACAGCCGCGCGGTTCAGGCGCTCGAACGGATGAGCCGGGACATTGAGGATCGGGTGAAACGGCTGCTCTCGGTCCAGGACGGCTCCGCCATGTTGGATCAATACCGCCAACTCGCTCTAAGTGACGAGATTGAAGACATCGTGCTGCGCGCCGCGCCTCGAGGGGCGATCCGGCAGATCACCGAGGTCTCGATGCTTGTCTATCCCTGACAAGGTCGATGACTCCCTATTTGGCCAGGCGGCCGCGCAGGGCCTGGATCGTTTGTGCGAGAAGCGATCGGATGTCGTCCGGGACCGAGGCCTCGGCCAAGGCCCGCTCGGCCCGGTCCAGCGTCGCCGCTCCAAGCGCCCGCGCGCCGGCCCCGATCTGGCTCTCGGCAATCATCAGCAGCGCGTCGACCTGCACCCGCGCATCCGCCGCCAATTGGTGATCGGGTAGCAGCGGCCACAGGCGTTCGACCGAGCTGAAATAGCGGTCGGCGATCTCCATCTCGCCCAACCGTGCCATATGCCCGCCGAGCGCCAACTGCGCCAGGACCACCTGGCCGAGCGGCTCTGCACCGCCGGCGAGCTGATCGAACAGCGTCAGGCTGCGCATCGCATCGTCCCGGAATCCAAGATCGTACTGAGCCACGATCAGATCGGCCAGCGCCGGCAGCAGGTCGGCACCCTGCCAATAGCGGGCGAAATCCGCATGCAGATCGGTGATCTCGTCATCCAGAAGCGAGCGCGCGGTCACAGTCTCGCTTACCTCGGCGAGGCCGCAGGCGATCAGGCGCGTTTCGATCAGATCGATATTCGTGGCCAGAGATCCACGCGCTCTGAGCGAGTGATCGATCAGGCGACGTCCAAGGTCTGGCGGCGGGTTCGCTGCCTGAGCCGCGCTGGTCAGGGCGCAGGACATTTCCAATGGACCGGGGTCTTTGCACTCTCGCTCGATCAGGGCGGGGGCGCATACCGGCTCGAGGTCCTGCGCAGGGGCCACGCCGGAAAAGGCTACACCCATGATAATAATACTGAAAACGGATCTTACAGCCACGTCCCTCGCCTCGGAATACGGAGTCTCATTGTGCAAGTCGCAAACATGGTCATGGAATCCAGGCCCGCGAGCCTTCACGCGTGGAACACGATCCCGGTCCGGGGCCCCGGTATTCTGGGAGGGGGTGTTCGGGTCCAGATAACAGCAAAAATAGAAAATGTATCCCAGGTGCCCGGACCGATTATGGGTCAGCTTACCTATTTCAACAAGAATGGCGTCAGGACGGCCGATACTTTTTTCGACCAGATCACGGTCGACGGCGACCCCAACGGGGCCTTTCAGCCCTATGTCCGGGTCAAGAGCCTCTCGTTCAATCGCCAGAACGTCCGGATCACGATCCGGGTCGGATAGAACGCCCGTTCCAAAAGGGTGCTCACCTTTCACCGTCCGGGTGGCGGCAGCTTCGGAGAGCGGAAACGCTCCCCGATCTTCAACGATCGTGCCGCGGGACGCGCCGATCGCCATGACTTCCACGCAGAACCTCAAACACACTGAAAGGACTTCGCAATGGCGAACGACCTCTCGGCTGTCATGCCGAAAATCCTGGCGCGCGGCCTGATGGCGCTGCGCGAACAGGCGATCATGCCGCGGCTGGTCAATTCCGACTATTCGGCGGACGCCGCCAAGAAGGGCGACACCATCGACGTGCCGCTGCCGAGTGCGATCGCGGCGACCGATGTCACGCCGTCTCATCTGCCCCCGGCCATGGACGATACTGCGGTCAATGCGGTGCAGATCTCCTTGGACAACTGGAAAAAGGCCGGGTTTTACCTGACCGACCGGGAGATCATGGAGATCGACGCTGACGAGGGCTTTGTGCCGATGCAAATGTCGGAAGCGATCCGGGCGCTGGCCAATGCGGTCAACGCGTCTGTGCATGCCGAGTACATCGGGATCTACGGTCTGATCGGCACCCCGGCCACCACCCCGTTTTCAGGCGATGTGTCGGCTGCCACGCTGGGCCGCAAGCTGCTGAACAAGCAGCTGGCCCCGCGGGAGAACCGAAGGGGGGTTCTGGATTTTGACGCCGAGACCAACGCGCTGAACCAGCCCCAGTTCTCCGATGCCGAAAAGACCGGCTCCTCGACCGTGAAGATCGAGGGCGAGATCGGCCGCAAGTTCGGCATCGACTGGTATGCCGATGACGGCATTCCCACCCACACGGCCGGCACCGCCTCGGACGATGGCAGCTACGCCATCACCACCGCGGCTTCGGCCAATGCCGGTGCAGCATCGGTGTCGCTGAGGACGGATACCGGTACGCCGACCATCCTGAAGGGCGATGTGCTGTCCTTCGCCGGGCACGGCCAGACCTATGTCGCCACGGCGGACGCCGCTCTGGACACCGGCGGGGTGGCGGTACCGCTCTCGCCCCCGCTTCGGGCGGATGTGACGAACGCGGCGAACGTGAGCGTCGAGAAGTCCCACGTGGTGAACATGCTGTTTCACCGGGACGCGTTCGCGCTCGCCATGCGGCCACTGGCCGCCGGACTGGCGGATCTCTCGCTCGGAAATCAGATCCTGTCGATGACCGATGCCAAGACCGGGCTGTCGCTGCGGCTGGAGATCAGCCGCCAGTACAAACAGACGGTCTGGGAGTTCGATGTCCTCTGGGGCACCAGACTGGTCCGACCGGAACTGGCCGTGCGTCTGGCCGGCTGACGCCCCCATTCTCTCCCCCCGAGGGGACCGTCCGACGGTCCCGGCCTGGCCGGCCCTTCGCGAGAAGGGCCGGTCCTTTTTTTGGCCCTTTTCAGTCAGGAGGACTCATGTCCGCGCCCCCGGTCTCGCCCGAACTCTTGCCCACCGTCGTGCTCGAGAATGCGCGGACGGGCCAACCCCAGGTGGTCAACCTGGCGGACTACCTAGCCCATAAGGATACGCGCTATGCCAATTGGCGTCTCCTGGCCCATGGGGATTTCATCGCCCCGCCACCGCTGGCGATCGACTCTATCCCTGAGTTGCAGGATCCCGACCGGCCGACGATCCCGGAGGTTCCGACCGGGATCGACAGGACCCTTGCGCGCCCCGAACGGAAGCCATTGAACGACAGCCGCCGGACCCGTCGCCGGAAGTCGCGCGGCAAGTACGGGAGGGACTGACATGACCGTTTCTGAAGGAACCGATGTCTATATCGGTGTTGCGGACGCGGATGCCCATCATGCGGCACTGGGCCAGTCCGACTGGTCGGCTGCCGAGCTTTCGGGCCGTGAGGCGGCGCTGCTCAAGGCAACCACTTATCTCGACGGGCGCTATCGGTGGGTGGGCGTGCTGGCGGATCTCGACCAGCCGCTCGGCTGGCCGCGGATCGGGGCCTACGATTCCGAAGGCCGCCACATCACCGGCATTCCCGACAAGCTGCGGAAGGCATGTGCCGAGCTGGCCCGATTGGCTCTGACCGAAGAGCTTGCGCCGCCGCTTGATCGCGGAGGGCGGGTGATCTCGGAGACGGTCGGCAGCGTGTCGATGCACTACGCCCGGGACGCGCCTCCGGGACGTGTCTATCCCGCGATTGACTTGATGCTGAAAGGTCTGGTGCGGGGCGCCGCCGCCGCACTGGTGCGCCGCGGATGAGCGGGCTCGATGAAACTCTGGGCCCTGCCGTCGCCCGTCTGATCGAGCGTGCCGGGACCGCTCTGACGCTCCGTCGGGACGGCCCGCCCGGCTACGATCCCGTCACCGGTCAGGTCACCGAGACCAGAACTGAGACGGCGGTGACCGGGGTCGTCGAGGATGTCGAGACCGGACATTCCCACGGGCTGGTGCGGCGGGGCGATCGCATGGTCACGCTGGCGGCCGAGGCCTTGGGGGACGGGGCCGACCCCGCGCCCGGCGACGCCGTCGTCCTGCGCGGCGCCAGCCATCGGGTGGTTTCCGTTGCGTCGATCTGGGCCGGTGACCGGGCGGTCCTGCACCGCCTTCACGTGAGGCGCTGACCGCTTCCCAGAAGATCTCTCCCCACGTCCCTTCGTCCATCCCTTTCGGACGGCATCTGGACGTGGCCCCGCCGCCCGGCTCGGGCGGTCGCCGACGGGATGGCATGCCGCCGGCCCGTCACGTTTCGCAAGACCTCCAAAACCGAAACCCGAAGGAGACCGCACGATGGCCGACACAAGCCGCGCGCAACTCTACTATCTGGCGGAAAGCGCCTGGGGAGTCACCCCGGCCGCTGCCTTGAATGAACTGCGCTTCAACCGTGAAAGTCTGGGCTACAACATCACCACGACGGTCAGTCAGGAGGTTCGGTCGGATCGGCAGATCGCCGACCTGATCCAGACCGGTGGACAGGCCTCGGGCGGGTTCGATTTCGAGCTCAGCTACGGAAGCTATGACGCCTTGCTGGCCGCGGCCCTTTTCTCGACCTGGGGCCCTGCGGTCGCGATCACCGAGTCCGATGACATCGCTGCCTCGAACGCGGGCTCCGCCTTCACCAGTTCATCGACCGATTTCACGTCTGCCGGCCTTTCCGTCGGGCAATGGATCAAGGTCTCCGGCTTCGCGGCCGGGTCCGCCGCCAATGACGGCTACTACAAGGTCACCTCCATCGCCGCCGGAAGCCTGGGCGTGACCCCGGCGCCAAGCTCGGATGAAGCCGCCGGTGGGCTGACGATCAGCATCGGCGGCAGCCTGCTCCGCAATGGCGTGACCGAGACCTCGTTCACCCTGGAAAAGCTGTTCAGCGATGTCGGGAAATACGTGGCGTTCACGGGCATGGTCCCGGGCGGCATGGCGCTCTCGATTGCGACGGGGAACCTGCTGACCGGCTCGTTCTCCTTCACCGGCAAGTCCGGGGTGCTCTCCGACGCCTCGGTCGGGATCGGTCCGGCCAGCGCCGCCAGCGTGGCGCCGGTGCTGAATGCGGTCGACCATGTCGGCGAAATTCGGGAGGCGGGTGCGCTGCTGCCCAGCGGGGCCGTCCAGTCCCTGTCGCTCAACCTGAACAACAACCTGCGCGGTATTCAGGCCGTCGGCAGCCTGGGCAGCGTCGATATCGGCGTCGGCCGGTGCAATGTCGCGGGCTCGGTGGTGGTCTATTTCAGCGACGGGACCCTGTACCGGAAATACCTGGAGAACACGCCGACCGACCTCTCCTTCCGGACCACGGACGCGGACGGCAACAGCTATGTCTTCACGTTGCCGAGGGTGAAGTTCACGCAGGGCAGCGTTGTCGCGGGCGGTGCCGATCAGGACGTTCTGGCCAATTTGAGCTTTCAGGCGCTGCGCGATCCGAGCA
>JANSYC010000050.1 GCA_024742605.1 Alphaproteobacteria bacterium | reverse complement strand
GAAAGTTCGGACCGACGAAGGCCCGATCATGGCCGTAGGGTTCGTCATCAACCGCGACCACCAGCGCTATTGTGGCGACCGCTGCGACGATGAGATCGCGGAGACCATCGCCAAGGCACACGGGTTCCTGGGACCGTGCTGCGAGTATCTGTTCAACACGGTCGAGCATCTGGCCGAGTTGAAGATCCCCGATGCGGGTCTCACTAGGTTGGCTGCCAAAGTGGCGCGCGTCCAGGCGGCATCCGCGTCCTGACCGGCGTCAGATCACCAGACCTCCGGTAACATGAATCACCTGGCCGGTGACGTAGGCCGCGTCCTTCGACAGCAGAAACGCCATCACCGCAGCCACCTCGTCGGCGCTTCCCAGCCGCGCCATCGGAATTGCGGAGGTGATGGCACGACGGTTTTCCGCCGTGAGCGCACTGCTGGTACCGGCTTCCTTCTCGATGAAACCGGGGGCGACCGCATTCACCGTGATCCCGCGCCCCGCCAGCTCGAAGGCCAGAGACCGAACATGGGTTTCGAGCGCCGCCTTCGCGGCCGCCGTGACCGGAAAGGTCATGACGCCGGGCCGGAACACATGGGCTCCGAAGGCGCTGACCGCGACGATCCGGCCTCCCGAACCCGATTCGAGATGCGGCAGGGCCGACCGTGCCAATGCGACGAACGAGCCGGAGATTCCAGCTTGAGCCGCGGCGAGGATGTCGTCGGTGGCGGACAACAGATCCCTACGATCCGCCCAGCCGGCATTCGCGACCACCGCATCAAGCCCGCCGAAGGCCCCGATGGCGGCCTCGACAAGCCGGGCCGGGACCCCGGCATCCCCAAGATCTCCGAACGCTGTTTCAACCCGCGCACCGGCCGTGCGCAGATCGGCGGCGACCCGCTCGGCCCCTTCCCGGTTTCGTCGGGCATGGATCAGGATGGAGACATCCGGTCCGGCCAGACGTCGGGCCAATGCGGCGCCGATCCCGCTTGAAGAGCCGGTGATCAGGATACGACGCGGCCCGGTTGCCTGGTCTGTCATGTGGCGAACTCCTGGAGATGAACCGGCGCGCTCCTGAAACTCGGCGTTCCCGGTCCTGACGGTCTGTTTTATCCGACAGGAGTGCAGAGCGAATGCCGCACTGACTTATGCCCTCGAAAGCGCAGAGGCGTCTACCGCCGTTGGTCCCAAGGGCTTGCCTTGGCGCTTCACGCGAATGGCATTTTCAGTGTACAACCCGCGCCATGACGCAGGAACAGCCCCAGCCGTCCCGCCGGTTTTCGGTGGCGCCGATGATGGAATGGACCGACCGGCATTGCCGGGTGTTCCATCGCCACCTGACGCGCCATGCGCTGCTCTACACGGAGATGGTGACGGCGGAAGCGATCCGGCATGGCGATCGCGACCGGCTGTTGGGCTATTCCGCCGGGGAACATCCGCTGGCCCTGCAACTGGGCGGCTCCGAGCCGGAGGTCATGGCCGAGGCGGCACGGGTCGCCGAGGATTGGGGTTATGCCGAGGTCAATGTCAACGTGGGCTGTCCCTCCGACCGGGTCCAATCAGGGGCCTTCGGTGCCTGTCTGATGCGGGAACCCGAGACGGTCGGCCGGGTGGTCGAGGCGATGGCGCGGGCGGTCTCGATTCCGGTCACGGTGAAGTGCCGCATCGGCGTCGACGACCAGGACCCCGAGATCGCTCTCGACGCGCTGGTAGATGCCGTGAGCTCCGCCGGATGTGGAAGCGTGACCGTTCACGCCCGCAAGGCCTGGCTGCAGGGTCTGTCGCCAAAAGAGAACCGGGATGTGCCGCCGCTGGACTACGACCGTGTTTATCGGCTGAAAATCGCACGGCCCGACCTAGAGGTGGTGATCAACGGCGGAATCGCCGACCTGGACGAGGCCGAGGCGCATCTGACGCGGGTCGACGGCGCGATGATCGGCCGGGCCGCCTATCAGAGCCCGTGGATGCTGCGCGAGGTCGACGCCCGTCTGTTCGGTGTATCGGTTCCGCAAGAGCCGGACCGGTGGGAGATCGTGCGCGCGATGTCGGAATATGCCGAGCGGATGGCGGCAGAGCGCGGAACCCCGGTGCGCAGCATTGCCAAACATATGATGGGACTGTTCCAGGGCCTGCCCGGCGCAAGGGCCTGGCGACGGTATCTTTCGGAGAACATGCATGCCTCCGATGCCGGACCCGAGGTCCTCATCCAAGCCGCGGCCCAGGTTCGCTCCGACAGCCGCGCCGCGGCCTGAGTCCGTCTCGCCTGAACCCGATCAGAGAGTTTACAGAAAATGACCCGTACCCGTGCCCTGACCGAATTCGGCCCCCTGGGCGCCTTTTTCGTCACCAATCTGATCTTCGGGATCATGCCGGCGACGGCGGTGCTGGTTGGACTGACCGTGGTGGCGGTGATCTATGCGTGGCGGGTCGAGCGCCGCGTGCCGATCATGCCGCTGATCGGGGCGATCATGGTCTCTGCCTTCGGCGGTCTGACGCTGATCCTGGACGACACGTTCTTCCTGAAGATCAAGCCGAGCGTGGTCAGCCTGCTGTTCGCGGCCGCCCTGGGCTTTGGGCTGCTGACCGGCAAGAACCTTTTGAAGGTGGCCTTCGGCGAGTTTATCGAGCTGGACGCCAGAGGCTGGCGGAACCTGACGATCTATTGGATGTGCGTGTTCTGCGTGGTCGCGGCGGCCAACGAGATCGCCTGGCGGTCGCTCTCGACCGACGCCTGGGTGACCTTCAAGACCTTTGGTCTGACCGGAATTTCGGTCATTGCGGCGATCGGCGCAGCCCCGCTCATGAAAGCCGCCCAACGGACGAGTGAGGATTAACCGGACAACGGCGAGCCGGATCGGGGCTTCAGCAGAAACAGCGGCACGAACGCCGCCGCCGCCAACAGCCCCATCGCACCCGCAGCGATATAAGCCGTGGTCGAACCTTGATGCTGGAACAGCATCCCGGCGAGCGGCATGACGGTTCCCATCACCACACCGGAGACCAGCGCGTAATAGAGCGCCTGGGCGGTCGCCCCGAGTCCCTCCGGCGCGTTCTCCTGCAGAAAGCGCATCGCCCCCAGATGACCCGCGCCGAAGGTCAGGGCGTGCAGCACCTGCAAGGGTGCCGCCAGCCACGGGGTGTCCGCGAAGGGCGTGAGCGGCCAGCGGATCAGCGTGCCGACAATCGCGATTCCGAGCAGGACCGGGGCCGAGCCGTATCTGCCGAGCCGTCCCGCGAACCAGAACAGCACGATCTCCGCGACCACGCCCAAGGTCCAGAGCAGACCGACCGCCGTCTCCTGAAACCCCATATCCCGCCAGATGATGGTTCCGAACGCGTAGTAGACCGCGTGGCCGGCCTGGACCGCACCGGCGGTCGCGACGAACAGCAGGAAACGTGGGCTCAACGCCAAGGCCCCGGCCGCTTTCCACGACCAGGGCTTCGAAGTGCGGGCGCGGACCTCCGGCAGAAACCGGCAGCTGACCAGGATCGCGACCATGCAGGCGACCAGCGCGACCCAGACGATATCCGTCCCCAGATTCTCGATCGCCGGCCCCATGCCCGAGGCGGCGACGATGAAGCTGATCGAACCCCACAGCCGGATCTTGCCGTAGTCGTAGCCGCCGGATTTCACCACCGCGAGGGACAGGGCCTCGCCGATCGGCATGATGGTCTGGAAGCACAGGGCGGCCAGCGCGGCGAGGATGACAAAGACCCAGAATCCGTCCAGCAGCCCGAATCCCAGAAAGACCAGCACCGACATCCCCGCCAGCGCGGTCAGGGTGGTACGGACCCGTCCGGTGGCATCTGCCACGGCCGACACGGTCGGGTGGCCGATCAGCTTGACCCAGAAGGTGACCGCCAGGATCGCACCGATCTGCTCGGGGCTCATCCCGCGCCCCTCCAACCAGACCGGCCAATATGGCAGCATGACCCCGACGGCGAGAAAATACGCGCCGTAGAACAGGCCGAGCCGGGTCGGAGGTGAGAACATGTTCATGCGGCTGCATTCGTCCTACACCTCCCCCTATGTGCGCAAGGTGAAGATCCTGGCGCACGAGACCGGACTGTGGGACGGGATCGAAGAAGTTTATACCAACCCCGCCGATGAACAGGTTCTCCGGCCCTTGAATCCGTTGGGGAAAATTCCGGCCCTGGAAATCCAAAGCGTTGGTGCCCTGTTCGATTCGCGGGTCATCTGCGAGGCACTGGACGAGTTGCAGGACGGTCCCCCGCGCATCCCGGACGATATGACCGCACAGCTGACGGTCCTCCGGACACAGGCCCTGGCGGATGGGTTGGCGGACGCTGCGAATCTGCGGCGGAACGAGGCGCTGCGGCCGGGCGCAAAGATCCACCGTCCCTTCATCGACCGACAGGACCTAGCCATCAAGCATGCGCTGCTGGCGCTGGACCGGGTGGCGGGCGACTGGGACCCGGACGGCCCGACCCTCCTGGATCAGATCGCGACCGCCGCCGCTTTGGGCTATATTCGGTTCCGGTACACGGATTTGGAGTGGCGGACACCGTGTCGGGCCTTGGCCGATTGGGAACAACGTTTCTTCGACCGGCCGTCCGCGCGCGACACGGAGCCGGTCAATCCTCCGGGGCACCCGGCACCGCCGCCGCAAACCGTGCCGCCGCATTGGCCGTCTGATTAGGACATGGCATCGATGAAGAAGGATACCTCGCCGACCGAGCCGTCGGATTCGGCAAAATCCGTCGATTGGCGATCGGTCGGACTCTACCTGGTTCCCTATCTCGTGATGATCGGACTTGCCGTTGTTCTGCTGCCGCAGACGATCGCAGCCCATATGGCGAGCGGGATCTGGGTGACGATCTGTTCCGCCTTCGGGATCAAGTAAGAGTCCCGCGCGACTCTCGAATCTGCCGCCGCTTGCGTACCGGGTCGAATGTGCCGGTCACTTTGGGCCGACCCAGGTGGGCTATAAGTGTGTGGTGTTGGGGCGGGCGGGCTAGGGTTCCGAATGTGGTGCCCAGTTTGGGCTTAATCGGGAAGCCGGTGAAAGACCGGCGCTGCTCCCGCAACTGTCAGCGGTTAGCCCTTGTCCAATGCCACTGGAGCCCTCGTGAGAGAGTTCTGGGAAGGGGATGAAAAGGCGATGACCCGCGAGCCAGGAGACCGGCCATGCAGCGAAACTCTAACGGGCCTTCTCGGGATGAGAAGGTGGGAGGAAATCGAATGACACAACTTCGCGGATCGCTCTGGTCTCTGGTGATCGGCAGCGTCGGCGTGCTGGCATCGTCCGGCGCGGCGCTCGCCCACCATCCGATGGGGGGACAGACACCCGATACGCTGCTGAACGGCGTGCTGTCGGGCATCGGACACCCCGTCATCGGTATCGATCATTTGGCTTTCGTGATCTGCGTCGGTCTGGCCGCCGCCTTCGTCGCGGGCCGCTACGTCACCCCGCTGGCCTTCGCGGCAGCCACCGTTGTCGGCTGCGCCGCCATGTTGTCCGGCATCACCCTGCCCTTTGCCGAGATCGTGATCACCGGCTCGGTGGTCGTCTTGGGGGCTCTTGTCCTGAGCGGCCGGACGCTTCCGGTTCCCGCACTGATCGGTCTGTTCGCGGTCGCCGGTCTGTTTCACGGTTCCGCCTACGGGGCCGCGATCGTCGGCGCCGAGACCACTCCGCTCGCGGGCTATCTCTTGGCCTTCGCCGCGACCCAGTACGCGATTGCGATCGCGGCGGGTTGGGTTGCCACCGCGATCTGGAAATCGGCCGATGCCTCGGCGCTGAAGCCGCGCCTGGCGGGTGCGCTGATGGCCGGCATCGGCTTCGCGTTCCTGGTGGAGAATGTCGAAGGCTTGCTGTTCTAGGCTACGGCCTCCTCCGGGCCGTGGCACGCCGGCCGCGCCGGGCTTCAGATCGCCGACAGACCCCGTCGTTTCGCGACGGGGTTTTGTTTTTGGCGCCGCAGCACTGACCGCCGCCTTCGCTTGAGGCACCGGGGTCGGACGGGTATAGTCCCGTCGCCCAATCGGGGCCCTAGCGATTCGAGTGCAGGCGGGAGCGGACGGCAATGGCCGAAGCGGAGCAGTATTTCCTGGAAGACCTCGCAGTCGGCATGACGGCCAGCTACGACAGAGTCGTCACTGAGGAAATGATTGAGCAGTTCGCCGAAGTCAGCGGCGATTTCAATCCGCTCCATCTGGACGAGGAATACGCGAAGGGCACCATGTTCAAGGGCCGGATCGCCCACGGCATCCTCTCGGCCGGGTTCATCTCCAAGATTTTCGGCACGGTGATGCCGGGAAAAGGCTCGGTCTATATTTCCCAGACACTGCGGTTTCTCGCACCGGTACGGATTGGCGATACGGTGACCACCACCGTCGAAGTGGTCGAGATCAATACCGAGAAGAAGCGGGTCAGCTTCAAGGCCCGATGCCGGGTCGGACGCACTGTGGTCATCGACGGCGACGCCCTGATCATGGTGCCGTCGCGGCATGCGAAGCAGGCGGCGTAGCCTCCAAAGATGGACATCATTCGCTCGCTCGACGCAGTGACACCCCACCACACCGGGTCGGTCGCGGCCATTGGAAATTTCGACGGGGTGCATCTGGGCCATCGCGCCGTCATCGGCGAGGCCGCGCGCCTGGCCGATGACTCCGGCGGCAAGCTGTCGGTGCTGACCTTCGAGCCGCACCCGCGCGCCTTTTTCCAGCCCGACGGGATTCCGTTTCGACTGACGAGCTCGGAGACGCGGGCCGCCAAGCTCGCCTCAATCGGAGTCGACATCCTGTTCGAACTGCCGTTCGATCGCGCCTTTGCTGAGATCACAGCCGCCGACTTCGTCGACCGGGTTCTGTTCAAGGATCTGGACTTCGCACATGTCGTGGTCGGCTACGACTTCAACTACGGTCACCGCCGCCGGGGCACCCCCGAAATGCTGGTCGAGCGCGCGCGCGCTCTGGGACGCGGCGCCACCCGGCTGGACGCGATCCATGAGACGGATGGCGCGGTGTATTCCTCAACCCGCGCGCGCCAGTGCCTGATGGAAGGCGACCCTAGAGGCGCCGCATCGGTTCTCGGCAGTCCCTGGGACGTGATCGGTGTGGTCGAGCGCGGCGATCAGCGGGGTCGGACCATTGGGTTTCCGACCGCCAACCTGCGCTTCGGCGATCTGCTGACCCCGCATCACGGGGTCTATGCGGTCCGCGCCAAACTGCTGGACGAACCGGGCGCGCCCTGGATGCCGGCGGTGGCAAATGTCGGCCGCCGTCCGACGGTGAACGATCGGGGGGTTCTCCTCGAGGTTCACCTCTTGGATCGGCAGATGGATCTCTATGACAGAAAGCTGGCGATCCGCTTCCTCGACTTCATCCGGCCCGAGAAGAAATTCGACGGGCTCGGCGCCCTGAAGGCCCAGATCGAATCGGATGCCGATCGTGCCCGATCCCTGCTGGCCGGCTGAGAGGCAGACAAGATGACCGCCAAATCCCGCCTGAGGCTCGGTCTGTCTCTCGGTTTCGTGATCCTGGTCCTCGATCACATCACCAAGGCCTGGGCGCTGAACCGTCTGTTCTTTCCACCCGACCGGATAGAGGTGATATCGGTTCTCAACTTCGTGCCGGTTTGGAACCGGGGGGTCAGTTTCGGCTTGTTGGCGAGCGACAGCCCCTATACGCCATGGTTGCTGGGAGGATTTGCACTTGCCGTGTCGATCGCCATGGTGGTCTGGATGGCGCGGGCGACCACCCAGTGGCTGGTGATTGGGCTGGGACTGATTGTCGGAGGGGCGGTCGGAAATGCGATCGATCGGGCCCTGCACGGCGCGGTGGTCGATTTTATCGACGTCCATTGGGGCGATTTGCACTGGCCTGCCTTCAATATTGCCGACGCGGCGATTACAATAGGGGTAGGCTTCATTCTGCTGGATGCCTTCGTAACGCGCCCCGGACGAGACGGCGGCAGCCGCGACGGCTCCTGATCGGAAGGGAATTGGCGATCATGAACTTCACGAAGACCCGCACGATCAAGATCGGCGCGCTGCTTTTGGGCACGTTCGCTCTTGTCGGGTGTTCGGACGTGCGCGACGTCTTCGGCACGCGCAAGGATCCGCCCGACGAGTTCCAGGTTGTGGCCCGCGCGCCCCTGGCACTCCCGCCGAATTTCGACCTGCGCCCTCCCGAGCCCGGGGTCGATCGGCCGCAGGAGGGTTCAACCACCGATATGGCCGCCCGTCGCATCCTGGGGCGCGGGGCCGCAGGCACATCCGCGGCCGCCGCCCCATCCGGCTTCTCGGGAGGCGGTTTCGGGTCAAGCTTTTCCTCCGGCGCCGCTGCCGGCACGCCACCGCAGGCAGCACCGGCACCTTCCGTAGGCGTCAGCAGCACAGGCGAGACCGTGCTCCGGGAGAAACTCGGCGTCGATCAGGCACAGCCCGATATTCGGCGTGTGGTGAACGAGGAAACGGCCAATTTCGAGTACGACACCAAGTATCCGATCGACCGGTTGCTGTTCTGGAAACCGGACCCGGAGAAAGGCATCGTCGTCGATCCCAATCAGGAAAACCGGCGTTTGCGGCAGAACTCGGCCCTCGGAAAATCGGTGACCGATGGGCAGACGCCGACGATCGAGCGCACGCGCGGCGGTTTGCTGGAGGGCATCTTCTAGGACCGCTTGCGCATCCACCGAGACCAAACGTCTCATTCGGCATGCGCGGGGCGGACATGCCATCATCCCGACCTATTTAACGGTTAGAAGTGGGACCGATCGGATTCCCGTTACGATGGATGTTAAGACATGCGCCTGTTCAACCGCCTCGCCCGCCCCTTTCTGTTCGCTATTGCGCTTCTGCCCGGGCTGACATTCGGGTTTCCGGCGAGCGCACAGATCTTCGAACCCACGACCTTCACGCTCGACAACGGGATGCAGGTGGTCGTGATCGAGAACGATCGGGTTCCGGTGGTCAGCCATATGGTCTGGTACAAAGTGGGTGCCGCGGACGAACCCAAGGGCAAATCCGGAATCGCCCATTTCCTCGAGCATCTGATGTTCAAGGGAACCGCAACCATGGCTCCGGGCGAGCAGTCGCGGATCATCAATCGGCTCGGGGGCCGGGAGAACGCCTTCACCTCTAACGACTACACCGGCTACTTTCAGAACGTCCCGAAGCAGCATCTCGGCCGGATGATGCAGATGGAGGCGGACCGGATGGTCAATCTCACCCTGCGGCCCGATCATGTGAAGAGCGAGCTGCAGGTTGTACTGGAAGAACGGCGCTCACGGGTCGACAATGAACCGTCGAGCCAATTGTCCGAAATCGCCAATGCCGCAACCTATCTGGCCTATCCCTACAGGATCCCCGTCATCGGCTGGGAGGCTGAGATCCAGGGTTTGACGCAGCAGGATGCGATCGACTTCTACAAGACTTGGTACGCCCCCAACAACGCGATTCTGGTGGTCGCCGGCGACGCCACACCGGACGAAGTTCGGACACTCGCAGAGGACACCTACGGTGAGATTCCAGCCCGCGACATTCCGGACCGGGTCGCGCTGCGCGGCGGTGAGCCGCCCCATCTGGCGATGGCGCGGGTCACCATGGAAAGCGCGCGCGTGGACCAGCCGTCCTGGTCTCGCCGGTATCTTGCGCCCGGTTTCGGCTGGGGGGACAAGCAGCAGACGCCCGCCTTGGAGGTCCTGGCGGAAATCCTCGGCGGCGGTTCCACCAGTCGGATGTACCGTTCTCTCGTGGTCGACCAGGCGATCGCGGTCTCGGCCGGGTCCTGGTATTCGCCCGAGGGTCTCGGACCGCAGACCTTTGGGATCTACGCGACACCGGCACAAGGCGTCGAGATAGCCGATCTGGAAAAGGCCATTGAGGCGGAGCTCGCCCTCATGTTGCGCGACGGCGTGACCGAGGAAGAGGTTGCGACCGCCGTCAAGCGGATGCGGCGGGGCAGCATCTTCGCCCGGGACGACGTGCTGTATCCGGCCCGCCTGTTCGGCCGGACCCTCGCCAGCGGGGGAACCATCGCGGATGTCGAGGAATGGCCCGACCGGATTGCGGCGGTGACCCCCGAGGCTGTGCTGGAGGCGGCGCGCATCGTGCTGATCCCGGAGAGCGCGACCACCTCGGTTCTCCTGTCGAAACCGGCCAGCTGAGGAGCAGATCATGACCGCACAGCTTCGTGTCTGCCTGTTGGCGACCGCCCTCTTTCTCACCACCCTGCTGCCCGCAGGTGCCCGCGCGCTCGAGATCCAATCGGTCACCAGCCCGGGCGGGATCACCGGCTGGCTGGTGGAGGATCACGACAATCCGATCCTGACCATGACCTTCTCCTTCAACGGCGGCGAAGCCGCCGAGCCGGTCGGCAAGGAAGGCCTGGCGCGGCTGCTGTCCGCCACCTTAGACGAAGGCGCGGGAGACATGGATTCAACCGCCTTTCAGAAGGCCCTGGCCGACGACAGCATCTCGATCAGTTTCAACAGTGGGCTCGATCGGTTCTCCGGCAAGCTGGTCACTCTGACCGAGACCCGGGAGCGGGCGGTCGACCTGCTGCACACGGCCCTCACCGCCCCCCGGTTCGATGAGGAACCGGTCGGCCGCATGAAGGCCAGCATCCAGGCGTCCCTTCGGCGCAGCCTGGCCGACCCGCGCAGCAAGGCCAGCCGCGCCTGGTGGGCCGCGAATTTCCCCGACCATGCCTATGGCCGCTCCCATGACGGCACTCTGGAGAGTGTTGCCGGGCTCGGCCCAGACGATCTGCTGGCGTTCAAGACCCGGATCATGAGCCGGGACGGCCTTCTGGTGACAGCGGTCGGCGACATCGATCCCGCCACCTTCGGCACCCTGATCGACCGGGTGTTCGGCGATCTGCCGGAGACCGGCGACGTGACCCCGGTTCCGAGCGCCAAGCCAGCGATACCCGGCGAGACCCTCGTGATCGCCGAGCAGATTCCGCAGTCGATCGTCGCCTTCGGCCAGCACGGGATGAGCCGGGACGACCCCGACTACTACGCCGCCTCCCTTCTGAACGAGGTTCTGGCCGGCGGCTTCGGTTCGCGATTGACCGAGGAAATCCGCGAGAAGCGCGGCCTGGTCTACGGCGTCTACGCCTATCTGTTGCCGCTCGATCATGCACCGCTGATCCGGGGCGGCCTCGCCACCCAGAACGCCCGGGTGGCCGAGTCGATCGCGCTGGTCCGCCAGGAATGGCAGCGGCTGTCCGAAGCCGGCCCGACCGAGGCGGAGGTCTCCGACGCACGGGCCCATCTGCTGGGCACCTTCGCCCTCGGCCTGACCGATTCGGACGGTGTTGCGCGAATTCTGCTGTCGATGCGGGAAAGCGATCTGGGGATCGACTATCTTGATCGACGGGACGCGTTGTACGATGCCGTCACCCTGGACGACCTGAAGCGGGTCGCCGCCGAACTCTACGATGCGGACGCCCTGTCGGTCGTGGTGGTCGGCCAGCCCAAAGGAGTCGAGGGGACGGTCACACTGCCGGGCGGCTGAACACGACGCGTTCGGAGACTTCCGGGTGACGGGTGACCGCAAGATGCTGTAAGCTGCTCCACAGTTGCCTACTGCATCTTGAGTTTATCCCTGGCGCGTGGAGAGCGTGTGACCGATCCCGCTGTTAGCCTTTCGACCGAGACCGACCGCCGATCCGGCGGAGTCATCCGCCGCCTGCCGGACACACTGGTCAACCGGATCGCAGCGGGCGAAGTGGTCGAGCGGCCGGCCAGCGCCGTCAAGGAACTGGTCGAGAACGCGCTGGATGCCGGTGCCCGCCGGATCGACATCGTCCTGCGCGACGGCGGCCGCAGCCTGATCCAGGTGACCGATGATGGCCACGGGATGAGCCCGGACGGCCTGACCCTGGCCATCGAGCGGCATGCCACCTCGAAACTCCCCGATGACGATCTGATTCATATCGCCACCCTGGGTTTCAGAGGCGAGGCGCTGCCGTCGATCGGGGCGGTCAGCCGGTTGGCCATAACCTCCCGCGCGGCCGGCTCCGACAGTGCCTGGCGCATCTCGGTCGAGGGCGGAGCGATCCAGGGACCGGAGCCCGCCAGCCTGAACGGCGGCACACGGGTTGAGGTGCGGGATCTGTTCTACGCCACCCCGGCGCGCCTGAAGTTCCTGAAGGCCCCCCGGACCGAACAGGCCCACGCGGTCGAGATCGTCGAGCGTCTGGCGATGGCGCACCCCCATGTGGCGTTCACCCTCTCGGACGGCACGCGCAGCTCGGTCAATCTGACAGCCCCGGCCCGTGAGCTGATCGAAGACGAGACAACCTCCGCCCGTCTGAGCCGTCTGGGTGCGATCATGGGCCGGGAGTTCGAGGACAACGCCCTGCCGATCCGGGCCGAGCGGGGCGGCTACCTGCTGACGGGCCATGCCGGTCTGCCGACCCTGCACCGCCGCACCAATGCCAACCAGTTCCTGTTCGTGAACGGGCGACCGGTCCGCGACCGGCTGCTGCTGGGCGCCGTCAGGGGCGCATATATGGATTTCCTGCCCTCGGACCGCCATCCGCTTCTGGCCCTGTTTCTGGAGATGCCGGAGGACGAGGTCGATGTGAACGTGCACCCCGCCAAGACCGAGGTGCGGTTCCGGGACGCCGGGCTGGTGCGCGGTCTGATCGTGGGCGCGCTGAAGCATGCGCTGGCCGAAGCGGGCCACAGGGCTTCGTCCTCGGTCGGCATCGCCACATTGGGCGCCTTCCGGGCCGATGGCGGCGGAAGCGCCTCCCAGCCGTCCTTTGGCGGGCGCGGCAGCCGGCCCGGCGGCTCCTCGGCACCGCACCATCCAAATCCCGGCCTGTCGGCCACGCATATGCAATATCAGGCTCCGGACCCATCGCGTTCCGGCGGCTTCGAATACAGCACCGGACCGGCCGCCCGGGTGGAACAGGACTATGGACCCGGGGGCACCGGGGACACCTCGAACCCGCTGGGCGCCGCCCGCGCCCAGCTGCACGCCACCTACATCGTCGCCCAGACCGATGACGGAATGGTCATCGTGGATCAGCACGCCGCCCATGAGCGGCTGGTCTACGAACGCATGAAGGCCGATCTGGAACGAGGGGGCGTTAAAAGCCAGGCGCTGCTGCTGCCGGACGTGGTCGAACTGGACGAGGCCGCGGTCGCGCGCCTGGTCGACCGGGCGGGCGAGTTCGCGAAGCTGGGGCTGGTGATCGACGGGTTCGGCCCGGGGGCCGTGATCGTCCGGGAGGTCCCCGCCATGCTGGGTCAGGTCGATGCGGTCGGCATGATCCGGGATCTGGCCGACGATCTGGCGGAGCACGATCAGGCCCTGTCGCTCGAAGCGAGGCTGGCCCACGTCTCGGCAACCATGGCCTGTCACGGCTCGGTCCGAGCCGGACGCCGGCTGACCGGAGAGGAAATGAACGCCCTGCTCCGTGAAATGGAGGCGACCCCCCATTCCGGGCAATGCAATCACGGCCGCCCGACCTATGTGGAGCTCAAGCTGTCCGATATCGAACGCCTGTTCGGCCGATCCGGATAGGCCCTGAGCGAACCGGAGCCCTCCGACCGCCAACAGGAAACGGCGGCCCGAAGACCGCCGTTCACAGCGAGGCCGAAGCCCCGCAGCATTCGAAGCAGATTAGGACTTCACGCCCAGGCCGGCGAACCGCTTGTTGAAGCGGGCGACCTGACCGCCGGAATCCATGATCCGGTGCTGGCCGGTCCAGACCGGGTGCGACTTGGTGTCGATGTCGAGCTTCATGACATCGCCTTCCTTGCCCCAGGTCGAGCGGGTCTTGTACTCGGACCCGTCGGTCATCACCACGGTGATCTCATGGTAGTCGGGATGGATATCAGCCTTCATCGATCGTCTCCAACCAAATCCGCGCGGCCCGTCGTGTGATCGGGCGCATCGGGCGTCTCAAAAACTCGCGAGCGCGGGATATACCCGAAGGTGTCCCGAGGTGCAAGCATAGAGGTCCGCCGAAGCGCGATATCCTGAGAAACGCCACGGAGGCCGCTCCGGTTCATCGCTGGGTCAGTTTCAATTCGATCCGGCGGTTCCGGTCCAGCTGATCCGGATCGATCGGTCGGAACTCGCCATATCCGGCGGCGGAGAGACGGCGGGCCGGTATGCCCTGCTGGATCAGAAACTCGACGACCGAGATCGCTCGGGCGGCAGAAAGCTCCCAATTGTTGGCGAACTCCGCGTTGTTGATCGGGACCGTGTCGGTGTGGCCCTCGACCTGCAGAATCCAGTCGATGGTCTCCGGGATCTCCGAGGAGATCGTCTTGAGAGTGTTCGCGAGTTGCGCCAGCTTGTCCTGCCCGGCGCTGCCGATATCCGCCTTGCCGGAGGAGAACAGCACCTCTGACTGGAACACGAACCGGTCGCCGACGATCCGCACATCGTCCCGGTCCGAGAGGACATCGCGGAGCCGGCCGAAGAACTCACTGCGAAACCGGGCCAGTTCCTGCACCTTGGTGGCCAGGGCCGCGTTCAGACGCTTGCCCAGATCCAGGATCTTGACGTTCTGGCTTTCATTCAGCGTCTCGGAGGCTTCCAGGGCGGCCTGAATGCTGGCGAGCTGTCGGCGCAAGGCGGCGATCTGCTGGTTCAGCACCGCAACCTGTTGCTGCGCCTCGGCCGAGATCTTCTGCTCGTCCGTCAGCTCAACCTGAATGTCCCGGTACTCGCTCAGAAGCTCCTCGAGCCGGATCTCGCGTTCGGCCAGAGTAGACTGGACCAGTTGGGTGCGTTCGGTCTGATCGGCGAGTTCGGCTTCGAGTTTCGCAGTGGTATCCCGCTCGGCTCCGACCGCCTGCTGGAGATCGACGATGCGCCGGTCGCGGGCCGCCAGATCGGCCAGAAGAGACTCGATCTTGGCCAGTTGCTCGTCCCTGGTCTTGGCCAGTTCGGTGATGCGGACGTCGGCGGTATCGATCTCGCCCATCAGGATGGCGACCCGCTGATCCGTCGATTCCAGAGCCTTGTTGGCCTCAGCCAGCGCCGTCTCGGCCACGTCCCGATCTTCCTCGGCGGCGGCGGCGCGGCGCTCCATGACGTTCCGCGCCCGCACCAGATCGGCAATCTGGCTCTCGATGTCCTCTCGGGTCTCGCGCAGGGCGGCGATATCCCGGCGCAGGCGCTCCAGATCCGAAAGCTGCAACTCAATGGTCTCGCGATTGGCGTCGATCAGGGTCAGCGCCTCGTCCAGGTCGCCGGACAGACGATCCCGCTCCTCAACCGCGATCTTGGCCGTTTCCTCGACCTGCGCGAGCTTGCCGAGCAGCGCGTTGCGTTCCTCGATCACCTCCAGCAGGCGCGCATCGATCCCCTCGGAGGACGCTTCGAGCGCGCTCAGCTTCTCCTGCAGGACCGCACGGTCCGCCACCATATTGGCCAGCCGGGTTTCCAGGGAGTCGCGGGCGGCGGACAGCTGGTTGATCTGGGACGCCAGCCCCTCCCGCTCGGCGATGGAGTTCTGAAGCTCGGACGAGAGCTGGGCGACCGTCACCCGTAGCTCGGCGTTTGCGTCCCGCTCCAGGGACAGAAGATCCGTCAGTTCCGCGACCTGCTGGTTGAGACGGGCGAGGCTCTCGTCCTTACCGGACAGAATTTGCGTCAGATAGAATTGAGCGACGATGAAGATCATCAGCACGAAGATGATGACCATCAGCAGCGTCGCCAGCGCGTCGACAAAGCCGGGCCAGATATTGCTGTCGCGCGAGCGCCTGCGGGAGAGTGTGGACATGCCCTAGCCCCCCGACCGCTCCTCTTCGGCAAGCGCGGCAATGGTGCGGGCCACCAGCCGGATCTCGCCGCGCAGTTCCTCGGTCATCTGGGCGCGGCCGGACGAGCTGTCTTCCAGCAGACGCGCCATGTACGCCTCGATATTGCGCAGATGACTCCGGCTGATCTCATCCCGGCCGCCGCCGCTGGACTCCGCCAGCCGGGCCAGCGCGGGGCGCAGCTCGGCCTGGGCATTGGTCAGCTGGGTGAGCAGATCGCGGTCGGCCTCGAGCCGGTCCGAAAGCGCGCCCAACCGCTCGACCAGCTGCATCAGGGTCGTGTTGCCGGTGCGACGGTCCTCCTCGCCACGCGCCATGATCCGCTGCAGCTTGTCGAGGGATTCCGCCGTCTGCTCCATCAGCGCCTGCTGGAACGCGGTGGCCGAGTACTCGCCGTCGCCCACCGAATAGCCGGACGAGCTGAGCTTGGTGTGGCCGGACAGCCATTCCTCGAGATCGTTGTAGAAGCGGTTCTGCGCCTGGCCGAGCTGAAGATCGAGAAATCCGAGCGCCAGCGAGCCGGCAAGGCCGAACAGGGAGGAGGAGAACGCGGTCGCCATGCCGTTCAGCGGCGCCTCGAGCCCGGTCTTCAGATTGGAGAACACGCTGCCCAGATCGCCGCCGTCGATCTGCAGGCCGCCGATCACGCCACCGACCGCGGCCACGGTCTGCAGCAGCCCCCAGAAGGTGCCAAGCAGGCCGAGGAAAATCAGGAGCCCGGTCAGGTACCGGGAAATGTCCCGGGATTCCTCGAGCCGGGTCGAGATGCTGTCCAGGAGGGAGCGCAGGGACATGGCCGAGAGCGACCCGCTGCGTCCGCCGCCGCTCGTCTGCCGTTCCCCCAGCAGGGTCGCCACCGGCCCCAGCAGCGCGGGCGGAGCCATCGCCGGCGCGCCCGGCGTGGGGTCGCGGAACCGCTCGATCCAGGCGACCTCCGGGCCCAGCTTCACCACGTTGCGCAGGATGAAGATGATCCCGACCACCAGGACGCCCAGGATGACCCCGTTCAATGCGGGGTTCGCCATGAAGGTGTTCATCAACGGCGTGATCAGCACGCCCGCGATCGCGGCAACCGCCACCAGGAAAATCGCCATGCGGATCAGATAACGACGAGGATCGGTCACGGTCGGATGCTCTCCCTGGTCAACGACCGAAAAGATATGACGGACGCCAGGTCCGGCGCCATTCGGGGCTGCGCGTTAAGGGGCCAGAACCACCAGATCGACCCGATCCGCCGGTCCGCCTTCGCTCCGGTCACCCAAGGCGCGCACGTCCATCCGCGTGCTTTGGATGTTGTTGTCGATCAGAAACGCCCGAACCGCCAAGGCACGCGACAGGGACAAGCGCCGCGCCGTGTTGGTGCTGTCCTGCCCGCCCGAGGCATAGGCCTTAAGCTGAAGCCGCAGCGCCTCGTCGTCCTGCAGCCGTTTGATCACCGATTCCATCGCCGATTTCCCGGCCTCGGGCAGCTGGGATTCACCTGACGGGAAAATCACCCGGGTGACGCCGGCGCCCTGAGCGCTCGGGGCCGCCGACGTCGAGTCTGCCGGAGCCGCTGGCTGGGTCGCCGGCGCGCTGGCCACCTGGTCGGTCGCGGTGGGAGGCGGGGGCGGCGGCGGGGCCGACACATTCGTCTTCGCGGGTTCGACCGAGGGCGCCTTCGGAATCGCGGGCGGCGGCGGCGCGCTGGCCCTGGCCGTGCTTCCGCTGCTGCTGGCGGTCGCTTGAGGAGAGGCGGCGACCGGCGGCGTCGACGGAACCGGCGGCGGACTCGCCGCGGCCGTCCTGGTGGCGGCCGGCTTGGGGCTTGGTGCCGGTACTGATGCCTTCGGGGGCGCGGCTTTTTCGGCGGGCGGCGGCGGGGGCGGCGTACGGGTTGCGGTCTGCTGCGGGGCCGGGGCCGCACGTGCTGTCGACGCCGGCGCCCTCAGTGTTGGGGCGGTCGCGGTGCGGGCGGGAGCGCGCGTCGGCGTCACCGGACGCGGGGCCGCGATCGGCGGGACCGGCGCGTATTGCGCGCCGCCCTGACGCTGCAGCCAGCCCGGAACCTGAGGGGCTGTCCCGATCACGGCGGAGGACGGAGACGATGCGTATCCGGCGGAGGATTGCGGCGCGTAGCCCGGCAGGGCATAGCCGCCCCGCAGGCCACGGTTCAGCAGCCCCGGGACGTTTTCGGCCGGGCCGAGCTGATTCAGCACACCGAGATCGACGGTCACGCTCGGGTTGCCGTCGCCCATCGAATAGGGGACCTGCGCGTCCGACGGATTCGGAAGGGTCAGGACACCGAGACCGGAGCCGATCAGGCCCACAATGGTCAAGTGCCGCAGACCGGCCCAAACTGGTTTGGATCGTTGCGTCATGTTCCCTCCGAAAAAGCCTTTAGCCCCCGTTGGAAACGGTTATATCACCGGAACAAGCAGGAACAAGCCCGCAGCGGGTCCGCAACCCGGCCGATACCGGCCTAGAGCCCCGGAAACGTTGGGTTTCCGCCAGTCGGACAGATCACTTGCCGGACAGTAACTTTAGGAAGGGGACATGGATCCGGTCGTTTGCCGCGACAACATCGCCCGATTCGAGGCTTTTGTCCCGCCCGTCGAAATCGGTCACATAGCCGCCGGCTTCCTTCACCAGCAGCAGCCCGGCCGCCACATCCCAGGGCTTGAGCTTCATCTCCCAGAAGCCCTCATACCGGCCCGCCGCCACCCAGGCCAGGTCCAGGGCCGCTGCCCCGAAGCGCCGGACGCCGGCGGTCTTGTCCATCACCGCACGCTGCTGCGCGATGAACCGGTCATGGTCGCCGCCCAGGCCGCTGACCGGAATCCCGGTGGCGAACACGCTCTCCTGCAGATGGGTCCGGGAGGACACCCGCAACCGGCGGTCGTTCAGGAACGCGCCCTGGCCGCGCTCGGCCCAGTAGAACTCGTCGGTCAGCGGCTGATAAACCACGCCCGCGACGATCTCGCCCTTTTCCTCGACCCCGACCGAAATGCAGAAATGCGGGATGCCGTGCAGGAAGTTCAACGTGCCGTCCAAAGGGTCGACGATAAAGCGACGTCCCTGCGGATCGGTCGAACCGTGCCCGCCGGATTCCTCCATCAGCAAGCCGTAGTCCGGCCGCGCCCGCGACAGCTCGTCCAGCAGGGTCTTCTCCGAACGGTGATCCGCCGTCGACACGAAGTCGACCGGCCCCTTCTTGGAGACCTGCAGCTGTTCGACCTCGCCGAAATCCCGGCGCAGGCCGCGCGCGGCCTTCTGACAGGCCTTGAAGATCACATTGATAAGGGCCGAGCGGACGGCCATGGGCAGAATCCTTTAGTCAACGGTCGGTCGGAACGCGCGGGACCTGTCAGTCCTTCGCCCGCTCCACATAGGTCAGGTCTTCCGGCTTCACCACGATCCGGGTGCCGGCCTCGATATGCGGCGGAACCAGGACGCGGACGCCGTTCTCGAGCACGGCGGGCTTGTAGGAGCTGGAGGCGGTCTGCCCCTTCACCACCGCGTCGGCCTCGACGATCGTCATCACCACCGTCTCCGGCAGCGTGACCGATAGCGGCTCTTCCTCATAGCTTTCGATCTGCACTTCCATGCCGTCCTGCAGGAACAGCGCCTGATCGCCAATCATCTCCCGCTTGATCAGGATCTGCTCGAAGCTCTCGGTGTCCATGAAGGTCAGGAAGTCATCATCGGCAAACAGGAAGGTCGCCTTGCTCTGCTCCAGCCGCACCCGCTCGACCTGCTCGTCGGCACGGAACCGCTCGTTCAGCTTGGTGCCGACACGAATGTCCTTCATTTCGACCTGATTGAAGGCCCCGCCCTTACCCGGCTTCACGGCCTGGGTCTTCATCACAACCCAAAGCCGGCCCTGGTGCTCCACCACATTGCCGATACGCACCGCGTTCCCGTTGATCTTCATCTTTTAAGGTCCGTCGCTGATAAGCCCGAAGAATGCCGCGCGGTTTAGCAGGCGGCGGACCGTAAGTCGAGAACGCTGACCGCGCGGGCCCCGAGCGGATCGGGGAATGCTCCGACCGTATGGACCGCCCTGGCCTGAGGTCCTACGTCTTGAACAGAGCGTCGGCCGCGGACGCGACCCCGCGTTTGCGGTCGATCTCGGCACGGGCGCGATCGATTTCGGCGGTCATCGCCTGGATGTACATCTCCAGGTCCTCGATGTTCCAGCGCGACAGATCCTTTGGCGGACGGGACATGTTGCGCGGTTCGAGATCCTCCAGGTCCATGGCCGAACTCCTTCGAACAATTGTGGCACGAGCCTCACGTGACCGTTTACTCACTGGGACGATCACCCTATATACACAGCATTGTCCGACATATCGTCGAATGCAACGAACGTTGGCTCCCGTCGGCTCGCAAGAGAGTCTGTATCGGTGACGTCGGTTCGAGGAGGAAAAGACATGGCTCAGCCCCTGATGCCGAAAGCGACAGCCGTTTGGCTGATCGACAACACATCACTCTCGTTTGAGCAGGTTGCGGACTTTTGCGGTCTGCACCGTCTGGAGGTCCAGGCCATCGCCGACGGCGAGGTCAGCGGCGGCATTCAAGGCTTCGACCCGGTGCAGAACGGCCAGGTCTCCAAGGAGGAGATCGAGCGCTGCCAGGGCAACCCGGCGGCCCGACTCAAGATGTCCACCAGCAATCTGCCGAAGCCGGCCCAGCGCACCAAGGGACCGAAATACGTGCCGGTCGCCAAGCGTGGTGACAAGCCGGATGCCATCGCCTGGATGCTGAAGCACCACACGGAACTGAAGGATTCCCAGATCTCCAAGCTGGTCGGGACCACCAAGGACACGATCGCAAAGGTGCGGGACCGGACCCACTGGAACAGCCCGCAGATCCAGCCGCGCCATCCGGTTCTGCTGGGCCTTTGCAGCCAGAAGGATCTGGATGCCGCCATCGAGAAGTCCGGTGGCAGCCTGGTCCCGCCGGAAAGCCAGCTGGAATCGATCAACGAAGTGCCGTGACCGGCCCCTCGGTACTCTGAACGGTCATAACGGGATGGTGTGGAAACGCGCCGTCCCGTTTTGCGTTTGGATCAATAGACCCATTTCGGATCGAAGCTGACCTGTAGGGTGGTGGGTGACGCCGGTTCGACCAACGAGAACATGAAGCTGTTGGGGCCTTCGTAGTCGCATTGGCCGTTTGCACTGTCGGCCCGTTTGCGAAACCGAACATAGAGTTTGAAGTGCCGGTCGCTGACATCGATCTCGGCGGCGCGGTAGGCGGTGATCGCGGCGGGCGACAACGCCAGCGTCCGCGGCGGATCGTATATGCCCTCAATGCAGGCCTCTTTAAGCACACACCGCTCCAAGGCGACCGGATCGGACCCGTCGACCCCTGGGCACAGCCCTTCCGACGCCGCCGCCGGGCCCACCCAAAGCTGGCAGCAGAGTCCTCCTGCTGCTGCTAATCCACTGATATATAGAGCATAACCACTTGCAGGCCGCGTGGTTTTACCAGCATGCTTTTGAGCGTCAATACCCGTTCGATGGAGGTTATCGCTCATGACATTGCTTGCGCGTGATTTGTATCGGTACAAGCTTACCACCGCCGAGATCCTATATGGGTTTCCCGATTATCCCGATCTCCTGCAAACGTATCTCTGGCAGGACATGGATCTGGCCCCCGAATTTCCCCGCCTCACCAAATTTCTCGACTTCTGGGAACGCAATCTGGACGGCAAACTTCACACCGTTCGCATCGGCGACGCGTCCCTGGCCACCGCCAAGGAAATTCAATACGCCGCCCACCACCTGCACCTGCACTGAGACGCCCAGGCGGCGTCCCGGCTCACCCTCGCGCCGAACTCACTCCGGCGCGAGGGTGACCTTCAGGCCGTCCAGACTCTCATCGAACAGAATCTGGCAGGACAGCCGCGAGTTCTCCTGCACATCGAACGCGAGATCGAGCATGTCGTTCTCTTCCTCGCCGCGCGGCTCGACCTTGTCGGTCCATTCCGGATCGACATAGACGTGGCAGGTTGCGCAGGCGCAGGCGCCGCCGCACTCGGCCGCGATCGGCAGACCCGCGTCCCGAATGATCTCCATCACCCGCCAGCCCTTGGTGCCCTCGAGCTCGTGCTCACCACCCTCGCGGTCGGTCACATGCAATTTCATCGTTCGCCCCGGTTTGCTGTCGTCCCGTTCAAACCGACATTTAGAGCGTCGCGGCATCGGGGTCCAGCCCCCGCGTACCCCTATGGGCCTCACCCCGGCGCGAGTGTGACCTTCAGACCGTCCAGCGTGTCGCGCATCAGGATCTGGCAGGCGAGGCGGCTGTTGTCCTCGACCTCGAAGCAGCCGTCCAACATGTCCTCTTCCTCGGCCGACTTGGCCGGCAGCCGGTCGAGCCATTCGGGGTCGACATAGATATGGCAGGTGGCGCAGGAGCAGGCGCCGCCGCATTCGGCCTTGATCGGCAGCCCCCAGTCGCGGATCACCTCCATCACTCGCCAGCCGTCGAGCGCCTCAAGGGCATGCTCGACGCCGCCGCGATCGGTGACGCGGACGATCACGCGACCCCCAGCTTCTGCTGAAGGTCGGTGGAGGAGGTGGTGTACTGGAACCGCAGCTTGCGGTCGGGATGCACGATCCGGTGGGCCGCCTGGCTCATCAGCGCCGCCTCGTGGAAGCCGGACAGGATCAGCTTGAGCTTGCCCGGATAGGTGTTGATGTCGCCGATCGCGAAGATGCCCTCGGTCGAGGTCTGGAACTTCTCGGTGTCGACCGGAATCAGATTCTCATTCAGGTTCAGCCCGAACTCCGCCACCGGCCCCAGCTTCATGGTCAGCCCGTAGAACGGCAGCAGCATGTCGCAGGGGATCGACCACTCGCCCTTGTCCTTGTCCTTCAGCACCACGCCGGTCAGCTGGCCATCTGACCCTTCGAGACCGGAAATCTGGGCGATCTCCAGCGTCATCCCGCCCGAGGCGACCAGCTGGCGCATCTTGTTGACGGTATCCGGGGCCGCCCTGAAATCGTCGCGCCGGTGCACCAGGGTCAGCGAGGCCGCCAGCGGCTGCAGGTTGACCGTCCAGTCGAGGGCGCTGTCGCCACCGCCGGCGATCACCAGATGCTTGCCCCGAAATTTCTCCATCTGCCGGACCGCGTAGAACACAGAGGTGTCCTCGAAGGCATCGATATCCTTGATCGGCGGCTTCTTGGGCATGAACGAGCCACCACCCGCCGCGATCACGATCACCTTGCTTTCGATCACCGTGTCCATATCGGTGGTCAGACGCCACCAGCCGTCCTCGGTCTTGGACAGTGCGGTCGCCATCTGCCCGAAATGGAAGACCGGATCGAACGGCGCGATCTGCTCCATCAGCTTGTCGGTCAGTTCCTGACCGGTGCAGATCGGCACCGCCGGGATGTCGTAAATCGGTTTCTCGGGATACAGCTCGGCGCATTGCCCGCCCGGCCGATCGAGAATATCCACCAGATGACATTTGATATCGAGCAGGCCCAGCTCGAAAACGGCGAAAAGCCCGCACGGGCCGGCGCCCACGATGGTAACGTCCGTGCGGATCGGATTCTGCGACTGACCGTCAGGCATGGGGTTCTGGTTCCCTGAGATGAACGAAGACTCCTGCGGACCTTAGAGACGCCGTTCGCCCGCGCCAAGCAGCATAACCGCGCAGGCGCCTGGAGCCAAATTCATTTGTATGCCTACAAGTTTCGAGCGGGATCCGAAGGCGGTCCGATGCGAAGCTTGGTTTCGCGCCCCCCAACCGCTATGTGACGGGACCGCAAATTTCCGCACGGAGTCCCCAGCATGACCCTCAAGATCTTCGGCATCGCGCGCTCCCGGGCGTTTCGGAACATCTGGCTGTCGGAGGAATTGGGCCTCGACTACGAGGTGATCGATATCGCGCCGACCGATGCGCACCAGGACGAGCGTCTGCGGGCGCTCAACCCGAACGCGCGAATTCCGGCGATCGAGGACGAGGACGGCACCGTGATCTGGGAATCCATCGCCATCAACCTCTACCTCGCCGGCAAGCATCGCGGTGAGCTGAGCGCGGACGACGCGGCGGAATACGGCCGGATCCTGCAATGGAGCTTCTGGGGCGTGACGGAGTGCGAGCCCAACGCGCTCGAGGCTCTGCGCCACCGGATGCTCTGGCCGGAGGAGCGGCGGGTCGAGGCGAAAGCGGTCGAGGCGCTGGCGGCCCTGGAACGGCCCTTCGCCACGCTGAACAGCTATCTGGAGGGGCGCGACTATCTCGCGGCGGACCGGTTCACGGTGGCGGACCTGAACGTCGCCTCGATCCTGGGCTGGGCCAAGGCGGCCGGCATGGATCTCGCTCCCTATCCGAACCTGAAGGCCTGGCTGTCCCGCTGCACCTCCCGACCGGCCGCCCGCAAGGCGACCTCCCTGATGCGCTGACACGCCGCAGCTCGCGGGTTTGACGATTTCGGCGCGGGACGCACATAACCGGACATGGACCAGACACTCGGCACCTCTCCAATCCACGCGGCGGCCCCCGGCGATCGGGCCGTAAGCGCCCGGCCGGCCGTGGTCGTCTGGCTGTTCGTGAACGCCGCGATGGTCGCCGCCATGATCGTGATCGGCGGCATCACCCGGCTGACCGAGAGCGGGCTGTCGATGGTCGAATGGCGCCCCCTGATCGGCTGGGTTCCGCCCCTGGGCGACGCCGAATGGACGCGGGTGTTCGAACTCTACAAGCTCACCCCGCAGTTTCAGCAGGTCAACGGCTGGATGGATCTGGACGCGTTCAAGACGATCTTCTTCTGGGAGTACGTCCACCGGGTCTGGGGCCGCCTGATCGGCGTGGTGTTCGCTCTGCCGCTGGCGGTGTTCCTGATAACCGGGCGGATCGAGAGGGCGCGGCTGCCCCGCCTGCTCCTGCTGCTGGCCCTGGGCGGGCTGCAGGGGGCGATCGGCTGGTGGATGGTGACCAGCGGGCTGGCCGATCAGGCGATGGTCAGCCCCTACCGGCTGGCGACCCACCTTTCGATGGCCTTTCTGATCTTCGGGCTGCTGATCTGGACGGCGCTGGAGATCCGGGCCGCCGATCATCCGACCTTCGGGACGGCGGACCGCGCCGTGCGGATCGGCGCCGGGCATCTGCTGGCCTTGATCGCGCTCACCATCGTCGCGGGCGCCTTTGTGGCCGGCAACGATGCCGGGCTGGACTACAACACCTTCCCGCTGATGGACGGCCGGTTCGTGCCGGACGGGTACTGGGATCTGGGTTTTGCGGGTCTCGCCGAGAATATTGCCACCGTCCAGTTCAACCATCGTTGGATCGCGGTCACCACCGCACTCCTGACGCTCGGATTCGCGATCTGGGCGCGGGGTCGCGTTCCCGACCACATGAAGCTTCCGATCACGTTGCTGGGCGCAGCGGTGATCCTGCAGGCCGGAATCGGCATCGCCACTTTGCTCGCCGTCGTGCCGGTCTGGCTTGGCGCTCTGCACCAGGGCGGTGCGGTGGTGCTGTTCGGCCTGGCGGTCTGGACCCGGTTCGCGGTGCGGAGCCCCCGGTGACCCCGTTGTCCGATCTGGCGAAAATTGACGCCCCCACCCGATTTTCACCGTGACCGGCGCCCTCCCCTTCACCCGGTTCGCAGCGATCGCTGACATTCACGGCAACAGTGACGCGCTCATCGCCGTCCTGGACGATATCGACGCGCTCGGAATCGAGACGATCGTCAATCTGGGGGATCATTTCAGCGGTCCGCTGGCGGCGGCCGAGTCCGCCGAGATCCTGCTGGCGCGCGACATGCTCTCGATCCGGGGCAACCACGACCGTTGGATCCTAGACGTACCGCGCGCCGAGATGGGGGCCTCCGACCGGCTCGCGGCGGAGCAGCTGACCGACGAGGCCCTGGAATGGCTGCGGTCCCTGAAACCGAGTATCGGACTTCGGGATGAGATCTTCCTCTGTCACGGCACCCCGCAGGACGACACCACCTACTGGATGGAACAGGTGCTGCCTGGCGGCGTGATGGCGATGGCACCGCAGGAGACGGTCGAGCGGGCGGCCCAGGGGCTCGATTTTCCCGTGATCCTCTGCGCCCACACCCATACGCCCCGCGCGATGCGCCTTGCGGACAACCGGCTGCTGGTGAACCCCGGCAGCGTCGGCTGCCCCGGCTATGGCGACGACGCGCAACCGATCCCCCATGTCATGCAGACCGGCACGTCCGACGCGTCCTATGCGGTGCTCGAAAACAGCGGCGATGGCTGGCGGGTGAGTTTCCGCAACGTGCCCTATGACAGCCGCCGGATGGCGCGATTGGCCTCAGAGGCCGGGCGTCCGGACTGGGCCCGCGCGGTGGCGACCGGTTGGATCCGCCCCTAGGCCGTCTTCGCCAGCTCCCGCAGCACGAACTTCTGCACCTTGCCGGTCGAGGTCTTCGGCAGTTCCCCGAACACCACGGTCTTGGGGCATTTGAACCCGGCCAGATGGGTACGGGCGAACGCGATGATGTCCTCAGCTGTGGCGGTCTTGCCGGGCCGCAGGGTCACGAAGGCGCACGGGGTCTCGCCCCATCTGTCGTCCGGCTTGGCGACCACGGCGGCTTCCAGCACGGCCGGGTGCCGGTACAGCACGCCCTCCACCTCGATGGTCGAGATGTTCTCGCCGCCGGAGATGATGATGTCCTTCGAGCGGTCCTTGAGTTCGATGTAGTGGTCCGGGTGCATCACCCCCAGATCGCCGGTGTGGAACCAGCCTCCCTTGAACGCCTTCTCGGTCGCGGACGGGTTCTTCAGATAGCCCTTCATGACGATATGGCCGCGCATCATCACCTCGCCCATGGTCTCGCCATCGGCGGGCACCGGCTCGAGCGTCTCGGGATCGGCGACGGTCAGACCGCCCAGCACCGGATAGCGCACCCCCTGACGGGACTTGATGTCGGCCTGCTGCTCGATCGGCAGAGCCGACCATGCGTCGTGCCAGGCGCAGACCACGGCAGGGCCGTAGACCTCTGTCAGTCCGTAGACATGGGTCACGTCGATCCCCATGTCCTGCATCCCGGCCAGCACGGTGGCCGGCGGCGCGGAAGCGGCGGTCATCATCTGCACCTTCTGGGGAAACTGGCGCTTCTGGTCCTCCGGCGCATTCAGCATCAGGCCCATCACGATCGGTGCGCCGCAGAGATGCGTCACCCCCTCCTCGGCGAAGGCCTTGTAGATCGCGCCTGCCTCGACCTTGCGCAGGCAGACATGGGTGCCGGCCTGGGCCGTGATGGTCCAGGGGAAGCACCAGCCGTTGCAGTGGAACATCGGCAGAGTCCAGAGATAGACCGGGTGCATCTTCATGCCCCAGACCAGCACGTTGCCCAGCGCATTTAGATAGGCGCCGCGATGGTGGTAGACCACACCTTTGGGATCACCCGTGGTCCCGCTGGTGTAGTTCAGCGAGATTGCGTCCCACTCGTCATCCGGCCGCACGCCGCGATAGCCCGGATCGCCGGACGCCAGGAAGCTCTCGTAGTCGGTCTCGCCGATTTTCTCCCCGCCCGGGCCCTCGCTGTCGTCCACATCGATCACCAGCGGCGTAGCCTCGGTGAGTTCCAGCGCCTTTCTGACGATCGGCGCGAACTCGGTATCGGTCAGCAGAATCTTGGCCTCGCCATGGTCCAGCATGAAGGCGATCGCCTCCGGGTCCAGCCGGGTGTTCAGCATGTTGAGCACACCGCCGGTCATCGGCACCCCATGGGCCGCCTCGAAGGCCTCCGGGGTATTGGTCAGCATGGCGGCCACCGTGTCGCCCTTGCCGATCCCGCGCGTCTTCAGCGCCGAGCCCAACCGCCGGCATCGCTCCGCCGCCTCCGCCCAGCTGTAGCGCCGCTTGCCATGCGCCACCGCCAATCGGGTCGGAAACACCGCCGCCGTCCGGTCCAGAAAGCTCAGCGGGGTCAGCGGGACATGGTTCGCCGGCGATTTGTCCAGATCGGTTTCATAGGGATTGGTCATCAAACACCGTGACGGTTCGGAACTTCTGACAGACAGAACCGAAAGCCTAGCCAACCGCGCAGGCTCGGGCAATCGGGGCGCTGAGGCGAACAGCGCCCTAGCCTTGATGAACCAGAATTTCTTCGACGATCGGCAGTCGGCCGACCGGGCCTCCGGGAACGTTCCGGTTCGAAATTTCCGAGGTTGAGAACTCGTTTCGCAAGGTGGAAACCCAGCCCTCACCAAAGCAGGTCGGATCGATGCGGACCTCGCCGCGACGTAGCGCACCGATCCGGTTTCGGTGAAAGATCGTCCGGCAGCCGATATTGAGCAGGGAATCTCCGTAATATTCCAGATTGCGGCGCTCCATATGCTGGAAACTGAGGAAATTGCAGCAGACATCCGGCGGAACCGGAATCTCGGCGATGCGCCACGGCGGGACCAGGACGATCCGCGCGTCGCGGGGAATGGCTTGCGCCTCATCCCAGGCGAGATGAACATCGCCCGGGAAGACCCGCGTCAGATAGCGGGCCGCGATCGCCAGGTTCAAAACCAGGTCGACATAGTAGATCCTGGTTCCGGGCGCCAGCTTGGCGACATCGCGCACGAAGCGTCCGTGACCACCACCGATCTCGAGCACGGTTCCGGGAATCCGTCCCAGTTGACGGCCCAAATGTATCGCCCGGTCGGCGACCCGGACCGTATGCAGGCTGATGTTGATTTCACGCTCCCGATCGACACGCAACCCGACATGCACGCCGCCCACGACATCATCCGTTGAAAGCGCCGCGACGCAGGCCTCGAAGTCCGCCCGGCCCCGGGATACTGCGTCCCGAAGCAGCGCCTTGGCGCCGAACCAGCACTTCTGCTCATAGGCTTTCCACTGCGTCTCAGAAGGCTCCTGGCGGCGGGCCGGAACGCCGCCCATCGCGACCCGGTCTCCGAAAAAGTCGTTGCCCAGTTCGAAGCCGATGCCGCCGATCTCAAAATCGGCGAACCGGTCGAGAACCTCGGGCGTCAGGGTCACGGTCCGCTTCTGGCCGTCCTCGCGCTCGGACCGCCATCCGCTCCCGGCATGTCGGTCGGCCGCGCGGCACAGATCCCCGTAGCGGTCGAGCAGGTCTCGCGTCTCCATGCACCGCTCCCGAACTGGCCCACTGAGCGGGCTGGTCGACCAGCCCGCTGCATTTGATATACGCGCAATCCCCCCTCCACAATGGAACCGAAAGGGCTACACTACGCCCAAACGAAAATGCGGCACCGATGACCGCAGCGAAGACAGGGAGAAACGCCATGGCCGGAGATTTTCAGGCGATCTACAACCGTTCGATCAGCGACCCGGACGGCTTCTGGAGCGAGGTGGCGGAGGATGTGGTCTGGACCAAACGCTGGGACCGGGTGCTGAACCACGACAACCCGCCGTTCACCCGCTGGTTCGACGGCGGCCAGATCAACACCTGCTACAACGCGCTTGATCGGCATGTGGACGAAGGCAACGGCGACCGGACCGCCCTGATCTACGACAGCCCGGTCACCGGCGTGGTCGACCGGTTCACCTACCGCGCGTTCCGGGACCGGGTCGCCATATTCGCAGGCGCATTGGCCAGGCAAGGGGTCGGCAAGGGCGACCGGGTGATCATCTACATGCCGATGGTGCCGGAGGCGGTGATCGCCATGCTGGCGACCGTCCGGCTGGGGGCGATCCACTCGGTGGTGTTCGGCGGTTTCGCGGCCCACGAGCTGGCGGTGCGGATCGACGATGCAACGCCCAAGGTCATCGTCTCGGCCTCCTGCGGGATCGAGGGCCAGCGCGTGATCGCCTACAAACCCCTGCTGGACGGCGCCATCGAACAGGCCGAGCACAAGCCCGATGCCTGCATCCTGCTGCCCCGCCCGGTCCTGGGAGAAAAAGAACCGGAGATGGCGCGGGTCGAGGGTCGCGACGTGCTCTGGGCCGATGCCATCGACGGGGTGGAGCCGGCGGACTGCGTGCCGGTGGATGCCATGGACCCGGCCTATATCCTGTACACGTCCGGCACCACCGGGCGGCCGAAGGGCGTGGTGCGTCCGACCGGCAGCCATATCGTGGCGCTGCGCTGGGCGATCAGAAACGTCTACGGCATCAAGCCAGGCGACGTGTTCTGGACCGCCTCCGATGTCGGCTGGGTGGTCGGCCATTCCTTTATCGTCTACGGGCCGCTGATTGGCGGGGCGACGACGGTGCTCTACGAGGGCAAGCCGGTCGGCACACCCGACGCGGGCGCCTTCTGGCGGGTGATCAGCCAGCACAAGGTGCAGGCGATGTTCACCGCCCCGACCGCACTGCGCGCGATCAAGAAGGAGGACAGCCAGGCCAAGCTGCTGGCGCAATACGACCTCTCGGCGTTCGAGGCCCAGTATCTGGCGGGCGAGCGCTGCGATCCGGACACCCTGAAATGGGCGCAGGACACCCTCAAGGTGCCGGTGATCGACAATTGGTGGCAGACCGAGACCGGCTGGCCCATCGCCTCGAACTGCCGGGGGATCGAGCTGCTGCCGTTCAAGCCCGGCTCACCGACCCATCCCTGCCCCGGCTGGCAGGTGGATATCCTGACGCCCGAAGGGCACCCGGTGACCGAACCGGGCGAGATCGGCGCAATCGCGATCCGGCTGCCGATGGCGCCGGGCGCGCTCTCGACCCTATGGGGCAGCGACGAGCGGTTCGTCGAGAGCTACATG
>JANSYC010000157.1 GCA_024742605.1 Alphaproteobacteria bacterium | reverse complement strand
TGGAGAACCGGGAGACGATGGTCTTCGACTGGCCGCCGCGCCTGGAGAATGATCCGCGCGGCGAGGAGCGGGCCCTGTTCGCCACCGTGCCCTACGTCCAGCCAGGCACCTGACCGGAAAGACTATTCCGGCAGGTTCTCGCGAAAGAAGGTGATCAGGTTCTCGCCCATGACGGCGCGGATATCGGCTTCGCCGAGCCCGGCGTCGAGCAGGCGGTCCGTCAGCACGGCATATTCCGACGCATCGAACGTGGTCGTGATCGTGCCGTCATAGTCCGAACCCAGCGCCACATGTTCGACGCCGACCAGATCAATCGCCGCCAGGATGGCTGCGGCGACGCCTTCCGGACTGTCGTCGCAGGTGACGTCTTCCCAGAAGCCGATCCCGATCAATCCGCCTTCTGCGGCAATGGCTTGCATCAATTCGTCGGGAATATTGCGGGTCACCGGACAGTGCGAATGGATACCGGTATGGGACACGATGAGCGGCCGGTCCGTCATCGCCAGCACATCCCGCACGACTTGCGGCGAGGAGTGGGCGACATCGATGATGAAGCCCTGCTCGATCAGGGCCGGCACCGCTTCACGACCGAAGTCGGACAGGCCCGCCCCGCTGAGGCCATGAAGCGATCCACCGAGTTCATTGTCGAAGAAGTGCTGCAAACCGACCATGCGATATCCCGCATCCCACAGGGGGGCAATATTCGCGATATCCCCTTCCAGAGGGTGTGCGCCTTCGGTCGCCAACAGGCCCGCCAGGGCATCAGGATCGGACTCCCGTGCGGTCAGAACAGCATCAAGATCGGCCCGTGAGCGTATCACGGTGAAAGCATCGTCGCGCTGCGCCAACCGATTGAGACGATCCGCATGGTACAGCGCCCGGTTCCGGATCGATCCCCAGGTGTCGATCGGCCAGCGCTGCGCAATGGCAAGCGGGGTGATGTTGTCACTATCCGCCGAGTTGGCCTCGTAATTCATCGAAGACGGTGTCTTGGTTACGCTGGCGAACACCTGGAGCGCGACCCGGCCTTCGCGCAGGCGCGGCAGGTCGGTGTGCCCCCGGTCATTCCGGTGCGCCGGATTGCGCATCCAGAGCAGCATGTCGGAATGCAGATCACCGACGCGCAGATCATCGTGCAGGGCCCGGGCTTCAGCGGAGATCGCATAAGGCGCGTGCTCGACAACGACATTGCGTCCGGCATCGACGCGAACCGGGATGATGTAGAAGAAGGCGAGACCGGCGAGGGCCAGAACCGCCGCCAGGATACCCAGGAAAATTCGCATGTGACCGTCCCCGAAATCTTGTGATTATGCCAACAGGCTTAGCGCGCTTTCCGTCCATGAAAAAGGACCGCCGGCGCAAACCGGCGGTCCCGTTTCCTGTCAGGCCTGTGTCAGCCTATTCGCTGTAGATCTCGGAGATCGACAGGGTGGCACTTGGATTCTGGCCCTGGCGATAGGAACCGATCCAGATGTCATACGTACCCGAGGCCGGATTGTTGAAGGTCAGCGCCGGGTTCAGACCCGCATTGCCGCCATCATCATTGCAGTGCCAGTTGCCATTCGGGTCATTGACCAGAATGGTCGTGTCACTGCTGGACGCGGCCGAGAGGATTAGCGGCAGCGAGCCGGCGGTGAAGCTGAGTTCGAAGTCCGGGGCGGCCGACACCCAGCCAGCGCAACCACTGCGCACTTCGGAGGCCCGGTGGGTGCCCCCGGACACGATATCCACGCGATACGGGTCCGGCGTGAAGCCGCCGCGCAGGGAGACGCTGCCGAAATTGGCGGGCAGGGACCAGTCGATCTGGCCATAGGAGCCGCCGCCCCCGCCACCACCGCTGCTGCCGGCCGTGAGGCCCAGCTCGGAGAAGGACAAGGTGGCATTGATGTTTCGGCCTTCGCTGTAGGACCCGACCCAGATGTCATAGGTGCCCGAACGCGGATTGGAGAAGGTCAGCAGCGGGTTGAGCCCCTCACCGCCATCATCATTGCAATACCAGTTGCCGTTCGGGTCATTGACCAGAAGCGTGGTGTCACCACTGGCGACGGCTGCGATCGTCAGCGGCAAGGAACCCGCGGAGAAGCTCAACTCGAAGTCCGGAGCCCCCGAAACATAGCCCCGGCAGCTGCTGTCGACACTCGACGCCGCATACGCACCGCCGGACACGACATCAACCGTATAGGGATCCGGCGAGAAACCGCCGCGCAGGGAGGTGCTGCCAAAATTGGCCGGCAGGGACCAGTCGATCCCGCCATAGGAGCCACCGCCCCCGCCGCCGCTGGTCAGGCCCAGCTCGGAAATCGCCAGCGTGGCCGAAGCGTAATCGCCTTCGCGATAGGAGCCGACCCAAATGTCGTAACGGCCCGAGCTCGGATTGGCGAAGGTCAGAGAGGGATTGAGACCCTCACCGCTGTCATCATCGCAATACCAGCGGCCGGTCGGACCGTTCACCACGAGCGTGGTGTCGCTGTCCGACACGGCTCCGATGGTCAGGTCGAAAGTGGAGCCGGCCGAATAGGTCACCGAGAAATCGGGCGCATTGGCGATCCACCCCCGGCAGGACGAGGAGACATTGCTGGCGGGACGGGCCCCGCCCGAGGTCAGCTGGACCGTGTAGGGGTCCGGCGTGAAACCGGCATTGAGATTGACGCTGCCATAGGTTGGCGGGGCACTGTAATCCTGCGCCATGGCCGGCACGGACACGGCGGCCACAGACACCAGAGCTGCGAGTAGAGTTTTCATTTTCAGGACCCCTCCCAGAGCCTGCCTGGCCGGTCGGGAACGCCCCCTGCGCTCCCTCATTTCCGGTCAGTTTCCAGAAGATTAGACGAAGGGGCCGCTGAACCCTAGCTGAACAGCATAATAATTCTATTCCTGCGACGATCCGCCCCGACCTTCGGCATCATCCTCCCACCCCAGGGCAGCGGTGATCAGATGGAAGATCGTGTTCTGCTCCAGCGAGCCTGAAAACCAGTGCGCCCGGGGACCGGTTGCGTAAAGCGCGACATCGGCGCCGGAATGGGTCTCATCCTCCAGTTCGACCAGGACTTCCTGACGGTAATCAGGGTCCAGCGTGTCGGCCTCATCCAAGGCCGGACTGTCGGGCGTGCGCACATTTTGGCCATTGCGATAGCCGAGCGTCGTATAGGGGCGGCCGCTCTCGTCCAGGGTGAGGCTGGGGGCGCTGCCGGGCCGATAGGGGTCGGACCGGCGCACCAGGCCCAGAATCGGATTGCCACGGGCCGGATAGCCCGCAAAGGTCATGACGTGCCCGTGATCGGCCGTCACGATCACCAGAGTATTGTCCAGATCGACGCGGGCCAGAGCCGTTTCGATCGCGGCATCAAACGCCTCCATGTCGGTCAACGCCCGATAGGCATTGGTCGAGTGGTGGGCATGATCCACGCGCCCGGCCTCCACCATCAGCACATAACCGCCCTCATGGCGCGACAGACGGTCAATGGCAAAGCCCGTCATCTCGGCCAGGGACGGCTCATCCGTACCGGCCCGGTCCGCCTCATAGGACATATGGTCGTCATTGAAGAGGCCCAGAACAGGTTCCGGACCGTCAGCCGGCAGGGCGAGCAGGCTCGTCCGGTCCTGCACCACGACACCTTGCCACTCGGCCGTCAGGTCGCGGCCATCGGCTCGCTCACCCCCGGCGCCGTCCGGCAGGAAATTGCGGCGGCCGCCCCCCATGGCCAGGTCGATTCCCTCGTCCTGCGCAAAACTGATGAGCTGGGCGGCAATGTCCCGACAGCCGGCCGCCCGGGCCATGTCGGGCAGGTCCGCATCGCTTTCCCAATTCCGGCTGAGCGAATGGGCGTACATTGTTGCCGGCGTGGCG
>JANSYC010000148.1 GCA_024742605.1 Alphaproteobacteria bacterium | reverse complement strand
CTTCGTCGGTCCGAACTTTCAGCCAGGCCGGTCGGTAGGCGTTCGATATCATCTCCCGTCGCCAGACCAGATCCAATTCCTCTTCGGCAGCCCGGCCGGGAATGCGGAAGGCTAAGCCGCGACAGCTACCGCCACGATCCAAACCGAGGGTCAATCCCGGCCGTTCGGGGGTGCCGCGTCCGAGGCGGGTTTCGAGACAGAACCGACGGTGCACGCCGAACACGGTCCCGCAGCGCTTTTCCTCGAATTCGATGGTCGGGTTCCAGATCAGCGAGCCGTATCCGAACAGCCAGACATCCTCTGCAGGAGCTTTCCCCTCGAACAGGGCATGCCGTGACGCGATCACCTCGTCCTCGGCCATCGGCACGAAAGTGGGATCCTGCTGTTTGATCCAGTCGCGGATTACGCCCGAGCGCAGGTTCTCCCGGGTGAGCGGGATCTGTTTGTGGAGCGGATTAACTGTTTCTGTCATGTTGTGACGCATATAGCGCGTGATGCCGTTGCACCCAACCGTCATCTCGGAACCGGATCTATTCCTCTCAAGAACAATCAGTGGCGTGACCCGGATCTACACCCGGACCACCGGCATGATCAGGCGGATGGTCTCGGCCGCGACCCGGATGTCCACGGGCAGCTTCGCGATCACGTCGCCATCGCCCTGCACGGGCCCGGTGTGATCGGCCAGGACCCGGATCTCGCGGCCGGCGACCACCCGAAACGTCTTCAGCCGGGACAGAAAGCCGCCGAACAGGGCCGCCATGTAATACAGGGCCTGCCAGCGCCCCGGCTTCTCGAACAGGCAGACATGCAGGATCGGATCGGTGATCCTGGCGTCAGCCGCGCAAACGAAGCGCCCGGCGTAGAAATGCCCGTTCGCGATCACGGCGGCCGCCGCCTCATAGGGCTGTCCGTCGATTGAGATCCGGAATTTGCGCTGGCGGTACTCCAGCCAGCGCATGGCGGTGGCGACCGCGTAGGCGAGCTTGCCGGTGCGGCGCTTGAGCGCGATGTCTATGGTGGCGACCACGTCCGCATCCAGGCCGATTCCGGCCATCAGGGTGAACCGGCGGCCGTTCGCAATGCCCAGATGGATCGGCAGGATCGGGCCGGTCAGGATCGCGTCGGCGACCGCCTTTGCTGATAGGCCGAGGCCGATCTCCGCGGCCATCACATTCGCGGTTCCCATCGGTAGGATGGCGAGCGGAAGCGCGCTTCCCGCGAGACCGTTCACCACCTCGTTGATTGTTCCGTCGCCGCCGGCGGCGACCACCAGATCCGGCGAATCGGTCTGATTACGGGCGGCGTCCCGTGCGAAGGTCTCGGCATCGCCGGCCTTTGTTGTCGGGCGCAAGCTCACCTCCGCGCCGGCCTGTTCGAGCCGACTGACGACGTTTCGCAGTAACCTCTGTCTTGCGCCCCCCGCAGTGGGGTTGAAGATCATCAGGATCTTCTGGCGCCGTTCCAGAGTGTCGATTGGATCTGCTGCCGCCGCCCATGGCATTGGCGAATCAGGCTTATCGGTCATGGATTGAGGCCTTCCGGTTTCCGCGAAGACTTTGCCGGACGGCTGGTCTTCTAAAAATCGAGACGACGAATCACCGCCCTTGTACACAAATGAAATATCTATTCCAAATTTTTATCAAATATTACATTAGTGTGACAAATAATGATTCCGAGAGTGTCACCATAGTTTAACTTTACTACATATAGATCCGTGCGTATCCCTCGCAGCAAGTCTTGGGGTCACTGATTCGCAGCGGATCTAATTCAGTGGGAAGGGGTCGAGATGAACGCGGACGGCCATGTTACCCACTACCGAGCGATCTGGATATCGGATGTCCATCTCGGAACCAAAGGCTGTCAGTCCGAGTTCTTGCTGGACTTCCTCCGTTATACCGAGAGCGAGTATCTGTACTTGGTCGGTGACATCATCGACCTGTGGAGGATGAAGCGGTCCTGGTCCTGGCGGCAATCTCATAACGACGTGATCCAGAAGGTCCTGCGCAAGGCGCGCAAGGGTACGAAGGTTATGTTCATTCCGGGCAATCACGATGAGATGTTTCGCGATTTTCTCAACGTGAACTTCGGCCAGATCGAGATCCGCCCGGAGCACATCCACGTCACCAAGGACGGTCGCAGATTTCTGGTGATTCACGGCGACGAGTTCGATGCGGTTGTGACCTACGCCAAGTGGCTCGCGATCCTGGGGGACTGGGGCTACAACACCCTTCTGTCGATCAATACCGGGTTCAACGAGGTCCGGCGGCGGCTGGGTTACCCGTATTGGTCGCTGTCGGCCTATCTGAAGCAGAAAGCCAAACGGGCGGTCGAGTTCATCGGCCGGTTCGAGACCGCGCTCGCGACCGAAGCCGCCAAACGGGGCGTCGACGGCGTCATCTGCGGGCATATCCACAAGGCGGAGATGCGCCAGATCGGCGATGTTCTCTATTGCAATGACGGCGACTGGGTCGAGAGCTGCACGGCTCTGGTCGAACACATGGACGGCCAGCTCGAGATCCTGCACTGGGCGGATGTCCGGCAGCTGTCCTTCGCCGTCTGACAGGACCCCGAATCATGCACATCACGATCGTCACCGACGCCTGGTTCCCGCAAGTGAACGGCGTCGTCCGCACCCTGTCGACGGTTGGGGAACACCTGACGGAGATGGGCAACAACGTCACTTTCATCACGCCCAACGATTTTCGAACCGTGCCCTGTCCGACCTATCCGGAAATCAGGCTGGCGCTGTTGCCGGATCGCAAGATGGCGAATCTGATCGAATCGGCCCAACCCTCCGCGATCCATATCGCCACCGAAGGCCCGCTCGGCCATGCGGCGCGCGCCTATTGCATCAGACGGAAACTGCCGTTCACGACGGCCTATCACACCAAGTTCCCTGAATACGTTCGGGCGCGGACGCTGATTCCGATTTCCTGGAGCTACGCCGTGATGCGGCGGTTCCACGGCAGATCTCAGGGGGTGATGGTCGCCACCGATTCCCTGCGGCGGGAACTCGAACACTGGGGCATCCGGAACGTTAAGTCCTGGACCCGGGGCGTGGACATCGACCTGTTCCATCCGCAGCCCTCGATCCTCGATCTGCCACGGCCGATCTCGATGTATGTCGGGCGGGTTGCCGTCGAAAAGAACATCGGGGCGTTCCTGTCCCTGGACACTGCGGGCACCAAGGTGGTGGTCGGCGACGGCCCGCAGCGCGAGGAGCTGGCCCGCAAGCATCCGGACACAGTCTTTGTCGGCTCGAAGTCCGGCGAGGATCTGGCCCGCCACTACGCGTCGGCGGATGTGTTCGTGTTCCCCAGTCGGACCGACACGTTCGGACTGGTTCTGATCGAGGCCATGGCCTGCGGCGTGCCGGTGGCGGCGTATCCGGTGGCCGGTCCGCTCGACGTGGTCGGCGAGAGCGGCGCCGGCGTCCTCGATGAGGATCTCGCGAAGGCGGTCGAGGGCGCCCTACTGATAGACCGTCGCGTTCCGCGCGAGCATGCGCTCGGCTTCACCTGGGAGCATTGCGCCGAGATGTTCCTGGAAAACCTTGCGCCCTTCGGCCCGGATGATCGCAAGACGGCGCCCCGAGACGCGGCTTAAGGTTTGGTATTCTCACCGGCAGGCATGGTAAGCACCTGACGTGTATCGCACGATCGAGCTGCCGCCCCCATGTTCAGACGCCTTATCAAGAGCTCAATCGGACAACGCCTCCTCGGGCTGATGGCGCGGGGGCTGATCGCCCTTGTGATTCGGACGACGCGCTGGCGCGTAGATGGCTCCGCCGAGGGGCGTGCGGTGGCCTTCGGTTCGGATGTGATCATCGGCGCGTTCTGGCACAACCGACTCATGCTGATCGGCCGCACCTGGCCGCCGGGTAAGCCGCTGGGTATGGTCATGTCAGAACATGGCGACAGCCGGGTGCTTGGCGCCGCCTATGGCAGAGTCGTCACCCGCCCGATTTACGGGAGCACCAGAAAGAACGCGACTGCCGCGTTCAAGGGCATGGTGCGGGCGCTTCGCGAGGGGGTCAGCGTCGGCATCACGCCGGATGGTCCGAGAGGTCCGCGCATGCGATGTCACCCCGGCATCGTCGAGGCCGCACGGATCACCGGTTTTCCGATCATCCCCGCCGGCTGGAGCACTCGGAACCGGCTGCTCGCGCGCTCCTGGGATCGGTTCGTCATCGCCTTGCCCTTCGGACGCGGTGTCGTGATCTACGGAGATCCGATCCGTGTGCCGCGTACGCTTGAGGAGAGCGACCGGAAGCTATACCTGGAGCAGATTGAGGTCTCGATCACCGCTGCGACCGACCAGGCGGACCGGCTGATGGGCCATGATCCGATCCCCCCGGCGGATCGCCCCGCCCAGCGGCCAGAGAGCATGTCGTGATGCTGGCGCTCTATCGTTTGGCAGCAACGCTCGGGCGACCTGTGATCGACAGCTACCTTGCAGGGCGCATGGCGCGCGGCAAGGAAGATCCGACACGCATCGACGAACGGCGGGGCATCGCAAGTCTGGATCGCCCCGAGGGACTCCTGGTTTGGATGCATGCCGCCAGCGTGGGCGAGTCGGTGGCACTGCTGCCGCTGATCGAACGTTTGATAGATGCGCGCCCGGATCTGCGTCTGCTGGTGACCACCGGGACGGTGACGTCCGCTGCGACCATGGCGCGACGCCTGCCGCAGGGCGTCATGCACCAGTTCGTTCCGGTCGACCGGCCGACATGGGTCAGGCGCTTCCTCGATCACTGGCGTCCCGATCTTGCGGTTTGGGTCGAAAGCGACCTTTGGCCCAGCCTGGTTCTTGAAACGCGGACGCGGCGGACGCCGATGGTGCTTCTCGATGCCCGCATGTCGGCTGACTCGTATCGTGGCTGGCGGCGCGGTTTAGGTCTGGCCCGTCCGATTTTTGCCGCGTTCGACCTGATCCTGGCGGCGGGACCCGAGCAGGCGCAGCGGTTCCGGGACCTGGGTGGGCGCGAGGTGCGGGTCTCGCCCAGTCTGAAGGCGGCCGGGGCACCGCCACCCGTCGACGAGGCCGAGCGGGCGGCGCTGACGGCGGCCATTGGGGGACGTCCTGTCTGGCTCGCGTCGAGTACCCATCCGGGCGAAGACGAGATCGTTCTG
>JANSYC010000146.1 GCA_024742605.1 Alphaproteobacteria bacterium | reverse complement strand
CTCCCAGAGCTTCAGGCTGTGCTCGTAGAAATGGGAATTGCCGTCGAGCATGTAATTGGAGCGCACGATGGTGGTATTGCGGCCCACATTGCCGCCGCCGATATAGCCCTTCTCCAGCACAGCGACGTTCCGGATGCCCTGGCTCTTCGCGAGGTAATAGGCGGTTGCGAGCCCGTGCCCGCCGCCGCCGATGATCACCACGTCATAGTGCTTCTTGGGTTCCGGATCCCGCCAGGCGCGGATCCAGCCCTTATGGCCCGTCAGCCCCTCGCGCAGGAGTGAGAATACCGAATACTCCGCCATCATGATCCTCCGGGTCCGCAAGTGAGGGAGTGTGCATCAGGTTTGCGCGCATGTTAACGGCGGATCGGACGCTTTCTGTCGAGAAACTGACGCCTGCCGATACTGGCGGTGTGCGCCGCATTTGGGTATACCAGCCACACGGGGAAAACGTGGAGCGACCGGCATGTCTTTCAGACACAAAGTGATCGCAGGTGCTGTTCTTGCCAACGCATTGGCGTTGGCGGCACTCGGGGCGCTGGCCGCCGATTTCCGAGTGGGGCAAAAGGATCAGGTCTTCACGCCGGATACCGTGACTCTCTCGGTCGGCCAGAGTCTCAATTTCGTGAACGATGACGACTGGGATCACAACGTCTATTCGGAAAGCAGCGGGAATGCGTTCGATATCGGGCTGCAGGCCCCCGGTGCCGAAACCAGTGTGGCCTTCGATACGCCCGGTCAGGTGCTGGTGCTGTGCCGCATTCATCCGAAAATGAAGCTTGAGATTACGGTGTCGGAATAGCGGCCGTTGTTCGCGCCAAGCCGGGTCTGGAACTTTTCCGAGGTAGGACAGCAGCGCCATGTCGATCCGGTTCAAACTGCTGGGCGCCTTTCTGGTGGCGATCCTCGCGGCTGCGGCCTTGGCCGGCGTGGCCCTGTACGCGACCGGGCTGCTCGGCGATCTGACCCAGCGGATGTACGACCGGCCGCTACAGGCCATCAATTTCGCACGCGCGGCCCAGACCACCTTCGCGGTCATGGAGTTGGAGGATCGGTTTCGCGGCACGGGTGCGATGGACCGGATCAACGAGCTGGCGGGCGACCTGAACTCCGACCTGGACGTGGTCTTTGAACGCGGCGAGTCCGAGGCGTCCCACACATTGGTCGGAACGCTCCGTGACCAGGTCTCCGCCTGGGTCCGAACAGCCCCGGTGGCCGGCGACCAGCGGGATGAACTGGGGCAGGAGATAGCCCGGAATCTGGAGCGGCTGGCCCAGACCGCTGCGTCCGACGGCTACCGGTTCTGGCTGGATGCGGATGAACTGATCGAACGGACCCGGTTCTGGACCCAGTTGGCGGTCGGGATCGTCGGACTGGCCGCCATTGTGGTGGTCTTCCTGCTGGCCCGTACCATCGTGGCACCGCTGGGACGGATGGAGCGGGCGATGACCTCGCTGGCCTCGGGCGACACCGATGTCCGGGTGTCCGACCGCGCCCGGCGGGACGAGATCGGCGCCATGGCCCAGGCTCTGGAGGTGTTCCGCGACGCCATGGCCGAGGTCAGCGAGGCCCGCAGCCGTGCCGAAGACGCGACCCGGGCCAAGTCCGAGTTTCTGGCGATGATGAGTCATGAGATCCGGACGCCGATGAACGGGGTGATCGGCATGACCCGCCTCCTTCTGGATCAGCCGTTGAATGCCGAGCAGCGGGAGATCGCCGGCACGGTGCTCGACTCCGGCGAAGGCTTGATGAGCATCCTCAATGACATCCTAGATTCCTCGAAACTGGACGCGGGCAAGATGGCGTTGGAGACGATCCCCTTCGATCCTCGGCGGGTGGTCGAGGGCGCCGTGACCCTGATGTCCGGCCGCGCCTCGGAAAAGGGTGTGACGTTGGCGGCGGAGATTTCCGACGACGTGCCGGCGGCGCTGCTGGGCGATCCGAACCGCCTGCGCCAGGTTGTGCTGAACCTGATCGGGAACGCGGTGAAGTTCACCGATGCGGGATCCGTGACGGTGCGGATGACCCGGACCGGCGAGGGCGATCCGGTGCCGATCTCGATCTCCGTACACGATACGGGGATCGGCATGAGCCGCGAGGTGCTCGGGCGCCTGTTCGGCGATTTCGCCCAGGCGGATAGCTCGACCGCGCGGCGGTTCGGCGGAACCGGTCTGGGGCTGTCCATATCGAAGCGGATCGCCGATCTGATGGGCGGAGATATTCTGGTGGACAGCGAACCGGGGGTCGGCTCGGTCTTCAATCTTCGGGTTGCATTCCCGGCTGCGGACCGGGCGACGCTGGCTGAGGAAGGTGAGATCGCGCAGCTGCCGCCGCTGTCGGTTCTGGTGGCCGAGGATAATCAGGTGAACCAGAGGGTGGCGCGCGGACTGCTGGAGAAGCAGGGGCATCGGGTGACTTTGGTCGGGCGCGGCGACGAGGCGGTGGCTGCGGTCTCGGGGGAGCACGGGGCCAGCGGCGCGGCCTTCGATCTGATCCTGATGGATTATCACATGCCGGGCCTGGACGGGCTGGCCGCGACCCGTGCGATCCGCGCACTGCCGGGCCCAAAAGCGCAGACACCCATTCTCGCGGTCACCGCCGGTGCGATGGAGCACGAGGTGCGGCGCTGCCTGGAGGCGGGCATGAATGGGGTGGTGGCCAAGCCGATTGATCCGGGGCGTCTGATCCGGGAGATGGCACGGGTGCTCGATCTGGATCGTGCCGGGGAGGGTGCGGCGGAAGTTGTGGGCTTGGCCGCTCCGGGGTTCGATCTGTCCGCGGTGCTTCGGGATGGCGATGCCGAGATCGAGCCGCGCGCCCTTCAGGCGATGCGCGACGAGCTGGGAGACGATTTTGCCGATGAGATGGTGGCCGATTTCCATGCCTCGGCGCCTGGCACCCTGGACGCGCTGCGGGAGGCGCTGGCCACGGGCGACGGCGATGCCGCTTCGGAGATTGCCCATGCTCTGAAAAGCGGCGCCGGATCGGTCGGCCTGCGCCTGGTCTGGCGGCTGGCGGAGACGGTTGAACGAACGGCCACCCAGGGGCATCTTGATCAGGCGACGATGGCATGTGCCGAGCTTCCGGGCGCGGTCGAGCGTGGCGTGGCCGAACTCACGGCCTTAGGGCAAATGGAACCGGATACATGACCGAGCCGAAGGATCAGGGCCTTGCGCCGACCCTACGTGGGGTCCGCGTGCTGCTGGCCGAGGACGAGCCGATGGCGGCCAAGCTGGCGCGGGGCGTTCTGCGGACCATGGGAATCACCGAGGTGACCCACGTGACCGACGGCTCGCAGGCGCTCAAGGCACTTGACGCGGCGGACGGCGCCTTCGAGCTGATCATCTCGGACTGGAACATGCCGAAGGTGAACGGCATCGATTTCCTCCGTCAGGTCCGGCTGATGCACCCGAACATGAAATTCCTGATGCTGACCGGGCACGCCGATCGGGACATCGTCTTGGCCGCCAAGCAGCACCGCGTCGACGCCTATGTGGTCAAGCCGTTCAGCCCCGGCCAGTTGAAGGCCAAGGTCGAGACGCTGATGAAGTTCTAGACTGGCCGATCACCGAACACCGTGGTCCGGTGCATGTAGCGCTCTCCCACGCCGTCGTAATCGGCGACGGCGTAGTGCATGGTGCAGCGGTTGTCCCAGATCAGCAGATCCTTTTCCCGCCACTGGTGGCGATAGACGAATTCCGGCCGGATGCAGTGCCGGTACAGAAAATCCAGAAGTGCCGCACTTTCCTCCGGGTCCATGCCCTCGATCCCGGTGATCACCCCGGCGTTCAGGTACAGGCATTTGCGCCCGGTCTCGGGGTGGGTGCGCACCAGCGGGTGGCTGATCGGCGGGGTGGTGGTCAGGTGACGGTCGGTCACGGTTTCGTTCTTGAAACTGCCGGATTTGGCCTTTTCGAAATCGTGGATGCAGCGCAGCCCGTCGATGGTGCGCCGGAAGGTTTCGGACAAGGCCTCGTAGGCGACGGTCATGTTCGAAAACATGGTGTCACCGCCATAGGGCGGGATCTCGATCCCGTACAGCAGGGAGGCCTTGGCCGCCCGTTCCTTGTGGGAATTGTCGGAGTGCCAGTAGACGCCCGCCCGCTGCCGCCCCAGCTTGACCCCGTCCTTGACCTTGTTCGAGACCCGATAGATCTCCCGGTGCTCGGGATGCAGATACGGCTCCACCGTTGCACCCTCGAGAGGATCCAGCTCGCCGAACCTGCGGGAGAAGGCCAGCTGATCCTCCGGCTCCAGATTCTGATCCCGGATCACCATCACGCCACCGCTGTCGAGCCAGCCCCGGTAGATCTGACCGAACAGGTTGGTCCCATCCGACCGGAAAGCCGGGTCCGCCAGATCGACGCCGGTCACCTGGACGCCCAACGACGGGTTGAGACGCTGGAACGAGAGTGTGTCGGCGGCAGACATGGTGTTCTTCCTTTTGAAGTGATGTTGTAGTGGCTAGCATTCCAGTCGGATCGCATCAGATCAATCCGCCCCGGCCAGAAACTCACGCTTGGTAAGCATATGACCATCCCCGTTCTGTATTATGTCCGCGCGAACACCCGTCTCTACGACCTGATCCGTGCCCAGGCACCAGCCGACTACGAGATGATGTTCCTCGAGTCTGATGACCCGGTGGAACGGGCGGAAAAGCTGGAACGGGCCGAGGTGATCCTGGTCGGTGGTGGCAGATTGGATGAGGCCTCGATCGCGGCCGCATCCAATCTGCGGCTGGTGCTTCATCAGGGGGTCGGCTACCACGACACGGTCGCGATCAAGGACCTTCGGGACCGGCAGATTCCGCTCGCCATCACCCCGGGCGGCACCTCGGAAGGAGTGTCGGAGCATGCCCTTATGATGATGCTGGCAACCGGCCGCAGGCTGCCTGCGCTCGATCGTTCCGTACGGGAAGGGCATTGGTGGTCCAGCACCTACAGGGCCGAGTCCCGCGGGCTGAAAGGGGCTACGGTCGGGATCATCGGCCTGGGGCGGATCGGCAAACAGGTGGCGCGGCGCCTGGTCCCCTTCGAGCCCGCTGAAGTGCTGTATCACGATCTCGAAGAGATGGAACCGGCATTGGAGCGGGAGCTGGGCGTGCGTCGGGCGAGCCGAGATGAGCTATTGGCGTCCAGCGATTTCGTGACCCTGCACGTGCCGCTGACCGACGCGACCCATCACATGATCGATGCGAAGGCGTTGGCGCGGATGAAGGACGGCGCCATCCTGATCAATTGTGCGCGGGGACCGGTGGTCTCGGAGCCCGATTTGTTGGACGCGTTGCGCTCAGGCAAGCTGGGTGGCGCCGGTCTTGATGTGTTCGAGATCGAGCCG
>JANSYC010000108.1 GCA_024742605.1 Alphaproteobacteria bacterium | reverse complement strand
CCACCCGCCCGGTCCAGACTGAAGGCGGCATTGGTCGGTCCGGCGAGCAGATGGTCCATAAGGGCCGCGCCGCTCTCGGGCGCGCCGGTGGGCTCGTAACCCTGGTCCCTCAGTGCGGCGAGGATGCTGATGGTCGAGGCCGGGGTGTCCAGGCCCACGCCGTTGCCGAGCCGGCCCTCCTTGGTCGGATAGTTGGCCAGCACCAGGGCGATCCGCCGCTCGGCCGTCGGGGTGGCGCGCAGCCGGGCGAACGCGGCCGCCTGGTCGGCGGCAAAGGCGATCCGGTCGGCGATCGGCTCGGGGCCGACGATCGGGCATTGGGTGGCCTCGTCGAACACCCCGTCGCCCTTGAAGGACACCGCCCGGCCCAGCAGCCGCCCGTCGATTTCCGGCAGGGCCACGTGCATGGCGATGTCCCGTGGGCCCAGGCCTTGAGTGCCGGCCTCCCAGACCGACCGTGCGCCGCTCGACAGCACGGTCTGCAGGATCGGACAATCGGCCACGGCGAACGGCCCGCTCCCCGGATCCCCCGGTTTCGACACCGCGAAGGAGGTGCAATTCAGGATGATCGGCGGTCTGCTGGCGGCGAGTGTTTCACGCACCAGCGCGGCTGAGGCCGGTTCCTTCAGACTCTGGACGTGGATCGGCACCGCGCCCAGGCCGCGCGCCGCCAGGGCGTGTACCAGCGCCGTCAGCGGTCCGAGTTGGCCCGACTGAACCAGCGCCCGATAGAACACCACCGGGACCGCTGGTGCGTCCGGCGCGGGCCAATGGGCTTTGAGGGACTCTAGATCCGGGTGATCCAGACCGGGCCACCAAAGGCCTGCACGCGGGATCGGCGCCGGTTCCCGCCAGGCCGTCGCCACCCCCAGAAGGTCGGTCGCATAGGCCAGCAACTGGGAGGCGTTCTCGGCCCCGCCCTCCTGCAGGTAGCGCCAGATCCTGTGAACGCTCTCCACAGGCAGCGACGAGCGGCCCATCAGATCCGCATCCGGCGTGTCGTCGCCGGGCACGCAGGCCAGCGCGATCCCGTGGCGGCGCGCGGCCAGCTCGATCTGCTCGATGCCGTAGGGCCAATAGGGCACGCCGCCGATCAGCCGGACGATCACCAGCCTGGCCCGCTCGACCATCTGCTCGACGTAGAGATCGACCGACAGATTGTGACGAAGGCGCATCAGATTGGCGAGCCGCAGGGACGGCCCGCCGCTCCGGTGGGCGGCGGACAGGCAGGCGAGATCGGTATCGGCGGCGGTCAGCACAAGGATGTCGCCGGGTGTCTGGCCCAGATCGACGGCCTCGTCCCCGTCGTCGATCGCACCCGACCGGGTGGCAAGCAGATGCATCTATTCGGCCGCGTCCGCCCGAAGCGTCCCGCGCAGGCCCGCCGTCACCGCCGCCGCATCGAACCCGGTCTCGCCGATCACCACGAGTTGGGAGCGCTGCGGCTCGCCGGCGGCCCAGGGCCGGTCGAAATAGCGCTGGACCCGGTCGCCGACGGCCTGCACCACCATCCGCATCGGCTTGCCGGGCAGGGCGAGGAAGCCCTTGATGCGCAGGATGTCGTGGCTGCGGGCCATCTCCATGATCCGGGCCTCGATGAGGTCCGGATCGGTGACCTCGCCCAGATCGACCACGATCGAGGCGAAATCGTCATGGTCGTGTTCGTGGCCGTCGTCATGATGGGACGGACGGCTGGCGAGATCGTCCTCGGCGGCGGATTCGAGACCCAGCAGGATGGTGGGATCCACCTGGCCGTTGGCGGAGGTGACGATCTTCACGCCGGGCCGCAATTCGGCCTGAACCTGGGCCTTCACCCGGGCCAGGGTCGCGGCGTCGACCAGATCGGTCTTGTTCAGGATCACCATGTCGGCGCAGGACAGTTGTTCCTCGAACAGTTCCTCCAGCGGGCTTTCGTGGTCGAGCATGTCGTCGGACTCGCGCTGGGCCTGGACGGCGGCGACATCGGTCGCGAATCGACCGGCGGCGACGGCCGCCGCATCGATCACCGCGATCACCCCGTCCACCGTCGAGCGGGTCCGCACCTCCGGCCAGCCGAACGCCTTCAGCAGCGGCTTCGGCAGGGCCAGGCCGGAGGTCTCGATGATGATGTGGTCCGGCCGCTGCGGGCGGTCCAGCAGGCCCTGGATGGTCGGCAGAAAGTCGTCGGCGACGGTGCAGCAGATGCAGCCATTGGTCAGCTCGACCACGTCCTCGTCCTCGCAGCCCTCGATCCCGCAGCCCTTGATCAGCTCTCGATCCACGCCGAGATCTCCGAACTCATTGATCACGAAGGCATATCTGCGGCCGTTTGCGCGCTCGATCAGATTCCGGATCAGGCTGGTCTTGCCGGCGCCGAGAAATCCGGTGACGACGGTCGCGGGGATCTTGCTGGCCATGTTCAGTCCCTAAATCTCGTGAAGGAGGCGACAGGGTACGCGGTTGGCCGGTCGAGAATATCAAAAAACCGACCCGCCATAGGGGTGGAGTAACAGAGCCGCGCTTGTGCCACAATCGAAGGGCTCTTATCACTGTCGGGAGCCGCGTCGAGGCGGCGCGTTCCGGATACGGGCTTGGGAGACGACCGATGAATTTGGCGAAGAGCGTACTGACGGGATTGGCGGTTCTGGGGAGCGTTATGCTGACCCAGCCGGTGCAGGCGCAAACCGCAGCGGCGACCGATGGTCCGATGATCGGTCTCGAGCTCAACAAGCTCGAATCGATCGAGGGCGGCTGCCGGGCCTATGTGGTTTTCCGCAATCCGACCGAGGTCGAGTACGACGCCTTCAATCTCGAGCTTCTGGTCTTCGGAACCGGTGGCGTCATCGAGAAGCGCTTGGCGGTGCCGGTCTCCCCGCTGCGGGCGAACAAGACCACGGTCAATCTGTTCGATATGACCGCGGTCTCCTGCGACGACGTGGGTGAGGTGCTTTTGAACGGGTTCTTCGAATGCACCAGCGGCGGCCAGCCGGTTGAAGCCTGCGTCGACCGGGTCGAGCTGTCGTCCAAGGCCAAGGCGCGTTTCTACAAATAGCGGCGCCGTCCTTCGACAGGCTCCGGGCCACAACGGTATTTAAGATTTATCGTGGTGAGCTTGTCGGACCACGACTCCTGTCAAACGACACTCACCCTGCGGACGGCTCCAGCACCACCGGCGCGTCGACCGGGCGCACGTCCACCGCCACCTTCACCTCGTGCCGGCCGCCGCCGACGATGGCGCCGCGCACCGGGCTGACATCGCCGTAGTCGCGCCCCCAGGCCAGGGTGATGTGTTCGATGGTGGTGAACTTGTCGTTGGTCGGATCCAAGTCGACCCAGCCGTGATCCGGCACCCGCACCGAAACCCAGGCGTGACTGGCATCCGAGCCCTGCAGCTTGACCCCGCCCGGCGGCGGATAGGTCAGCAGGTAGCCGCTGACATAGCGCGACGGCAGGCCGAGGCCCCGCAATCCCGCCAGCATCAGGTGCGCGAAGTCCTGACAGACGCCTTTGCGCATCTCGAACACCGTGTCGACCGGGGTCGAAATGGTCGTCGCACTGGGATCGTACTCGAACTCGGTGAAGATGCGGTGGTTCAGATCGAGCGCGCCCTCCAGCAGCGGGCGGCCCTCCGGAAAGCTCCGCCGAACCCAGTCGACCACCTCCTGGCTGCACCGGGTCATGGGGGAGGCGTAGGCGAAGGGTTGAGCGGCCAGCGCGTCAGCCGCCACCTTGTCGAGCGCATCGCTGGCGCCGAGCCGGGCCTCCTCCCACCGCAGCGACGTCCCGGGCGTCGGAACCGGGGGGGCGGAAACCTCCACCCGGCCTTCGGCCTGCACCACCAGCCGGTCGTGCTCGTCCTGGATGGTGACGTGCTCCACGTGATTGCCGAAGAAGTCGCGGGATCGGTTGCGCACCGCCGAATTGGGCGACAGGCGGATCGACCACCCTTCGACCGCCTGGAATTCGGTCGCGCGCGGGGTCAGGTGCATCAGGTGGTGGGAGATCGCCACCGGGCGGGAATACTCGAAGTCGGTCCGGTGGGAGATCGAGTATCGGGTCATGTCTCGAAATACCGCGGTTGCATCGGCGGATCCAACTGGATGCCGAGATCGGCATGGCTGAAGTAGTGGCGCCCGATCACCTCGGACAACTCGGCCATGGAGCCGGGAACACCACTGAGGAGCTGATCCAGTTCGACCCGGCGTCCGCGCTTGTCCGTCTTCGCCAGCCGGGTCACGTCCGCCAACTGGATGCCGGACAGGCATTGAAGGATGACCCGCTGCTCGACCGTCCGGTCCAGCATGTCGCTCATCTTGGGCAGCGCGCCCGCATGTTCCGCCAGCGCGTTCAACTGAAACGCCACCGACCGGGGGTTGGTCTCATCGACCAGAAGCAGGTCGAGCACCGGGACCAGCCGCGGCGAGCTCACATAGCGGGCGCGGTAGGTCATGTAGCTGTCGGCCAGTTCCAGCAGCCGGTCGAGGAAGCCCATCCGTTCCGGCTCGCCGACCGACAGCAGGCCCCGCAGCAGGCCCGCCATGTGGGTCGCCCGTTCCAGGCGCCGGCCCATGTCCAGGAACCGCCAGGCATTGGTCCGGGTGGTGTTCTCCATGTTCAGGCCCGAGAAGGCCGACATGGTCCGCAGCATGTCGTTCAGCACCGCCAGCGCGTCGCCGATATCGAGCCAGACCCGGGGACGGCGCGCCCGGCTGTCCTGATACAGCTGGTCCAGCGTCCGCCAGGCGTCGAGCGAGAGCCGGTCGCGGGTGAGGGAGGCCACGTTGTTGACGGTGCGCACCAGTTCCGGGATGCCGTTCGGCTGGTCCTGCTTGAACAGGTAGGCCTGGATCTGATGTTCCAGCTGATCCGGGCTGAGGGTCCGGGCGCGGCGGCGCATCAGACCGTTCACGTCGCCGGGGCGGGCCAGCATGTAGAGTAGCTTCTGCATCACCACGTTGCCGGCTTCGTCCTGCACCTGATCCTCGGCCAGCCGGGCCAGCAGGCTGCGCAGCAGCCGCATCGCCGACTCCGTCCGCTCGGCATAGCGGCCCAGCCAGAACAGGTTGTCGGCGGCCCGGCTCGGCAGGTCGTTGCCGCCGCGGCGCAGCACCGGCGTATCGTCGGTGCCGGACATCAGCGAGAATCTGTCGTCGAATTTGGAGGACGGGATCCAGGTGTCCTTCGAGCCGGTGCCGCGCTGCATGGAGACCGCGCGGACGCTGGGCCGGTCCGAAATCCGGGTCAGTCCGCCGGGCATGACCACGTAGTCGTTCCCGATCGCCGTCGCGAACATCCGCAGCGCCATCGGACGCGGCACGATCCGGCCATCCTCCCAGCTCGGCGCGGTCGAGAGCGAGACCGGTTCCTGGCCGACCCAGTTGTGTCCGCGATCCCGGATGCTCGCCTCCACCTCGGCGCGGGTCTTGGGGTCGAGTTCGGCGCCGGTCCGCACGCCCGAGGCGCCGGAGATCAGGTTCATCTGCTGGAAACTCGGTGAGATCAGCATGCTGTCGAGATCCCGGAGCACCGTTTTCCGGGCGTCCTCCTGACCGCACCACCAGGTGGCCACATGCGGCAGGATCAGGTCCTCGCCGAGCAGATGCCGGCACAGCCCCGGCAGGAAGCCCATCAGTCCGGTGGTCTCGACCACGCCGCTGCCCAGGGCGTTGGCCATCACCACATTGCCCGAGCGCACCGCCTGCACCATGCCGGGCACGCCGAGGGCGGAATCCGACCGCAGTTCCAGCGGGTCGACCCATTCGGTGTCGAGCCGTCGCAGGATCACGTCGACCTGCTGCAGCCCGCCGACGGTCTTCAGATAGACCTTGTGGTCCCGCACCGTCAGGTCGGCGCCTTCGACCAGCGCATAGCCCAGATAGCGGGCCAGGAAGGCGTGCTCGAAATAGGTTTCGTTCAACGGCCCGGGGGTGAGCAGAACGATCCGCGGATCATCCTTCCGCGCCAGCCGTCGCAGGTTTTCCCGCAAGGCCTGGAAGAAATGGGCCAGCCGCCGCACCCCGCTCTCGCGGAACAGGTCGGACAGGCACTGTGCCGTGATCACCCGGTTCTCGAGCGCGTAGCCCGCACCCGATGGCGCCTGGGTCCGGTCGTTGCACACCCACCAGCGGCCGTCCGGCGCGCGCGCGATGTCGGCGGCGTAGATCTGCAGATAGGTGTCGAACGGGGCTTTGATGTTGTGGCAGGCGAGGTGGTACTGCGGGTTGGCGAACACCAGACCCGGCGGCAGCAGCCCTTCGCGCAGCAGACGTTGCGGGCCGTAGAGATCCGCGAGGATCATGTTCAGCAGCTTGGCCCGTTGGGCGAGCCCGCGCTCCAGCGTTTCCCATTCGTCCTCGGGAATGATCAAGGGCAGGGTGTCGAGCTCCCAGGGGCGCTGTTCGCCCTTGGGGTCGCCGTAGACGTTGTAGGTCACGCCATGCTGCCGGATCAGCCTCAGGGCGGTCTGCCAATGCTGCAGAATCTCTTCGTCCGGCATGCCGCGCAGACCCCGCAGGAAATCCTTCCAGTAGGCGCGCGGCTCGCCGCCGGAGGTCATCAGCTCGTCATAGATCCCGTCCACCGAACGGTATCCGTCCAGAACATCCTCCGGTAAGCGGATTGAGACGGCGTCGGCAATCGACATGACCAGGGGTTCTCTTGAAGCAGCACTGAAACGGGATTGTGAAGCTTACGGGCGGAACGGCAATTCTCTCAGGCTCAACTGAAACGCAAGTCCAGGGTCAACGGAAACTCAGGGGTGTCGACCACCCTGGGAGGGCCCGATGGCCGACCCGGGCTGTGCCCCATCGCTTCGAATCGGGCCAGCCGCCGTCCCTGCGCCTCGAAGTCGTTGATCGGGGGGGTGTCGTGATTGCGTCCCCCCGGGTGCGCGACATGATAGACGCAGCCGGCGACGGTCCGGCCCGTCCACTTGTCTACCACATCAAAAGTTAACGGAGCGTGCACGCCGATCGTCGGATGCAGGGCGGAGGACGGCGCCCACGCGCGGAACCGCACGCCGCCGACCGCCTCGCCGACCCTACCCGTGGCCGTCAGCGGGACCTGACAGCCGTTGCAGGCCAGCACGTAACGGTCCGGGTCCCAGTTGCTGACCTTGGCCTGCAGGCGTTCCAGCGAGCTGTCGACGTAGCGCACGGTCCCGCCGATCGCCCCTTCTTCGCCCATCACATGCCACGGCTCCAGCGCCGTGCGGATTTCCAGCTTGATATCGCGCCAGCCGGTCTCGCCCTGATAGGGGAAGCGGAACTCGAAATGCGGTGCGTACCAGTCCGGCTGGAAGCCGTAGCCGGCGCCGCGCAGATCTTCCAGCACGTCGGTGAAGTCCTGCCAGACGAAATGCGGCAGCATGAACCGGTCGTGCAGCCCGGTGCCCCAGCGCTTCAGCTTTCCGTGATAGGGAGTGTGCCAGAACCAGCCGATCAGGGCCCGGATCAGGAGCTGCTGCGCCAGGCTCATCCGGGCGTGCGGCGGCATCTCGAAGCCGCGGAACTCCACCAGCCCCAGCCGCCCGGTCGGACCGTCCGGCGAATAGAGCTTGTCGATGCAGATCTCGGTCCGGTGGGTGTTTCCGCTGACGTCGATCAGCAGGTTCCGCAGGATACGGTCGATCAGCCAGGGCGGGCAGGAGGCGGCGTCGGCCGGCTCCGGGATCTGCCGGAAGGCCAGTTCCAGCTCATGCAGCTGATCGTGCCGGGCCTCGTCGATCCGGGGGGCCTGGCTGGTCGGGCCGATGAAGAGCCCCGAGAACAGGAAGCTGAGCGAGGGGTGGTTCTGCCAGTAGGCGACCAGACTGCGCAGCAGGTCAGGCCGGCGCAGGAAGGGACTGTTCCGGGGCGTGGCGCCGCCGACCACCACATGGTTGCCGCCGCCGGTTCCCACCGCGCGGCCGTCGACCAGAAACTTCTCGGTGCCCAGACGGGTCAGCCGGGCCTCCTCATAGAGTGCCTCGGTGATCGCCACCTGCTCGCGCCAGGAGACCGCCGGGTGAATGTTGATCTCCAGCACGCCCGGGTCCGGGGTGACCTTGATCACGTTCAGACGCGGATCGGCGGGCGGGGTATAGCCCTCAACATGGACCGGCGTCCCGAGTTCGGTCGCGGTGTCCTCGACCGCGGCCAATAGCTCGACATATTCCTCGGCCGCCTTGGTCGGTGGCAGGAACACGCAGATCCGGCCGTCGCGCGGCTCGACCGACAGGGCGGTGCGGACATGGTTGTCCTTCTCGCCGTCATTGAGGACCTGCTCGCGGATTTCCTGGCGGGGCGATCCGTCATCGGCGGCACCGGATCGTGTCGCCTGTGGTCCCGGCGTGGGCAGCGGCGGCGGTGTCCGGTCTTCCATGGATGGGGCGTTGAGATAGGGCTGGCGATGGGTCGCCTGCGGCAGGGCGCCACGCTCCTCGAACGGATCGGTCGGATTGAAATACGGATAATGGGCCGGCGGCACATAGGGCAGGGCGCCCAGGGGCAGCCGGAAGCCGACCGGGCTGTCGCCCGCCATCAGCACCAGCTTGCCCCGCCGGCTGGTCCAGATCTCGGTAAGCCAGCGGCGCCCGCCGTCCTTGGTCTGCCAGGCCTGAATGGGCAGGACGTAGCCGACCGGATTGCCCAATCCCCGGTCGAACACCCGGACCAGGCGGGCGCGCTCCTCGGGGTCGTCGAGCTTGCTGTCGAACGGGTCGGCGTTCTCCGGCAGCTTCTGTTCCTTAACCAGATACTCGGCCGCGTCCTCGTAGGCCGGCAGGGCCGCTTTCGGGTCGACGCCCAGCCGGGTCGCGATGCCCTTGGCCATGGCCTCGGCCTGCGCGACGGTGGGCTTGTAATCCTCGCCTTCCTTGGCGATCAGGTCTTCGTTGCGCCATAGCGGAGCACCGTCGCCGCGCCAGTACAGCTCGAACGACCAGCGCGGCAGGCTCTCGCCCGGATACCATTTGCCCTGCCCGAAATGCAGCAGTCCGTCCGGGGCGAACCGATCGCGCAGACGCCGGATCAGCTTGTCGGCCAGTCCGCGTTTGGTCGGCCCGACGGCGGCGATGTTCCATTCCTCGCCGGCCATGTCGTCGATCGAGATGAAGGTCGGCTCTCCACCCATGGTCAGGCGGACATCGCCCGCCACCAGATCGGCGTCGACCTGATCGCCGACCGTGTCGATCGCCTGCCATTGTGCATCGGTATAGGGTTTGGTGACGCGCGGGGTTTCCATCACCCGCTGCACGTCCATCCTGTGCGAGAAACTGACGTCCGCCGGCTCCATCAGCCCGTCGATCGGTGCCGCGTTGCGCGGCTCGGCGGTGCAGGCGACCGGGATATGCCCTTCGCCGCACAGCAGACCGGAGGTCGGGTCCAGCCCGATCCAGCCCGCGCCCGGAATATAGACCTCGGCCCAGGCGTGCAGATCGGTGAAATCCACATCGGTCCCGCTCGGCCCGTCCAGCGCAGCCTGATCGGCCTTCAACTGGATCAGATAGCCCGAGGCGAAGCGTGCCGCGAGACCCAGATTGCGCAGGATCTGAACGAGCAACCAGCCGGTGTCCCGGCAAGAGCCCTTGCCGAGGCGCAGGGTCTCCTCCGGCGTTTGGATGCCCGGT
>JANSYC010000066.1 GCA_024742605.1 Alphaproteobacteria bacterium | reverse complement strand
GCCGCTTCGACGGTGACAGCTACTCGGTCGAGAAGGTCGAGCCCGAGGACATGCTGAACATCGATCTGCGCAACTGGGCCCGGGGCGAGAAGCATCGCTACTTTGATATTGCCTCCCAACCGTTCCGCAGAGCCGACTGAGGGATGTGTCCGATTAAACCGGCTTTAGGCGCGAATAGATTGTTCGTAGCTTTTTCGGATGATTCGAGCGCCGTATCGACATCGGCTACGGAACCGCTTCAGGCTGATCGTCGCTGCAGAGATCAGAGTGCGGCGGGCTGATCGGCGCTTTTACTCAAACTGGCGTTGGCATCTCGACGAAAGTGTGCCGCGAGGCACCCACAGCAATGTGGGGGCCGAGCTGCACGGAAGATGAGGGTATGGCCCCTCGAAACCGACCGTCAGGGGTAGGTTTCAAACCACTGCAAGCTGCGACGGTAAAGAGCCGTGGTGGTGAGCGTTGCAGAAAAGGCGGGCTTTAGTCCGTCAGGTGAGGTTTAGAGAGACGAGCGCAAGCGAACCGCTGATGACGTGTCGAAAAGTGCAAGATGATGTCAAAACCGGGAGGAATTCGTTAGCCCGGGAAGAGTCTGGGGGGCGGCCTGATTTCTGCCCAGGCGGCATCCGGCATGAAGGCGGCGTGACTCTTAACCAGGCTTTCGTGTGGAACGCGGGAACCTGTCGCTCCGATGTTAAGGGAAAAACCCAAGCAGGTGGTCCCTGCGAGGGTGAAATTACCGAAGCGGGGCACAGGGGCGGAGCAGCCCGTAGTAGTGGTGAAGGTCCTGTAATGGGGCTGGAGCGAAGGGGTTGCGTTGTTCAGCTCTGGAGCGAGGACAACCGGCGACGGGAGGATCCTCGTGGATAGAGCAAAGCCGTATGCGATTCCGAAAAGGGAGGTGTGGGAAGCATATAAGAGGGTTAGAGCCAACCAAGGAGCGGCTGGTATTGACGGCCAGACGATTGCGGATTTTGAGGCTGATCTTACGAACAACCTTTACAAGCTCTGGAACCGGCTGGCGTCTGGCAGCTACTTTCCGCCGCCGGTGCGGCGGGTCGACATACCCAAGAGCGATGGGAAGACGCGGCCGCTGGGCATACCTACGGTCGCCGATCGCATTGCGCAGATGGTGGTCAAACGCCATCTGGAACCAATGGTGGAGCCCAAATTCCATCAGGATTCCTATGGATATCGGCCCGGCAAATCGGCACTCGATGCGATCGGCGTGGCGCGGCAGCGATGCTGGCGTTACGATTGGGTGCCTGATCTCGATATCAAGGCTTTCTTCGATAGCATCGAACCGGACCTGTTGATGCGGGCTGTGCGCAAGCACACCGATTGCCCGTGAGTGCTTTTATACATCGAACGATGGCTAGAGGCACCAGTGCAGATGCCGGACGGAAGTCTCGTCGCCAGAGAAAGAGGAACGCCACAAGGCGGGGTGATCAGCCCCCTCTTGGCAAACCTCTTTCTTCACTATGCGTTTGATATGTGGATGGGTCGGAATTTCCCGGATATTCCGTTTGAACGCTTTGCTGATGACGTGATTTGTCACTGCAGAAGCGAGGGGCAAGCGATGGCGCTTCGGGAAGCTTTGGACGCACGTTTTACTGACTGCGGGCTGACGCTTCATCCTGAGAAGACGAAAATCGTCTACTGCAAGGATGAAAGTCGACGAAGTACTCACCCAGTCTACAGGTTCGACTTTCTCGGCTTCACTTTCCGGCCGAGACTGGTGAGCAAGAGGGCCGGGGGCATGGGTGTTTCATTCAGTCCTGCGGCCAGTTCGACGGCGCTCAAGGCGATACGGGGCACTATCCGTAGATGGTCCTTGCACCGTCGCAGTGACAAGGCTCTCGATGATCTGGCACGGATGTTCAACTCGTACATCCGAGGCTGGATCAATTACTATGGTCGGTTCTGTCCTTCTGCTCTCCAACCTACGCTCTGGAGCATCGAACGATACTTGGCTCGATGGGCTTCGGGAAAGTACAAGTCCTTGCGTGGGCACAAACGGCGATCCCGGCATTGGCTTTTGCGCATCGCGCAGCGCCAACCTCGGCTGTTCGCCCATTGGCCTCTGCTTCATGGATACGGCCGAACAATGGGAGCCGGATGATGCGAGAGTATCACGTCCGGTTCTGAGAGAGCGTGGGGGTGAAACTCCCCCGCGCCACTCGCCTATCTGTCCGGATCAACTGAGAACTGCATCGGCTCTGGTGCGCTGTAGACCATGACGGAGATGTTCGTGAGGTCTTCCTCCCGAAACGTCAGGATGGCAGTGCCGCTTTAGACGAGTGGCGTCACCTCTCTGCCTGAGCGCCAGATCCTTGGTGATCCCGCCGGTTGCTTTGACAATGCCGAGGCGAGAGACTTTCTGGCCGTTGGCGGCTCGAAATCGCCATTCGGTCGGTCTCTGGGGGACGGTCACTCGAATGATTTGACCGCAACACTCTGAAGTATCTCCATAATTTCCGCCTACCCGGAGACGTTACGTGGAGGCCGTCGTGTCAGAAAAAGAATGGTTGTGCGGGGAGGCGGGTGCGAAAAATGCTCTGCACCAAAGCTCGCTGATAGCTGGCAAGGGACCGGGAGGTTCGACAAAACTGCTGGAATCGTCCGCTTTGAATGGCGAATACCACCGTTTTGGCGGCACTCTAGAGCTAGTTGCCCTGGTTTGAGGAACAGGGAAACTTCTGTGGCAAATAGGGGTTTCTTGTTCTGAAGCGGGAAAATTGCATGCAGGGCATTTTACAGGAAGGTCAGTCGACGCCCGGCCGCCGATCTCCTGAGGCCGGTATTGCTTACAAGCCATCTATGATCTTGGCCCTGCCTCTATCTTCGGCCTGGCCGCCATCGGACTTTTCACACCAGGTCGATTTGGACCGTAAAAACATCTGGGGTGAGTTCTCCAGGATGGAATATGGTTCTTGGGGGGGCTTCGTCTCGTGAATTCGGTTCCGGATTGGCACCGTCACGGAACTGCAATCGCAGATGCTTGAAACCGACGCTGCAATGCAACGGTTCTTTATCGCTTCCATCATAATTCTCTTACGCTCCGTGCGGACACTCGCGGCTCATCATCCACGGGAGTGAAAAGATGAATTCTTTAATCCGCCTTGCGGCGGCCGGATTGATGGCATTCAGCCTATCAGCCGGCGCTGCTCTCGCAGACGATCGGCCTGATCTTGTTGTCGCTGTCAATGACATCCCCGATACCCTTGAACCTGCGGACGGGATGGGCAACATCCACGTCCGGCTGATCTATTCCATGTTCGACTCCCTGATCCGCCGCGACTTCCTCTCAGACGGCAAGGGCGGCGGATCGGAACTGGTCCCGGGTTTGGCCGAGAGCTGGACGTCGATTGATGACAAGACCCTTGAGTTCAAGCTCCGCGAGGGCGTGAAGTTCCACAACGGCGACGAGCTGACCGCCGATGACGTGGTGTTCACCTTCACCATGGGGCGGATGATCGGCGAGGAGCCGGTGGTCGCGACCGGCAAGCGGTTCATGGATACCATCAGCCATGCCGAGAAGGTCGACCGCTACACCGTGCGGGTCGTCAGCAAGGTGCCGGACGTAATGCTCGAGCAGCGCATGGCCGGCTACGCCAGTTGGATCGTCAACGCCCGTGAGTACGTGCTGAAGGGCAACGAAGCCTACAAACGCGCGCCGGTCGGTACCGGTCCTTACAAGCTGGCGGAGTTTGTGGACGGCGAATACGTCAAGCTGGAGGCCCATGACGACTATTTCGGTGGCATGCCAACCGCGAAGTCGATCATCTTCCGGGTCGTGCCCGAGACGTCCGCGCGTATTGCCGGACTGGTTAGTGGCGAGTTCGACATTATCGTCAATGTGCCGCCGGACCAGGTTCCGGTCTTGGCTGGCTACGACGATATCGAAGTCGAGCAGATCGTCCTCGATAACACCCACATGCTGGTTTTCTATCAGGACACGCCTTTCATGCAGGACAAGAAGGTTCGTCAGGCATTGGCCATGGCGATCGATCGCGACCTGCTGCGAAAGGCGCTCTGGAACGACAAGAACTTCACCCCGAACAGCCATCAGCTGCCGTCCTATGTGATGCACATGCCGGACTATCCCGGCTTCGAGTTCAGCCCGGAGAAGGCGCGAGCGCTGGTCGAGGCGTCGTCCTATAACGGTGAGGAGATCGTGTACCGACTGCCGCTGAACTACTACCTGAACAGCCTTGAAGCGGCGCAGGCCATGCAGCAGATGTGGAAGGATGTCGGGCTCAACGTGAAGGTCGAGCCGGTCGAGACCTTCGCGCAGGTCACCGGTCAGGAGGGCACCCATATCCGTCCGTGGTCGAACACCCACCGCATGCCCGACCCACTTGGATCCTTCGTGCCGCAATGGGGCGATCTCGGTCCGGTCCAAATCAACAAGAAGTTCCCGGATCGGGCTTGGAAAGCACCGGCGCGGTTTAACGAGTTGCATCGCAAGATCGAGTCCGAGACCGATATGACGGCGCGGCAAGCGGCCTATCGTGAAGCCCTGGATATCTGGATGGACGAGGTGCCGGGGACGATGCTGTACAATCCGCTGGAGACCTACGCGATGAAGAAGTCGGTGATGTGGAAGCCTTACGCGCTCTACTACATGGATTTCCGGCCGTACAACCTGAGCTTCGGTTCGGGCGGCTGATATCGGTCCGGCAATGTGGCGGTGATCTCCGCCGCCGCATTGCCGCCGACATCATACGGGACATGAGCACCCTTATCGACATTCGTGAACTGTCCGTCCGCATCGATCTCCCGGGCGGGCCGGCCTACCCCGTGCGGGACGTCTCGCTGTCCGTCGCGCCGGGAGAGACGCTTGGCCTGGTGGGCGAGAGCGGCTGCGGCAAGACGTTGACATGTCTCTCGGTGGTTGGGTTGCTTGGGCGTCGCGTGTCGATTGATGGTGGCGATATCAGCTTCCAGGGTGCGCCGGTCGACCCGAACGATCCCGAGGACCGACGCCGGCGGTCGCGAGGGATGGGCATAATCTTCCAGAATCCGATGAGTTGTTTGAATCCGGTCCGTACCTTGGGCTGGCAAGCCGCAGAGGCCTATCAGATCCGCACCGGTGAGAGCCGGCGGATCGCCCGCGCCCGGGCTGTTGAGTTGCTCGACCTTGTGGGCATCCCGGAACCGAGACGCCGGGCCGCTGACTACCCCCACCAAGTTTCCGGCGGCCAGCAGCAGCGGGCGATGATCGCCATGGCGATCGCCGGTAGCCCGGCTCTTCTGGTGGCCGACGAGCCCACAACGGCGCTTGATGTCACGGTCGAGGCCCAGATCGTGGAACTGCTCGCGCGGCTGCAACGCGAAATCGGGATGGGCATCCTGTTCGTCACGCACGATTTGGGTCTGGTCGCCGAGATCGCCGACCGGGTTGCGGTGATGTACGCGGGTCGTGTTGTGGAACTGGCGCCGGCAGCCGACCTGTTCGCCCGTCCGAACCACCCTTATACCCGCGGCCTGCTGGACTCTCTGCCATACCTGGACGATGAGGTTGAGCGATTGACCCCGATCGAAGGCAAGGTGCCGCCTCTTCATGCGATGCCGCCCGGCTGCGCCTTCGCTCCGCGGTGCGATCGTGCGTCGGACCGGTGCCGAGCGCAGCCGGCCCTGACCCGACAAAGCCGTGAGCCCGGAATTCGCGATCGTTCAGTGGCCTGTCACCACACGATCGACAAGACCACAGAGGCCGCATGAGCACAGCCTTTGTTGAGAGCGTGGACGTGTCCGGCGGAGAGATAATCCGCCCGGAGACGACTCTCGACACGGCTCCAACGGATTCGATTCTCAAGGTGCGCGGCTTGACCAAGCGGTTTCCGATGCCGCGAGACCGGTTTTTCGGACCCAGACCCACGCTGACCGCAGTCGCGGGAATTTCCTTCGAGCTTGTCGCCGGCGAGACCCTGGCCCTGGTTGGTGAAAGTGGGTGCGGCAAGTCGACCGTGGGCAACCTCGTACTCAATCTGATCGCGCCAACCGAAGGAACCATAGCATTCGAAGGCGAGGATCTCTCACGCGCCGATGCGGCACGCTGGCGGGCCCGACGACGGGATATGCAGTTGATCTTCCAAGACAGTGGCAGCGCTCTCGATCCACGCCTGACAATCGACAGGCAGGTGGCCGAGGGGCTTGATATCCATGCCATCGGCACCGTGTCCGACCGATTGGACCGGGCGCATCGGATGCTCGAGGCCGTTGGGCTGGGCGGTGACTTGGTCGGCCGATACCCGCACGAGCTTTCCGGAGGTCAGCAGCAGCGCGCAGTGATTGCGCGCGCCCTGGTCGTGGAACCCAAACTTGTGGTCTGCGACGAGCCGGTGGCAGCGCTCGACGTCTCCGTTCAAGCCCAGGTCGTCAACCTGCTGCAGGATCTTCAGCAGGCTTACGGTTTGACCTATCTCTTCATTTCACACGATTTGAGCGTGGTGCGCCACGTCGCAGACCGGGTCGCGGTGATGTATCTCGGGCGCTTCGTGGAGGTCGCGCGCCGGGATGTGCTGTTCGCGCGCCCGGCTCACCCCTACAGCCGCGCTTTGATCGGAGCGGTCCCGGCGGCAAGGTCTCGTCACGGCCGCAAAGTCCATCCAGTTGCGCTTGCGGGCGAACCGCCCAGCCCGATGTTCCCCCCCATCGGCTGTGCATTGAACCCGCGATGCCCGTTCGCCACCGACCGATGCCGTCGAGAAACGCCCGAGTTGCGGTCGCTTGCAGGTGGCGGCTTGGTGGCGTGCCATCATGCAGAGGGTCTGCCGTGAACCTACGATATGTTGTGACCAAGCTGCTGCGTGCGATTTTTACGCTCTGGCTGGTGGTGAGCTTTGTTTTCATCGTACTGCGGATCACGGGCGACCCGACGGAGCAGCTTCTGCCGGATGACGTCGGAGAGCAGACCCGGGACTACTATCGCACCCTATGGGGGCTCGATCGTCCAATCTGGGAGCAGTATCTGCTCTACTTTAAAGCGGCTGTTCAGGGCGATTTCGGTGTCTCCTTCCGTAACAGCGAGCCGGCGCTTGATCTGATTTGGCAGCGGGTTCCAAAGACCCTCGAACTCGGTCTTGCGACCTTTGCCACGGCACTCGCGCTTGGTGTACCGCTGGGTGTGATGGCGGCGGTCTGGCGAGATAGCTGGATCGACCGGTTGACCATGTCGTTCGCGGTGTTCGGGTTCTCGATGCCGAATTTCTTTCTCGGTATCCTGTTGATCCTCTTGTTCGCGATGAATCTCAGGATTTTGCCAAGCTCTGGCTACGGGAGCTGGGAGCACATGGTGATGCCGGTGTTCACACTCGCTACGGCCTTCGCCGGCGCGATTGCTCGGTTCACCCGGTCCGCCATGCTCGACGTGCTGTCGCGCGACTACATTCGCACCGCCGAGGCAGAGGGCGCATCGCTGAGGCGACGGGTATGGCTGCATGCGTTTCCCAACGCCGCCGTGCCGGTAGTGACGATCATCGGTTTCAGCCTGGGTGGCATGATCGGGGGGGCGGTGGTGACCGAGAATGTGTTCGCCTGGCCCGGTGTCGGACGTTTGCTGACCAGTTCCGTGGCTGACCGTGACCTGGCCATCGTACAGGGCATCGTGGTCCTGGTGGCGATAACGATGGTGACCGCGAATTTCCTGGTCGACCTTGCCTATGGCTGGCTGGATCCCCGTATTCGCCTGGGCCCTCGGGGGCAATGAGGATGAGCGCCGAAACCACTTCAGCTCCCGTACCCGCAGACCCCAATGCGGATGCGCCGGCGCCGCGCGGTGAGCCGTTCTGGCGGATGCCGGCGCTGGTTTGGTTGGCGGCCGGGTTTCTCGTGCTCGTCGCTCTGATCGCGACCTTCGCCCAGGTGCTGACGCCATTCGCGTACGAGGATACCAATCTGCTGTACCGTCTGAAGCCCCCGTTCTGGTCACCGCTCTCAATGGAAGGCCACGTGCTCGGCACCGACAAGCTTGGCCGGGATCTGCTGTCGCGGCTTTTGGTGGCGACTCAGGTCTCGATCGCTCTGGCCTTGCTCGGCACCCTGATCGGCGCGGTTCTCGGGACCGCCCTTGGTATCCTTGCCGCTCATTACGGAGGCATTGTCGATGAGATCGTCATGATGCTGGTGGACTGGCAGGCGGCGATGCCATTCCTGATCATAGCGCTCGCGGTTCTCGCGTTCTTCGGAAACAACTTTTATCTATTTCTGGCACTGATGGGATTGGCCGGGTGGGAGACCTATGCGCGGCTGACACGTGGGCTCGTGCTGTCCGCGCGCGAGCAGGGCTACGCGCTCGCGGTTCGGGCGCTCGGGGCCCGGCCATGGCGGCTCTACACCCGTCATATTCTGCCGAATGTGATCGGCCCACTGATCGTCCAGCTCACCTTGAACTTTCCTCAGACCATTCTGTTGGAGACCTCACTGAGCTTTCTCGGTCTCGGGATCCAGCCGCCGCTGACGTCGCTTGGCCAAATGTTGGGGGAGGGACGGGACTACCTCCTGACGTCGTGGTGGTTGGCGGTGATACCCGGTGCGGTGATCTTCATCACCACGTTGTCGATGAGTCTGTTCGGCGACTGGTTGCGGACACGCCTCGATCCGACGCAAAGGTGACCTTGAAAGCCTTACACTCGGTCGACCGCGGTACGGCCGAGTTGGGGATCGTTCACAAGTACGCCGTCAACGCCCGCCGATAGCATGGTTGCCAAGGCTTCGGGGGTTGTGTCGCCCACGGCGCGACCCGTACCCGGACCGCCGGTCGTCACCCAGATCCTGCAGCCACGTGCGCGCAACGCCGAGACCGTGGTCGGGTCGAACTTTGCTTCCCAAAGCCGAACGAGTTTGACACCGGCATCCAGAAATGTGCCGAGTGGATGCTGCTCTCCATGAAGTGCGAGATGTCCGGCGTCCGGCAGCCTGTCCTGGCAGATTGGGATAAGGGCCGCTTCGCGCAGGCCGAGAACAAGCGAGGTCGGGTCAACCCCCGTCTCGTCGACCGCCTGTGCGATATGTTCGATCACCATCGGGTCCCGCAGTTTCACGTCCAGCACCAGGGGCACGCGACCCCGTGCGGCGTGCATTAGGGAACTCAGGCGGGGAAGGGAAGCGCCGGCCGTTCGCGCATGCGCTTCCAACTCATCGGCTGAGAGTGTCGCAACGGCAAGTTCGGAGCCGGCCAGCCGGTTGAGATCGGCGTCGTGGGAGACCACTGCCACTCCATCGGCCGAGAGGCGCACATCGCATTCGACGGCATCCGCGCCGGCTGCGATGGCGTGTTCCAGGGCTGGCACACTATTTTCGGTTGCCGCGGTGGAGTGCCCGCGATGGGCGATCACCCAGCATTGGTCGGGCGTCATGCTATGCGTCCGCTGTTAGGGCATTGACCCTGTCGGCAAAGCCACGCAGATGCCGCAGACTCTCGTCCAGCATCGCGCGAGCAGTGCTCTGAAGCTCCAGTATTGCAAACGTACCGGGTCGAACCGGCGAGGCGTCGGCAAGTGCCGTCAAATCCATGCATCCGATCCCCAGCGGCGCGTGCATGTCACCGACACCGAAATACATCCAGTCCGACTGTTGGGCTATCGAGGGAATTGTCGGTGTGCCGGACGCCTCGCTGATATGGATATGGCCGGTGAACGGGGCCATAGCCGACGTTCCCGCGATCGGGTCTAGTCCCAGAAGCCCCGCCCCCTGGTTGGCATGGCTGTAGTCGAGACATCCGGTGACCGAGGGATGGTCCAATGCCGCGAGCTGACGGGCCAACGCCGCTGGGTCGAGCGAGTAGCTGGTCGCTCGACCGCGGATAACCTGCGGGTTCGGGCTGATGTTCTCCAGCGCGATCCGTACGCCGGCACGTGCCGCATGGTCGCCCAGGGCCGACAGTTCCTCACGTTCGAAGGCGAGGAGACCATCGGGATCGGCAGCCCAATCGGCGGGGGATGCCCGTCCGGCATGAATGACAATGATCGGTGCTCCGATCTCGGCGGCCAGATCGACGGAGACCCGCGCGGCCGCCCGATGCAGCAAGACGTTGGCCCGGTCCATGAAGTCGATCGGGATCGGTGCGTGCAGTGTCCGCGCCAAGGGGCGCTCTTCGCAGATCGCCCGCAACTCGGCGACGCGTGACGCCAGCAACCTAGCATTCGCTACTACGCCCAGCGAAGACGCGTAGAGTTCCATCGCATCGGCGCCGAGGGCTGCCAATTCGTCAGCCTGCGCTCGAACCCGGTCCAGACCGCCGTTGACGGCACCGAGGCTGGCGCCTATCCCGACGATGCGGTTTTTGCTGCGCATGGGGTTCTCGAACTGTTTCATTCCGCTAACTCAGTCACCTGCGATGGTTCACTCTGACAGGTTTGCGTGACGGTAGGATGAATTTGCGAAACCACAGGATTGGCAGGTTCCTAGCGTTTTCGGATGAGGAATCCATTTCGATATTTCAACAGTTCCTCAGAGATCATCCGCCTCACCGTGCTGTTGTGCCTCCGGTACCCGTTGTCGCTCCGGTTGCTCTGACAATGCCGAGGCGAGAGACTTTGCGGCCGATGGCGGCTCGAAATCGTCATTCGGTCGGTCTCTAGGGGACGGTCACTCGAATGATTTGGCCGTAACCCTTCGAAATATCGGCACAATTCCGCGATCGCCCGAAGACGTTGCGTAGAGACCGGCATGTCAGAAGAAGATTGGCTGTGCGTGGAGGCGAGGGCGAACCGTGCTCCTCACACATTCCGCTATTTACAGCGAAAATACAGGGAACCTGATCGAATTTGAGCCGTGCCGGACTAAGCCATCCCCAGAAATCTTCGTAAATTCAGAGGGATACACCAAAATTCCCCAAGCGTAGTAACAGCGATTCAGATAATTCGAACAGGGAGGAATTAGATCCAGAACAGGATTTTGGGGAGACCAGATCAGTGTTCGCTAACGATATTGTAGTGTGTGTCCGGAGCGGTTCACACATGACATTGCCTTCCTGGCACTGGCGATAGGTGCTCCAGGTTCCGGTCGAGAAGCTGCGTGACTGTGCGAAGGCTCAGAGGCAGAAGACATTGACCCCGCGATAAGCGTTGGTTGTTTCGATGTTGACGGGCCGGGACAAGTGTTGGCCTGAGCGTTGCCGGGCATCCGCCTTGAACCGCTGCGATCCGCCGTGACAGAATTCTGCGCGCGTCCGGACCAACTGGACCGAAAATGAGGAAACGCGGTGGAGGAGAACGGATCGGGGCAGCCGGCTATAAGCTGGAGAGTCCGGCTGCTGGCGTTACCGGATTTTCGACGCCTTTGGATGGTCGGGCTGGTGTTGTTCGTGGTCCGCTGGCTGGAGATGCTGGCCGTCGGAGTGTTCGCCTATCAGGCGACAGAATCGGCATTCCTGGTCGCTATGCTCACCATGCTGCGACTACTCCCGATGGGACTGTTCGGCGCTGTCCTCGGCGCCGTTGCCGAGCGGCTGGAGCGGCGCAGCGCGCTGATCGTCGTGGTGCTGGCGATGATGGCAAGTTCGCTCGCCATTGCGGTCCTGGGCTCGCTTGGTCTGCTGGAGGTTTGGCATCTGGCGATCGCAAGCTTCGTGAACGGGCTGGGTTGGGCGACTGACAATCCGGTGCGGCGAATGATGATTGGCGACGCCGTCGGCCCCGGGCGGATGGGCCCGGCGATGTCGCTCGACGTTGGTACCAACAACGCCAGCCGCATGCTGGGGCCGACGGCGGGTGGGTTGATCCTAGCGACAGCTGGGATCGCCGGGGTGTTCTGGTTGGGCGCTGCGCTGTACGCGCTCGCGCTGGTGGTGGCGCTGCGCATCCGGATCCGCAGCCGGACCGGCGTCACAGACACCGCGCCGGTGCTGCAACGTGTCCGAGAGGGCCTGGCGTGGGTACGCGGCGACCGCCGGATGACCGGCGTTCTGATGGTGACTGTGATCTTCAACATCTTCGGCTGGCCGTGCACCAGCATGGTCCCGGTACTCGGCAAGGATCTCTTGGGCCTTGAACCAGAGGGCGTAGGACTGTTGGCTGGGATTGATGGTGTCGGGGCCTTTCTGGGGGCGCTGACGATCGCCGCGCTGTCTGGCCCGCACTGGTACAGTCGGGTCTACATCGGCGGCGTCACCATCTACATGACCGCATTGATCGCGTTCGCGACGTCATCCTCAGTGCCGCTCGCCGGTGTCGCACTGCTGCTGGTAGGCATCGGCGGTGCCGGGTTCAGCGTCATGCAGGCAACCCTTGTCTATCTACACGCCCCGGTCGAGATGCGCGCCCGCTTGCTCGGCCTGCTGTCGGTATGTATCGGGGTTGGGCCGGTCGGGTTCTTCTACTTGGGCTTCCTGTCCGAGGCCTTTGGGGCGCAGGCGGCGACGGTGGCACTGGCGTCGCAGGGCCTGCTGGCGATCCTGGTGGCACGTCGCTGGTGGCAGGCGATTGCGTAGGCAGGGCCTTCAACTTCGCTCTCTAGCCGGCACTTTCAAATCAACGAGACCTTCGAGTAAAACGCAATATCAGAGAAAAATTCCTTTTCTAATTTTCAATGGGTTATCGTTTCTGGGTTCCGTGAAGATGGTCCGCATTTCCATTAATGTGGCATTGCTGCTGGAGGAGCTATCCCATGCCTTTCCCAAAATACGATAGGTCAGCCGCATGGCGCGCCGATGATATGATCCAAGATCAGAGCTGGATCTATCGGATTGAAGATGATGCTGCGAAACAAATGGCCACCGCAGTCGAGCGAGTCTACGACGTTGACCGGCCATTGTTTGATTACACGCTGGACGATTTCGATTTTGGTCCGGGGATGGATACTGTCCGCGCAGCGATCAAGGAAGCACACTTTGGTCGTGGCTGTGCTCTCACTAAAGGATTGCCAAGATCTCACCTTGGCGCTGATCATTTTCGGCTTTTGGTGTGGGGTATAGGCTTGCATTTGGGGGTGCCCCGCCCACAAGGGAGAGCATCGCAGTACATTTCGGAGGTTCGCTCTACCGGCGGCACCTATCGTGCGGCAGGCGGGCGAGGTTACAATACCAATGCCAGTTTAGATTTTCATGCCGATGCATGCGATATCGTCTTATTGGCATGCTTTAATCAGGCGAAGACAGGCGGACAAAGCATGGTTTCCAGCAGCACCAGTGCCTGGGAAGTCCTGCTTGCTGAACGGCCTGATTTGGCGGCAGTAGCGACAGAAAACTTCTATTTCAGCCGAAACCAAGAAGAAGCGCCGAATGAAAACCCGTATTACGGACAGCCAATTTTCGGCTTTGAAGGCGGTCGTATATTCACAAAATGGAACCGCAATCGCATTCGTACAGCGCAAGAACTTCCTGGGGTGCCAAAGCTGACTGAAGCACAGCTAGAGTGCGCCGATCTACTAGACGACATCCTAGGTCGTCCCGAGATGATGTTCACGATGCAGCTTGAACCGGGTGATCTGCAGTTCATGAACAATCATTTGGCGCTGCATTCTCGTACGGAATTCGAAGACTTTGACGAACCTGAGCGCCATAGGTTGTTATACCGCTTGTGGTTGGCAACCCCCGACTCCGTAGCTTTGCCGGAAACATGGATGGCGTATTTCCGCTCTATAACACCCGGCAGCGTGCGCGGCGGGTTCCGTGGTCACCACCATGACGATGCTTGCCTTGCGTTCGAAGAGCGCCAGGCAAAAGCGCTGGGTATGAACGTGCCGGCATTGATGATTGACCCGCCTCTGACTGAGGTCGCCTAACGAGATGGGGTGCAGCCCTGTCGTAAAGTGCAGATTGTCGGTGACCGGGTGGCGCGCTGTAAGCTGCAGGTACTCTCGAGACATCTTTCGATGGGATTGTAGTTTTTCGCGGAGTGCTTCGTAGGGGGTTCTTCCGTTGAAGGCTCTATGAGGTCTGGAGAAGTTATAGAACCGCTCCCACTCTTCGAGTTTGGCTTCCAGATCCACGTCGCCTTTGTAGCTGAGCAGCTGGTAGAATTCCTGCTGGTCAGACCGGTGGGAGCGTTCGACTTTTCCATTCAATTGAGGCGTGCCCCGTTTGATGTAGGCGTGGCGGATGCCTTAGTCTTCGACATGCTAATGGAATTTGGCTTGGAACTCATGGCCGTTGTCGGTTCGGATCTCGCGGATCCTAAATGGGAAATTCTCGATGATGTAATCGACGAAGTTTATGGCGCTGGCTTGGGTCTGCTTCTCGTAGATTTTTAAGGCCCGCACTCTGGTGGCGTCATCAATGGCCGTGAACTGGAAACGCCGGATCTTCTCCCCGCGATCGCCTCTAAAGATCACAAACTTAACGTCCATCTGGATGTGATGGCCTGGGACCTGTTTGTTATAGCGTTTCGTGTGAACCTTCCGCAGCCGTGTGCCGCGCGGCAAACGATTGACGCCATTCCGTTTGAGCATCCTGGAGACTGTCGCGTCTGAGATCCTGATGCCGTGGTAGCGCGCCAGATACCAGACGATCCGCATGGGACCGAGGTGGTATTTGCTACGCAGATGAAGAACTTTCTCTTCGATCTCTATTGGCGTTCGGTTCGCATGCCACTTCGGGATCGTTGGTCGATTGATCAGGCCATCTTCGCCATGCTTCCGGTACGCATCGCGCCATCGATAAAAACTGCTTCGTCCAACCCCGAAATACCGACAGATTTTGGCTAGATGCCCTGTCGTTTCCTCGGATCAGCCGACAACTGCTCGAACTGGGCGTTGCTTGGAAATTGCAGGAAGCAGAACTTGGTGGGCTTAGTCGCGCGACGGTGCGGCAACTCGGTGGCTCGGGAGATATGTCAGAAGCTGCGACCGAACCAAGACCCTCCATTACCGTGAAGCCTGGCTCCCGACTGGTTCGGGCTTGGCGTGGTGAGACCCACGATGTCCTTGTGGTGGAGGGCGGATACGAGTGGCAAGGGCAGCGGTGGACATCCTTGTCCATGATTGCCCGCGAGATCACCGGGACCCGGTGGTCTGGGCCCCAGTTTTTCGGACTAGAAAAGGCGAGAATGAAACGCAAGCCGATGGCCGGGGAGGTGGCCAATGGCTAAGGCGACGGTCCGCTGCGCGATCTATACCAGGAAGTCATCGGAGGAGGGCCTCGAGCAGGCGTTCAACTCCCTGGATGCCCAGCGAGAGGCGTGCGAGGCGTTTATCACCAGCCAGAAACATGAGGGATGGACGGCGCTCCCAACCCCCTATAATGACGGAGGGTTCTCGGGCGGGAGTCTGGAGCGCCCGGGTGTGCAAAGACTCCTCACCGATATCGGATACGGCAAGGTTGACGTGGTTGTCGTCTACAAGGTCGACCGTCTGACCCGGTCGCTTGCTGACTTTGCCAAGATCGTCGAGGCGTTCGATGGTAAGGGCGTCTCCTTCGTCTCGGTGACCCAGCAGTTCAATACCACCACCTCGATGGGGCGGCTGACCCTGAACGTGCTGCTTTCCTTCGCGCAGTTCGAGCGGGAGGTTACCGGCGAGCGTATCCGCGACAAGATCGCCGCCTCGAAGAAGAAGGGCATGTGGATGGGTGGTCCGATCCCGATTGGCTATGACCTTAACGGTCGATCCCTCGCAATCAACGAGCGGGAGGCGAAGACGGTACGCCATATCTTCGAGCGGTATGCAGCGCTTGGATCGGTTCACGACCTTAAAGTTGAGTTGGATCGCGATGGGTACGTCAGCAAGCGCCGGGTCAGTGACGGTGGGCGGGAGACGGGAGGAAAGTCGTTTAGTCGGGGCGCCCTTTATCAACTCCTGCAAAACCGCCTCTACCACGGTGAGATCGAGCACAAGGGGAGTGTCTATCCGGGGCAGCATGAGGCTATTGTCGAAGACGAACTCTGGGAGCGTGTGCAGGCGATCGTAGATGGCAATCGGGTCAACCGAGAGACCGGCATCAATTCCGCGTCGCCGAGTCTGCTGGCTGGGCTGGTCTTTGATGAGAACGGCGAGCGGCTGACGCCAACCCACGCGAACAAGCGCGGAGTTCGATACCGGTATTACGTCAGTGCACGACTGGTTCGGGGCGAGCAATCCGAGGCGGGATGGAGATTGCCGGCTGCAGATCTGGAAGCTCTGGTCCAGGATCGGGTGATCCAGTTTTTGTCAAACGAGTCCTCCGTCCACGACGCTATCGCAGCAGGGGCAGATATCGATTTCCGACGTCGCACTGTTCGGCTCGCTTCAAAGCTCGCATCACAATGGCAGGCGGTAGGCTTCGAGAAGCGTCGCGCCATCCTGCTAGGACTGGTGCCACGGATTGTGATCACGAAAGATGGCATCGACCTGATGCTTTGGTCTGAAGCAGTCTTGGTAGTTACCGATCCGGAGTTTGGGCCCGGGCTACGGGGGGTGACGAGCAAATCAGACACTGAAATTTGTATCCACGTTCCCGCGCAGATGCGCCGGGTCGGAAAAGGCAATGCGCTGATCATCGGAGGGTCTGAGGCGAGCGCCAAAAGTCCAGACCGTGTTCTTCTCAAGCTGCTGAGCCGAGCTCACCGCTATCGCGCGATGCTGCTTGGCGGCGAAGCACAATCGATTCAGGCTATCGCCGACCGCGAAGGGGTAAGCAGGCCATACCTCTCTGCTGTCGTTCGGTTAGCGTTCTTGGCGCCGGAGATCACTGAAGCAATCTGTCGCGGTGAGCAGCCTGCAACACTGACTTCAAAAAGACTGCTTCAATGTGCGGCGCTGCCGACCTCTTGGGACGAGCAGAAACGAGCACTAGGGTTTTCGCGCTAGTACCTAGTCGCTCCTGCACGCCATCATCGGTATCAACACTCCCGACGAATCCAGCAATCGTAACCCCGAAAACCGAGGCGAGAGACTTTCCGGCCTATGGCGGCTCGAACTCGTAATTCGGTGGGTCTCTGGGTGACGGTCCCATGATTGCCGCGACCGTAACGCTCGGAAATGTCGGCGCAATTCCCCGATCGCCCGAAGACGTTACGTGGAGACCGTAGTGTCAGAAAAAGAATGGCTGGGGGACCAGGATTCGAACCTGGGTTGACGGAGTCAGAGTCCGTAGTCCTACCGCTAGACGATCCCCCAGAAGACGGCCGGGGCGGCGGTCTCCGAGGCCGGGTGTGTAACAAAGGCGGACTCGGAATGCAATCGGTTATGATCTCCGGATCGGTGTCGCCCGGTTCGGCCGGGATGACCTAATACCTGGACCCCGCTCTAGCCGTATCCGCTAAGACATTATAAGACTTAGGGGACGGATCGGCCGAAACAGTCGGCTGACATGGAAACGAACGATACAAAAGAGGACGGGATGACCTCGGGGCTGGACAGCCACCACGGTCGCGGCCCGTCCCGCAAGGACACCAGGCGCGCCGATCAGGCGCACCAACCCGGGTTCGACGTCTCGGACGGGCAGAGAGATCCGCCCGTCGAGGATGTGCCGGCGGATGTCGCGCGGGACAGAACGGTCGCGCGGAAAACCGACGCATCTTTGGCGGGCGCGCGGCGTCGTTCGCCTGCGCGGTCGGACGATGTGCTCGCGGCCCTGGATCTTGGAACCAATAATTGCCGGCTTCTGGTTGCACGCCCGGAAGGCGATGGATTTCGTGTCATCGATGCGTTTTCGCGGATCGTCCGGTTGGGCGAAGGGCTGGGAAAAACGGGAGCGCTCGGCCCGCATGCCATAGACCGGACGATTGAAGCGCTGCGTGTGTGCGCGTCGAAGATGCGGCGGCGGCGAGTCACCCGGTTCCGCGCTGTCGCGACCGAGGCCTGCCGGCAGGCGGATAACGGGGATGCGTTCCTGAAGACGGTTGAGCGCGAGACCGGCCTGGACCTGGAAATCATTACATCGCATGAGGAAGCCAAGCTGGCGCTGGCCGGCTGCTCGCCGCTTCTGGATCCGGGCATCCCGGCGTCCCTGGTCTTCGACATAGGAGGGGGGTCGACGGAGCTCGCCTGGTCCCGTCTCGGCCCAGCGGGCGACCGTCTGGTCGACGCAACCTCCTTGGCGCTTGGCGTTGTCTCCTTGGCGGAACGATATGGCGGTGACAGCTACACCGATGCGGTCTACGAGGCGATGGTGCAGGAGGTGGCGAACGCGCTGGCTTCCTTCGAGGCGGAATTCCGGATAGGCGCCCGCGCGGCGGCCGGCGACCTTCAGGTGCTTGGGACGTCGGGAACCGTTACGACTTTGGCTGGAATCCGGCTCGAATTGCCGCGGTACGTCCGCGACCGGGTGGATGGGGTCTATCTGCAGGTCGACGAAACCTTGGGCATTGCCCGCAAACTCGCGCGGATGACCTGGCGGGAGCGCGCGGCGCATCCCTGTGTCGGCCGGGAACGGGCTGACCTGGTGGTGGCGGGATGCGCCATTCTGGAGGCGATCTGCCGGACTTGGCCGGTAGACAGGATGCGGGTCGCCGATCGGGGCGTGCGTGAAGGCATTCTCTTCGGTCTGCTGACCGGTCGTGGGTAAGGTAAGGATTGGGGCGATGGCCGGACGAGGAGGAAGTGGCAGCCGAGGCGGCGGCGCGGGACGGGGTGGTGCCACCCGCTCGGATCTGGGCGGACAGCGTCATAAGACCGTCAAGCTGCGGAGCGCGCGCGGCCGCACGAATTCCTCTCAGCGCTGGCTGGAACGGCAGCTGAACGATCCGTATGTGGTGGAGTCGAAACGGCTCGGCTATCGGTCCCGCGCGGCGTTCAAGCTTCTGCAACTGGACGAGAAATTCGGATTGTTGAAGCCGGGCCAGCGGATCGTCGATCTTGGCGCGGCCCCGGGCGGCTGGACCCAGATCGCCGTCAAGGTTACCAAGGCGCCGGATCGAGGTCAGGTTCTGGGCATCGATCTGCTGCCTGTGGAGCCGATTCCGGGATCCGACATTCTGCTTGGGGACTTCATGGACCCCGATGCGCCAGATCTGCTGAAGGCACGGCTGGGCGGTCCGGTGGATGTGGTGCTCTCCGATATGGCGGCCGCGACGACCGGACACACCCCGACGGACCACCTGCGGATTGTCGGCCTGTGCGAAGCGGCTTTCGAATTCGCCCTGGAGGTTCTGGCGCCCGGCGGATCATTTGTCGCCAAGGTGTTCCAGGGCGGCAGCGAGGGCGAATTGCTGGTCCGAATGAAACGGGCCTTCAAGGTGGTGCGTCATGCCAAGCCCGCCGCAAGCCGTGCCGAGTCGGCCGAAAGCTATGTGGTCGCAACCGGATTCCGCGGGCTCTCTGACAGTGCGTCTGAAGAGTGAAACCTAAGGCGCACCGGAGCTTTCAGGCTCTGTTCAGGCGAGCGAGGGGGCGTTGCAAAATTAACATATTTGTTTCCTTGGCTTTCCCACACTCAAGTGTATAGTGCGCCGCCACCGTCTCCCGGAGGCACTTAATGAACATTCGCGACGCTTTGACATTCGACGACGTGCTGCTTGAGCCGGCGCGGTCGGAGGTTCTTCCCGCACAAGTGGACACCCGAACACGGGTCACCCGATCGATCGAATTGGGTATCCCGCTGATGTCATCGGCGATGGACACGGTGACCGAGCATCGGCTGGCGATCGCAATGGCTCAGGCCGGTGGCGTCGGAGTTGTCCACAAGAGCCTCTCTATTGAACAGCAGGCCAACGAAGTTCGGGCGGTCAAGAAATTCGAGGCCGGCATGGTGATCAATCCGGTCACCATCCGCCCGGAGGCGACCTTGGCTGAGGCCTTGGCGCTGATGGAGCGTTACGGGATTAATGGAATCCCGGTCGTGCAGCCCCGTAACGGACGCCTTGTCGGCATCCTGACCCACCGGGACGTGCGCTTCGCCACGGACCAGAGCCAGCCGATCAGAGAGCTGATGACCAAGCGGGTGATCACGGCACCGGAAGGCGTGACCCTCGAAGAGGCGCGGCAGCTGCTACACAAGCATCGGATCGAGAAGCTCTTGGTGGTCGACGGGGACAAGCGTTGTATCGGTCTGATCACCGTCAAGGACATGGAAAAGGCTCACAACCATCCGAACGCCGCCAAGGACGAGAAGGGCCGCCTGCGGGTTGCCGCCGCCGTTGGTGTCGGCAAGGAGGGGATCGAGCGGGCGGAGGCCCTGATGGACTCCGAGGTCGATATTCTGGTGATCGACACCGCGCATGGTCACTCCGAAGGCGTGCTGGGCGCGGTCGCGCATATCCGAAAGATGGCCAACTACACGCAGATCATGGCGGGAAATGTCGCCACCGCCGAAGGGGCCAAGGCGCTGATCGATGCGGGGGCGGATGCGGTCAAGATCGGCATCGGGCCGGGCTCGATCTGCACCACCCGCATGGTCGCCGGAGTGGGCGTACCGCAGCTGACGGCTATCAGCGACGCCTCCAAAGTCTGCCGCGATGCCGGTGTCCCCTGTATCGCCGACGGCGGCATTAAATACTCGGGCGATCTGGCCAAGGCGATTGCCGCTGGTGCCGACTGCGCGATGATCGGCTCGCTGCTGGCTGGCACCGACGAAAGCCCAGGCGAGGTCTATCTCTATCAGGGTCGCTCCTACAAAGCCTATCGGGGCATGGGCTCGATGGGCGCCATGGCACGCGGCTCCGCCGATCGCTATTTTCAGGAGGAGGTCAGCGACAGCCTGAAGCTGGTGCCGGAAGGTATTGAGGGACAGGTCCCGTATAAGGGCTCGGCCGGCAATGTGGTGCACCAGTTGGTGGGCGGCTTGCGGGCGGCCATGGGCTACACCGGCAGCGCGACCATCGCGGAGATGCAGGAGAAGGCCAAGTTCCTGCGGATCTCGGCCGCCGGACTTCGCGAGAGTCATGTGCACGACGTCACGATCACCCGTGAGGCGCCGAACTATCGGCCTAACATGTAAGGTTAAGATCGACTTTTAGTCGATTGTAATATATGAAAAATAACGCAAGACTTCTGGCAACGATCGAAGCTTTGGAGGCAATTGAAGCAACGGACCGTCCGGCGGATCGGGTAGTTGATCGCTACCTGAAGAACCGGCGCTTTATCGGCAGCGGCGACCGGGGCGCGATTCTGAACCGTGTCTGGGGTTTGGTCCGCCGCCGCGCGCGCCTCGACTGGTTGATCAAGGAGCATGCTCGAAAGCTGGGACGCACGCCGCGCGGAATGGTTCTGGCCGATCTGATGCTGACCGATGGGTTTGACCTGCCCCGGATCGGCGAGATGTTCGACGGCTCGAAATACGCGCCGGCGAATCTGAACAAGGACGAGGCGGACGGGCTGCGACGCCTGCTGGGCAAGAGTTTCGACGATCCGGACATGCCCGACCATGTGCGTCTGGAATGCCCGCCGGCCCTGTGGCCGCTTCTGGAAACGGTCTACGGCGATCAGATAGAGGCGGCCCTGATGGCGTTCGGCACAGAGGCCCCGTTCGACGTTCGCATCAACACGCTGTCTGGGGTCAGCCGGGAGCAGGCGGTTGCGGCTCTGGCGCAGCAGAACATACCGGCGGTCCCGAGTCCTCTCTCGCCGCTCGGCATGCGGTTCGACCGGCGGCGTCCGGTGGACCCGTTGGAGCTGTTCAGAAGCGGGGCGATCGAGGTTCAGGACGAGGGCTCGCAGCTCGCCGCATTGCTGGTTGACGCGCGGCCGGGCATGACGGTGGTCGACTACTGCGCGGGAGCCGGCGGCAAGGGATTGGTTCTGGCCGCCTGCATGCGCAACAAGGGCCGTCTGTTGCTGACCGATACCTCTGAGGCGCGGATCAAACGGGCGACCGTGCGGATCCGGCGGGCTGGAGTTCAGAACGCCGAGCGGCGGGTTTTGGCGGACGGAGATAAGACAGTCAAACGGCTGTCGGGCAAGGTCGACCGGGTTCTGGTCGACGCGCCCTGCACCGGAACCGGAACCTGGCGGCGCAATCCGGACGCCAAGTGGCGCTACGGCCCGGAAGAGGTGGCGGAGATCGTCGCCCTGCAGCGCGAGATCCTGGACAACGCGGCGCGAATGGTCGCACCCGGCGGGCGTGCGATTTACGTGACCTGTTCGGTGTTGGCCGAAGAGAACGAGGCGGTGGTCGAGTCGTTTCTCGCCGCCCATGAACGGTTCTTCGTCCGGCCGATCGCCGAGGTCTGGGCCGAAACCGTGGCCGCCCAAGGCGGCGCGGCCACCTGTCCGACGGACGGGATCTTTCTGCGTCTGAGCCCGCATCTGCACGACACCGATGGATTTTTCGTCGCGGTGCTCGAGCGCAAGCCGGTTGAGGCGACCGTGGAGCCTGCGTAAACCAGTTTTATCGGCCGCCCGGTTTGCGGCCGGCCGCTCCGCGCCCTAGACTTGACTTGGGAGAACAGCGCGAGGTTTCCATGGCTGAGTTCAAGGTCGAGATCAGAGCAGCGGTACCGGCGGACGCCTCCGGGCTGGCACGGGTTCAGGTCGAGACCTGGCGGGATGCCTATGTCGGGATTCTGCCGGACGGCACGCTTCTGGATCTGGACGAGACCCGGGCCGGAGTCCGCTGGGCGCGTATGATCGGTGCCGAGGGACCGTCCGAGCGGCTCTCGGTTGCGGAATGGGACGGACGTCTGATCGGGTTCTGCCATGGTGGACCGACGCGCGCGGGTCTGGAGCAGGCGGTCGGCGATGGACGGAATGCCGAAGGATTCGAGGATCTGGCGGAGATTTACGCGCTCTACATGGAGCCGGACTTCCAGGGGATGGGCCTTGGACGGGCGCTGCTGCTGGACGTGACGAAACATCTCGTCCTGGCGGGATTTGACGCATTGGGTGCGATTACACTGGTCGGAAATCACCATGCCCGCCGGTTCTACGAGGAGCTGGGTGGCACCTCCGGCGAGGAAATCCCGTCGGTTGTCGCAGGGTCGCCCGCTGACCAGGTGGCCTATGTCTGGCCGGAGATCGAGGCGCTGGCGCAGGCTCTGGAGACGGTCCACGGCTGAATCGGCACCGGCCCGAACCGCGTCTTCGCTTGCTCCGCCGCGGGGACTCGGATAATCCTCCGGCTTTCATGACAGGCGGAGTTTCCCGGCTATGAGCGGACCAGCACCAGACAGCCCCCTGGCTCCCACCGGTGATGTCGATCACGAACGGGTTCTGATCCTGGATTTCGGAAGTCAGGTCACCCAGTTGATCGCCCGTCGGGTTCGGGAGAGCGGCGTCTATTGCGAGATCCTGCCGTTCAACGTGGGCGAGGATCGGATCCGCGCCTTCCGTCCCTCCGCGATCATCCTGTCCGGCGGCCCGGCCTCGGTCTATGGCGAGCAGGCCCCGCGGGCCCCGGAACTGGTGTTCGAACTGGGGCTACCGATTCTGGGGATCTGCTACGGCGAGATGCTGATCTGCCACCAGTTGGGCGGCGAGGTTGTCGGCTCCGACCATCAGGAATTCGGGCGCGCCGACATCACGGTGAAAGACGGCTGCGGACTGCTGGACGGGTTCCTGGCGCCCGGCGCGGTCGAACCGGTCTGGATGAGCCATGGCGACCGGATTGTCTCCGCCCCGCCGGGCTTCAAGGTGGTCGCGACCAGCCCGGGGGCGCCCTTCGCCGTGATCGCGAACGACGAGCGAAAGATCTACGGCGTACAATTCCATCCCGAAGTGGTCCATACCCCGCGCGGCACCGAGCTGCTGCGGAACTTCACCCACAATGTCGCCGGCCTGAAGGGCGACTGGAGCATGGCCGCATTCAAGGACGAGGCGATCGCGCGGATTCGCGAGCAGGTCGGCACAGGCCGGGTGATCTGCGGGCTTTCCGGCGGCGTCGACAGTTCGGTCGCGGCGGTCCTGCTGCACGAGGCGATCGGGGACCAGCTGACCTGCGTGTTCGTCGATCACGTCCTGCTGCGGCACGGCGAGGCAGATGAGGTCGACCGTCTG
>JANSYC010000126.1 GCA_024742605.1 Alphaproteobacteria bacterium | reverse complement strand
TACGCCATGAACGTCGCACCGCCCGTCTCTGCGAGGGTCTTCGTGATCGCAGCTGTCAGAGACGTCTTGCCATGGTCAACATGACCAATCGTCCCAATGTTGCAGTGCGGCTTGTTACGCTCGAATTTTGCCTTGGCCATCCCGGTCCGCTCCGTTCGGTAGGGTGTGACGTCCTACGTCAGACACATATGATAAAAAAGGTGAAATGCGGGGCACCGTAGCGCCCCGCGCGAGAGCCCTATCAGGCCATCTTCGACTTGACCTCGTCGGCCACTGCCTGCGGCACCGGCTCGTAGTGATCGAACTGCATGGTGTACTGCGCCCGGCCTTGGCTCATCGAGCGCAGGGTGTTGACGTAGCCGAACATGTTCGCCAGCGGCACCGAGGCCTCGACCACACGGGCGTTGCCGCGCTGGTCCATACCGTTGACCTGGCCGCGACGGCTGTTCAGATCGCCGATGATGTCGCCCATGTACTCTTCCGGGGTCACCACCTCGACTGCCATCACCGGCTCCAGCAGGACCGGCGAGGCTTTCGCCATGCCTTCCTTGAACGCCGCGCGCGACGCGATTTCAAACGCCATCACGCTGGAGTCAACGTCGTGGTAGGCACCGTCGGTCAGGCAGACCTTAAAGTCGATGACCGGGAACCCGACGATCGTGCCGGTATCCTTGGCCGAGTTCAGGCCCTTCTCGACACCCGGGATGTATTCCCGAGGCACCGAGCCGCCGACGATGGTGTTCTCGAACACGAAGCCCGAGCCGCGCTCGCCCGGCTCGAACCGCAGCTTGATGCGGGCGAACTGGCCGGAACCACCGGTCTGCTTCTTGTGGGTGTAGTCGACTTCGGCTTCCCGGCTGATGGTCTCGCGATAAGCCACCTGCGGCGCACCGACATTGGCCTCCACCTTGAACTCGCGGCGCATGCGATCCACCAGGATCTCCAGGTGCAGCTCGCCCATGCCCTTGATCACGGTCTGGCCGCTCTCGTTGTCGCTCGACACCCGGAACGAGGGATCCTCGGCCGCCAGGCGGTTGAGGGCGACGCCCATCTTTTCCTGATCGGCCTTCGACTTCGGCTCGACCGCGACCTCGATGACGGGATCCGGGAATTCCATCCGCTCCAGGATCACCGGCTTCAGCGGGTCGCACAGGGTGTCACCGGTCGTGGTGTTCTTCAGACCCGCGATGGCGATGATGTCACCGGCCCGCGCTTCCTTGACGTCTTCCCGGCTGTTTGCGTGCATCAGCAGCATACGGCCGACGCGCTCGCGGGTGTCCTTGACCGTGTTCATCACGCTGCTGCCGGTCTCGAGAACGCCGGAGTAGACGCGGGCGAAGGTCAGGGTGCCGACGAACGGATCGTTCATGATCTTGAACGCCAGAGCCGAGAACGGCTCCTCGTCCGAGGTCTTGCGGACCACCTGGGTCTCGCCGTCCATCGCCAGACCGCGGACGTTGTCCACGTCCTTCGGGGACGGCAGGAAGTCGACGACCGCGTCCAGCAGCGGCTGGACGCCCTTGTTCTTGAACGCCGTACCGCAGAGAACCGGAACGAACGCGGCGGACAGGGTGCCCTTGCGGATGCACGCCATCAGCGTCTCGACACTGGGCTCCTCGCCTTCAAGATAGGCTTCCATGGCGGTATCGTCATGGTCCAGGGCCAGCTCGACCAGAGCCTGGCGATACTCGTCCGCCTTCTCCTTCAGGTCGGCCGGGATCTCGCCATACTCGAACTTCGCGCCCAGCTCCTCGTCCAGCCAGACGATCGACCGCATGTTCACCAGGTCGACAACGCCCTCAAACTCGGATTCCGAGCCGATCGGCAGCTGGATGACCAGCGGCGTGGCGCCCAGACGGTCCACCATCATGTCGACGCAGCGATAGAAGTCCGCGCCGGTGCGGTCCATCTTATTGACGAAGCACATCCGCGGAACCTGGTACTTATCGGCCTGGCGCCACACGGTCTCGGATTGCGGCTCGACACCGGCAACCGAGTCGAACACGGCGACCGCGACGTCGAGCACGCGCAGGGACCGCTCCACCTCAATGGTGAAGTCCACATGACCCGGGGTGTCGATGATGTTGATACGGTAGTCGCGCCAATGACAGGTGGTCGCAGCGGAGGTGATGGTGATGCCACGCTCCTGCTCCTGCTCCATCCAATCCATGGTGGCCGCACCGTCGTGCACTTCACCGATCTTGTACGACCGGCCGGTGTAGAACAGGATCCGCTCCGTCGTCGTCGTCTTGCCGGCATCGATGTGAGCCATGATGCCGATGTTGCGGTACATATCGATCGGATGTGTTCTGGCCATGACGAGCGCGTCCTAATCGCTTGAAGTTGAGCTCCGCTGAGGGAGCATGAGAGTGTCTCATTCTGAAACCGTCGGCTCGGTCATCCGACCCTCGGGTCCAACTGATCCCGGGACTTGCGCCCCGATGATCCGGTTCAGGCCGGCGCGCCCCGCGCGAAACGGTCCAAGCCCTGTGCTTGAACCTGCGCGAGCCGCCCGGCCCCAACCATCGAATATTTCAGCATGTCGGCCCGGACCCGGTGTCCGCACCGACAACCGCCGCGCCCGCCGTGATTACCAGCGGTAGTGCGAGAACGCCTTGTTGGCGTCCGCCATGCGGTGGGTGTCTTCCCGCTTCTTGACGGCGGTGCCACGGCTGTTGGCCGCGTCGACCAGCTCACCGGACAGACGCTCGACCATGGTCTTCTCGGACCGCTTGCGGGCCGCGTCGATCATCCAGCGAATGGCCAGAGCCTGGGCCCGCTCGGTGCGAACCTCGACCGGAACCTGATAGGTCGCACCACCGACACGGCGGGAGCGCACCTCGACCTGCGGCTTCACGTTGGTGAGGGCTTCGTGAAACGTCTTCACGGGCTCCTGACCGGTGCGCTGCTCGATCCGGTCGAACGCACCGTAAACGATGCCTTCAGCCGTTGAGCGCTTGCCGTCATACATCAGGCAGCTCATGAATTTAGAGACCACCTGATCGCCGAATTTGGCGTCGGGCAGAACTTCTCGCTTTTCCGCGCGATGGCGACGCGACATCTCGTATTCTCCTTACTTCGGCCGCTTGGCGCCGTATTTCGAACGGCGCTGACGACGGTCCTTCACACCCTGGGTATCCAGCGTGCCGCGGATGATGTGGTAACGCACACCCGGCAAATCCTTCACACGGCCGCCGCGGATCATAACCACAGAGTGTTCCTGCAGGTTGTGGCCCTCACCGGGAATGTAGCTGATCACTTCGAACCCGTTGGTCAAACGGATCCGGGCCACCTTACGAAGCGCCGAGTTCGGCTTCTTCGGGGTGGTGGTGTACACGCGGGTGCAAACGCCACGCTTTTGCGGGCAGGCCTGCAGGGCCGGAACCTTATTCCGCTCGACCGGGACTTTGCGGCCATGACGGACAAGCTGGTTGATCGTCGGCATTTCCGGTCGATCCTCTCATTCACGAGTAAAGAGTACAGCCGCCGAAGCCCGTCCGGCAGATGCACTCACCAAACAAATCAGCCCCCGCGTACGGGAGCCATGGATGTGGCCGCCCCTGGTCTCTGACCCGGCGACCTTGACCCTGGCAGTATCCTGGAGCCAGCCTCGATCGGATGCGGCAACGGTACCGAGGTGCCGCGCCCGTTCCCTCGGCCGGAGAGGGTGCCCCCCCAATCTCTGGGTTCGAACCACCCCTTCCAAGGTGCGCGGATACTATTGATCCGCTCCCATCGGGTCAAGCGGTTATTGCGCCTAAAAAAGCCCGGATTTCCGCCGTTTTTCAGATGTCAACGGATGGGAGCTCCACAGAAAAGGGCCGGACGTCACGCGCCCGGCCCGGTTCCGCTCCGGACAGCGGCCCCCCAGGGGGCCCGCCGGCCGGTTGTTTGTCACTCGGCGGCAGAGACCTCCGAGTCGGCGGTGATCATCGGCAGCTCGGCCTCGGGCGCCTCCGGGACCACCGGCGCGAGCGCCTTGTCCCGATCCGACGCGACCCGACGCAGACGCTTGACCACACTGCCGGTACCGGCGGGGATCAGACGTCCCACGATGACGTTCTCCTTGAGCCCTTCCAGACCGTCGATCTTGCCCGAAACGGACGCCTCGGTCAGGACCCGCGTGGTCTCCTGGAACGACGCCGCCGAGATGAACGACTTGGTCTGCAGCGACGCCTTGGTGATGCCCTGGAGCACCGGCTTGGCGTGGGCCGGACGGCCGTCCTCGGCGAGCGCTTTTTCGTTCGCCTCGTTGAACTCGTCGCGGTCCAGCGTCTCGCCGACCAGCAGGGTGGTGTCGCCGGCGTCCATCACCTCGACCTTCTGCAGCATCTGGCGGACGATCACCTCGATATGCTTGTCGTTGATCTTCACGCCCTGCAGCCGGTAGACCTCCTGGATCTCGTTGGTCAGGTAGTTGGCCAACGCCTCGACACCGAGAATGTTCAGGATGTCATGGGGCACCGGGCTGCCGTCGAGCAGCAGGTCGCCCTTCTGGACATAATCGCCCTCGTGGACGGCCAAGTGCTTGCCCTTCGGGATCAGATATTCGACCGGCTCGGCACCTTCCTCGTTCGGCACCACCATGATCCGACGCTTGGTCTTGTAGTCGCGGCCGAACTCGACCCGACCCTCGCCCTCGCTGATGATCGCGAAGTCCTTGGGACGCCGGGCCTCGAACAGCTCGGCCACCCGCGGCAGACCACCGGTGATGTCGCGGGTCTTGGAGGACTCGCGCGGGATACGCGCCAGCACGTCTCCGGCCTGTACCTTCGCGCCGTTCTCGACCGAGAGGATCGCGTCCACCGACATGAAGTACCGGGCTTCCAACTGGTTGGAGAGCGCGATGACCTCTCCGGCCTCGTCCCGCAGGGTGATGCGCGGCTTCAGGTCGTTACCGCGGGTGACCTGCTTCCAGTCCACCACCACGCGGGAGGCGATACCGGTCGCCTCATCGGTGACCTCACGCATCGAGACGCCGTCGACCAGATCGACGTAATGCGCGATGCCTTCCTTCTCGGTCAGGATCGGAATGGTGTACGGATCCCAGTCGGCCATCCGCTCACCCAAGGTGACCCGCTGATCCTCGTCCACGTGCAGCTTGGAGCCGTACGGGATCCGGTGGCGGGCGCGCTCGCGGCCCTGATCGTCGAACACCATGACTTCGGTGTTCCGGCTCATCACGATGTTGATGCCGTCGGAGTTCTTCACCACGTTCCGGTTGTTGATCCGGACCGTGCCGTCGAGCGACGCCTCGATGCTGGACTGCTCGGCACCACGCTGGGCGGCGCCACCGATGTGGAAGGTCCGCATGGTCAGCTGGGTGCCCGGCTCGCCGATCGACTGGGCGGCGATCACGCCGACCGCCTCGCCGATGTTGACCTCGGTGCCGCGCGCCAGATCCCGGCCGTAACAGCGGCCGCAGACGCCGACCTTGGTCTCGCAGGTCAGGACCGAGCGGATCTGCACCTGATCGATTCCGGCCCGCTCGACCCGCTCGACCGCCGGCTCGTCGATGATGACACCGGCCTTGACCACGACCTCGCCGGAGAGCGGATCGAGAATGTCATGCGTCCCGGTCCGGCCGAGGATCCGATCGCCCAGGGGCTCGATCACCTCGCCGCCGTCAACCACCGCCCGCACGCTCAAACCGCGCTCGGTGCCGCAATCCACTTCGGTGATGATGCAATCCTGCGCCACGTCCACCAGACGACGGGTCAGGTAGCCCGAATTCGCGGTCTTCAAGGCGGTGTCGGCCAAGCCCTTACGGGCACCGTGTGTCGAGTTGAAGTACTCGAGCACTGTCAGGCCTTCCTTGAAGTTCGAGATGATCGGGGTCTCGATGATCTCGCCCGACGGCTTCGCCATCAGGCCCCGCATACCGGCCAGCTGCTTGATCTGGGCGGCCGAGCCACGGGCACCGGAATGGGCCATCATCCAGACCGAGTTGATCTCCTCGCCCGGCTTGTCGACGGCGATCCGCCCCATCATCTCCTCGGCGACCTTGTCGGTGCAGCGCGACCAGACGTCGATCACCTTGTTGTACTTCTCGCCCTGGGTGATCAGGCCATCGAGATACTGCTGCTCGAACTCCTTGACCTGCTCATGGGCGTCGTCAACCAGCGCCTGCTTGGTGTCCGGAATGACCATGTCGTCCTTGCCGAACGAAATTCCGGCGCGACAGGCATGGCCGAAGCCGAGACCCATCAGGCGGTCGGCGAAGATCACCGTGTCCTTCTGACCGCAATGGCGATAGACCAGATCGATCAGGTTGGACACTTCCTTCTTCGTCATCAGCCGGTTGGCCATGTCGAAATTGATCTTCGAATTGTCCGGCAGCAGCTTGGCCAGCAGCAGACGGCCCGGTGTGGTGTCCACCCGGATGGTGACCTTCTCCAGGTTCTCGTCATAGGTGTCGACCCGCGCCTTGATCTTGGTGTGCAGGTTGACCGCACCCGAGTTCAGCGCGTGATCGACCTCGGCCGGATCGGCGAACACCATGCCCTCGCCGGGCATGTTGTCGCGGATCATGGTCATGTAGTAGAGGCCGAGAATGATGTCCTGCGACGGCACGATGATCGGCTTGCCGTTGGCCGGGCTGAGGATGTTGTTGGTCGACATCATCAGAACCCGGGCTTCGAGCTGGGCCTCCAGGGAGAGCGGCACGTGGACCGCCATCTGGTCGCCGTCGAAGTCGGCGTTGAACGCGGTACAGACCAGCGGGTGCAGCTGGATCGCCTTGCCTTCGACCAGCTTCGGCTCTAACGCCTGGATGCCGAGACGGTGCAGGGTCGGCGCCCGGTTCAACATGACCGGATGCTCGCGGATCACCTCTTCCAGGATATCCCAGACTTCGGGACGCTCCTTCTCGACCATCCGCTTGGCGGCCTTGATGGTGGACGCCATGCCGTACAGCTCAAGCTTCGAGTAGATGAACGGCTTGAACAGCTCCAGCGCCATCTTCTTCGGCAAGCCGCACTGGTGCAGCTTCAG
>JANSYC010000143.1 GCA_024742605.1 Alphaproteobacteria bacterium | reverse complement strand
CCGGGCCGGGCATGGTTGGACACCTCGTAGGTTGCCAGCCCCATCGCCGCCAGGGTGTCGCGGGTCGCCTCATAGAGGGTGGCGGCTGTGTCGTCGTCCGGCAGGGTGAAGGCGCCGCGGGCGTGCAGGGCGTGGAAGGGGGTCGTGGGCTCGATCGTCAGATGGTAGATCGACAGATGATCGGTGCCGAGGGCCACCGCGCGCGTCAGTTCCGCCAGCCAGGCCTCCAGATCCTGGTCCGGTCGGGCGGTGATCAGGTCAAACGATACGTTATCGAAACAAGACCGCGCGATCTCGATTGCCGCGATCGCCTCTGCCGCCGTATGGGTGCGTCCGAGGAACTTCAGGTCGCTGTCGTTCAGCGCCTGAATGCCCAGGGAAATTCTATTGATTCCGGCGTCTTGGAACCGCGCGAGCTTGCCGGATTCGACCGAGGTCGGGTTGGCTTCCAGGGAAATCTCGACATCATTGCTGAAACGTAACAAAGACTGTGCACGGGCGATCACCGCGGCCACGGTCTCCGGATCCATCAGGGACGGGGTGCCGCCGCCGAAGAAGATCGAGGACAGGGGACGGGGGCCGACCCGCGCCGCCAGGGTCTCCAGCTCGGCGACCAGGGCCGCCTGCCAGCGGGCGTGGTCCACATGCTCGGTGACATGGCTGTTGAAGTCGCAATAGGGGCATTTCGAGGCGCAGAACGGCCAGTGGACGTAGAGTCCCAGCGGTTCGTCCGCAGGGCCGGTGGGGCCGGCGGGCTCGATCTCAGCTGCCATCACTCAGACAGCGGGTCACGAGCTTGGCATAGGCCAGCGCCCGATGGCTGACCGAGTGCTTCCAGTCGCTGTCGGCCTCGCCGAAGGTCTTGTCCGCGCCTTCGGGGATGAACATCGGGTCGTAGCCGAAGCCGTGCTCGCCCCGCGGCGGCCAGACCCAGGTCCCGTGCACTTCGCCCAGGACGGTCTCGCAATGGCCGTCCGGCCAGGCCAGGGTGAGCGCGCAGGTGAACCAGGCGGCGTCGTCGTCGGAGCCGGTCGCCCGTGCGCCGTCCTTCACCAGCTCCATCGCCAGCCGGAAATCCTTCGACGGCCCGGCCCAGCGCGCCGAATAGACCCCGGGATCGCCGTCCAGGGCCGCCACGCTGAACCCGCTGTCATCGGCCAGAGCCGGCAGGCCCGAGGCCTTCGCTGCCGCCAGCGCCTTGAGTTCGGCATTCGCGGTGAAGGTGGTGCCGGTCTCCTCCGGCTCCGGCAGGCCCAGCTCCTCGGCGGACATCACCTCCAGTCCAAGCGGGGCCAGCAGTTCGCCGATCTCCACCACCTTGCCCGGATTGTGGGTGGCCAGGACGATCTTGCGTTCGGTCAGTTTGCGGGGCTCGGTCATGCGGAGATCGCCTCCTCCTGAAGCTGGAACAGCTCCTTGGTCCCGATATCGGCCAGATCCAGAAGTTCGATCAGCTGCGTGCGCGGAAAGGCCTCGTTCTCGGCGGTGGCCTGGATTTCCACCAGACCGCCGCTGCCGGTCAGCACGAAATTCGCGTCGGTGTCGCAATCGGAATCCTCGGCATAGTCCAGATCCAGCACCGGCTGGCCGCGATAGATCCCGCAGGAGATCGCCGCCACCTTGTCCTTGAGCGGATCGGATTTCAGCGCGCCGAATTTCTTCAGCACCGCCAGCGCCTGATGCAGGGCCACCCAGGACCCGGTGATCGCCGCCGTCCGGGTGCCGCCATCGGCCTGGAGCACGTCGCAATCGATCCGGATCTGCCGCTCGCCGAGGGCGGCCATGTCGACCACCGACCGCAGGGACCGGCCGATCAGCCGCTGAATCTCCTGGGTCCGCCCGGACTGCTTACCGCGCGCCGCTTCCCGGTCGGTCCGGGTATGGGTCGAGCGGGGCAGCATGCCGTATTCGGCGGTGACCCAGCCCTTGCCGCCGCCCTTCAGCCAGCCCGGGACCCGCTCTTCGATCGTCGCGGCACAGAGCACATGGGTGTCGCCGAACCGCACCAGGCAGGAGCCCTCGGCGTGTTTGGCGAATCCCGGCTCCAGGCTGACACTGCGCAGGGTGTCGGGCGTGCGGCCCGAAGGGCGGCTCTTGAAGGTCTTTTCGGTCATCCGGTCATCCATGTGTTGCGGTGTTTATGTGTCTGATCTCTGTCCGATCCGATTGCGGCGGACGCTACGCGCCGCCCGCTCCCACGTCCAGAGCGGGTTTAGATTCCGGCGGGAGATTGACCGGCCCCCTCCGGCTTCCTAGATTCAGCCGCATGGCAGCAAAATCGAATGGTTCAGACTCCAATTCCGTCGGGCAGCCCGAATTGAATGCGCGCTCGCGCGAGATCTTCCGGCACCTGGTGGAGTCCTATGTGGAGACCGGCGAGCCGGTCGGCTCCCGCACCCTGTCGCGCCGGCTCGGCTCGGTGCTGTCCCCGGCCTCGATCCGCAACGTGATGGCGGATCTGACCGATGCGGGCCTGCTGTTCTCGCCCCACGCCTCGGCGGGGCGTCTGCCGACCGATACCGGGTTGCGGATGTTCGTCGACGGGCTGATGCAGGTCGGCGGCGAGCTGAGCGAGGGCGAGCGGAGCAATATCGAGGGGCAATGCGCCGCCTCCGGCCGCGGCATCTCGGAGATGCTGAGCGAGGCCAGCTCGGCCCTGGCCGGGCTGTCGAAATATGCCGGGCTGGTGGTCTCCCCGAAGGCCGAGGCGACGATCCGGCACATCGAATTCGTCGGCCTGGGCGATAACCGGGCGCTGGTGGTGCTGGTCAACGATGTGGGAATCGTCGAGAACCGCCTGATCGAGCTGCCGCCGGGGCTTCCCGCCTCGTCCCTGCAGCAGGCCACCAATTTCCTGAACGCGCGCTTCCAGGGCGCGTCCCTGGAGGAGGCGCGGGAGCGGGTCGAGATGGAGATCGGCGACCGCAAGGCCGAGCTGGACGAGCTGACCAGCAAGGTGGTGCAGGCCGGGCTGGCGACCTGGGGCGGCGGCACCTATGCCTCGACCCTGATCGTGAAAGGCCAGGCGTCGCTGCTGGAAGACGTCAACGCGCTCGAGGATCTGGAGCGGATCCGGTCCCTGTTCCACCTTCTGGAGGAGAAGGAGAGCACCCTGCGCCTGCTGGACGCGACCGGCGACGGCGACGGGGTGCAGATCTTCATCGGCGCCGAGCACGAGCTGTTCCGGCATACCGGCTGTTCGATGATCATCGCCCCCTATCACGACAACAAGCGCTCCGTCGTGGGTGCGATCGGGGTGATCGGGCCGACCCGGATGAACTATGCCCGGATCATTCCCATGGTGGACTACACCGCCAAGGTGATCGGCCGGCTGCTGGGCTAATCGGCCGCAAATCGTGGCCACGGGTTTTCTTTCGCCCCGGGACCGCCTAAATAGGCGCCAACAGGTTTTGCCTACATAGAGGTCATCAAATGTCGAACGAACGTCCCAAGGCTTCCAGTGATCCGGAGATGATGTCTCCCCAAGACGCGGCGGAACAGGATATGCAGATCCAGGCCGACGAAGCTCTGCCGGGCGACGAGCATATCTCGATGGACGGCACGGTTCCGACCGGTGACGGCGATCCCCGCGACCTGCGGATCGCCGAGCTGGAACAGCAGCTTGCCGAGACCAAGGACCAGGCACTGCGGGCCCTCGCCGAAGCCGAGAACGTGCGCCGCCGGACCCAGCGCGAGACCGAGCAGATCAAGAAATACGCGCCGGGCAGCCTGGCCAAGGATCTGATGAGCGCGCTCGACAATCTGACCCGCGCGCTGCAGGCGGCGCCGGACAAGGAGGGGCTGGACGAGGTGACCAAGAATCTGGTGATCGGCGTCGAGATGATCGAGAAGGAAGTGGTCTCGGCCTTCGAGAAGAACCACATCCAGCGCGTCGACCCGATGGGCCAGAAGTTCGATCCCAATTTCCACGAGGCGATGTTCGAGGTCCCGGATACCGGCAAGCCGGCGGGCACCGTGGTCCAGGTTCTCGCCCCGGGCTACGTGCTGCGGGACCGGCTGCTGCGGGCCGCCATGGTCGGCGTCGCCAAGGGCGGAGCGCCCGAGGCCCACAAGCCGATCGATACGACGGCGTAACGGGCGCCTACGCCGGGTTCCGCGCCATCAGGAACGCGCCGTCCGGGTCATGCGCCCGGTGCCTGCGCTTGGCGGTGTCCTGGCGGCCGACCGCATAGCAGTAGACGCAGCCGTGGGGGCAGCTGTCATAGGCGCCGAGATCGCGGGAGTGCGCGCACAGACAGCCCGGTCGGTTGCCTTTGGTAAGGGCCGTGATCTCAGACCCTGCCACGTCCGACAGCCGGCGTGCGTCGATGCAGGCGGCCGGGCGCAGCGGCGCGGACAGCAGGTCGGGCTGGGCGCACAGGGTCGGGGTGATGCCGGCTTCCAGCGCGATCGTTGCCAGCTCCGAGAGCAGCGCCCGTTTTTCCTCCGCCTCCGGATCGCGCCAGCCGATGCCCTGCTCCCGCCGCAGCCGCTCCAGATTGGCGCCGGTTTTCCGGTAGATGGTGGTGAAGGACAGGGTGACCTCGTCCACATGGCCCGCCAGTGCACGGCTCAGCTTCGCGAAGGTTTCCCGGTGAAAATCGGCGTCGGTCAGAGCGGTGATCAGGATCGGGTCGTAGCGCCAGACGACCGCCCGCCGCCCGAACCGCCGGGATAAGGCCCGGATCTGGGCGATGGCCGCCTCGGTCGGGACCACGGAGCGTTCCAGCGCGCGGGGATAGCCGGTGACGGTGACCTGGACGACGAACGGCCATCGGACCGCCGAAAGCCGGTCCAGCTGGTCCAGGAACGGCGCCGCGTTCCGGGTCCAGAACACGAAGCCGTCGACCGCCGCGCGCCGCAAATCCACCCGAAACGGAGCGCCGCCCCACGGATTCATCACGTCCGCGAAGCCGGCCTCGAGACGGGTGCGAAACCACCGGCCGTAGAAGGCGGGAATGTCGGTCTTGTAGCTTGCGGAGACGATCATCGGGCGAGCCTGACGGGCGGCGCCGACCCGTGCAAGGGCGATGAGGCCTTCGGGCCGACCGGCATGATCCAGGTCAATTCCGCCCGAAAAAGGCGGGTTTTAGGGCCGCGCCCGGCTTGCGTCCCTGCCTGTCGCCCCTATATACGAGCCAGACAATTGACCACGGGGATGAGACGGGTGCCTGACGGGGCCGGTTTCATCTGCCAGCTAGGAGGACTTTCGCATGGCTAAAGTGATCGGTATCGATCTCGGGACAACCAATTCCTGCGTCGCCGTTATGGACGGCGGCACCCCCAAAATCATCGAGAACGCCGAAGGTGCGCGCACGACGCCGTCGATGATCGCGTTCGCCGACGGTGACGAGCGTCTGGTCGGCCAGGCCGCCAAGCGCCAGGCCGTGACCAATCCGGAAAAGACCCTGTTCGCGATCAAGCGCCTGATCGGCCGCCGCGCGGATGACGCCATCTCCAAGAAATTCAACGACCTGGTCCCCTACAAGGTGGTTCCGGGCGACAATGGCGATGCCTGGG
>JANSYC010000092.1 GCA_024742605.1 Alphaproteobacteria bacterium | reverse complement strand
TGGGCCGCTAACGGGTCGACGAGATCACCTACAGCGGTCCGCCGGCCGCCCTCGAAGTGAAGGCGACCGCCGCCGCTCTGGGCCAGGATATCCGTGCGGCCCGTTCCCGTTCCTGGCACCGCCAGACCCTCGGCGATCTCACCCGCACCATCGCTGCGGACCACGGGCTGGAAGCACGGGTCGAGGCGTCTCTCGATGCGATCCCACTGCCCCATCTGGATCAGACGACCGAAAGCGACATCGCTTTCCTGGCGCGCATCTCGAACCGGTACGACGCCGTCGCCCGGCCGCTCGGGCCGGTCCTGGCGGTCGTCCGGCGCGGTACCGCAGCCACGGTGTCGGGCGCGCTGCTGCCGGCAGTGACGATGACGCCGGCCGAGGTCACGCGCTGGTCCTACACCTATGCCGCCCGCCGCGAGGCGGGCGCTGCCGGCGACAAACGCGGCGGCGTGCGCGCCTGGTGGTGGGATATTGCCGCCGGCGAGTCCCGCAAGATCGAGCATGGATTGCCGCCCTACGAAGACATCCGCCGCCTGCACGACAGCGAGGCCGATGCCAGGGCGTCGATCGCCACTCACGCCAACACGGCCGCCCGGTCCAACGCCGAGTTGTCGATCGACCTGCCCGGGCGCCCCGACATCCAGGCTGAAGCCTCCCTCGTTCTGTCGGGTTGGCGACCACTGATCCCCGTCCGGTGGCGCATTACCCGGGTCAGTCATGAATTGAAGCCTGCGGGATACACCTGCCGGATCGGGGCCGAGATCTTGCCCGACCTGTTTGATCCGACCGCTGGCGCGACCGCCCAATGAGGAGACCGTCATGAACCGTCCCGTCCGCGACGGCGGTCGCATCGTCATGCCCGAAGCCGAGTTCGAGCAATTGCTGGAGCGGGCGGCCGAGACCGGCGCGCGCAAGGCTCTCGATGATGTCGGGCTCGGCAGTGACGACGCGGCCGACGACATTCGCGATCTGCGTTCGCTGCTCGGATGCATGCGGCTCGCGAAGCGCACGGCCGTGCAGACCGTCGTACGGCTGATCACCACCGGCATCCTGCTCGCCCTGATGGCCGGCTTTGCCATCAAGCTGAAGCTGTTTGGCGACGGTCCCTGACCGGCGCTTCCGAACCTCAACCCACCAACCCGCCGTTCGGCGGGTTTTTTGTGCCTGGAGACCACCCATGACGACGAGCTACTTCGACCACTGGCGCGACGTGCCCGAGGGCGCCTGGCGCTGGAAGAATTTCTCTCCCGCCGAGATTGCCTGCCGGGGCAGCGGCTCCTTGCGGATCAACGAGGAGGCGCTGGACAGGCTGCAGGCGCTCCGCGATCGGCTGGCTAAGCCGCTCATCGTCCGTTCGGCCTATCGCAGCGCCGAGCACAATCGTGCCGTGGGCGGCGCTCCGAAATCGAAGCACATAGATGGCACGGCCTTCGACATCGCCATGACGAACCACGACCCTATCGCCTTCGAAGCTGCGGCGCGTGCCGTCGGTTTTCTCGGCTTCGGCTTCTATCCCCGATCGGGATTCATGCACATCGATCTCGAGCCGGCGCGGCAGTGGGGCGACCGCTTCCCGGAGCGGGCGACTGCGTTCGCCGCGGAGACGCCGGCTGTGCGGGAGGTGCTGGCACAGAGCCGCACGATGAAGGGCGGCGGTGCCGCTGGTGTGGCGACGATTGGAGCCGCAGGCGTCGAGGTGGCGCAGAACGTCCTCGCCGAGACCCAGTCCGCTGTCTTGCCGCTCGTGCCCTATCTCGACACGCTGCGCTGGGTGTTCATCGCCGTGGCGCTCGCGGGCGTTGCTGTGACGATCTACGCCCGCATCGACGACTGGAAGCGGGGGCGTCGATGATCGGCACGTTTCTCGCTTGGGCCAGCACGACGCCTTGGGCCCTGCGCCTCGCCCGATGGGGCGCGGTCGCCCTCGCCATCCTTCTGTTTCTGCTGGCCCTGCGCCGCTCCGGCGAGCGCGCCGGTCGGATGGCCGCGCGCATCGAAGCCATGGAGGCTACCAATGACGTCCAACGCCGGATGCTGGACGCGGCGGCTCGCCGTCCTCGTACTCGCGACGAGTTGGCTGAGCGGTTGCGCGACGGGCGGTTCTGAGACGACGCCGGTCGCGGTCTGTCCGCCGGTCGTGGAGTACTCCGCGTAGTTTCAGGCTCGGGCGGCCGAGGAGCTTGCACTGCTGCCGGGTGGATCGGCGGTCGTCGAGATGCTAAGCGACTATGCGGTGATGCGGGAGCAGGCTCGGGCGTGCAGAGAATGAAACTCGGCGCCAATCCGGGCAGGCTCTCCGGCGACATCGCCCGCATCTAAAGGCTTACGACCCTGATCGTGCTGTTAAACGCGGCGGAGCTCGCGGCCGGCGTTAATCCATTCACACTGCACCTGTATGCTGCACTGGCTGAGAAAGAGGGACAGCTGATCGCGGACCAGACCAAGGCCATGCTTCCAGATCGAAAGAAATGCGACGCCATGCTCGGTAAGCTAACGGTCGGACGGCTTGCAGATCGGATCTCGAATTCCCGACGATTGGGGATAGGCGGCGGCGTACTTTGCGATACCCGTGGAGCAATCGGAACAGGCTCAGCCGGCCAGCATGCCAGTCAGCTTCCACGAAACCGGTTCTCGAATTCGGCGCCCGTCATCTTTTTGGTCTCGTTCGAGAATTCATAGTAATCCGGTTTGTCGTCGATGTAGATCTCGGCACGGAACGGCAGGCCGGACTGGTCGGCGAACAGGCCAATCGGGATCGCATGTATCTCGGTGCCGGCCGGGTGAAAGAACAGGCTTGACCCGCAATTGGTGCAGAAGCCGCGCTCGCACCCATCAGACGAAGCATAACGGCCGACCGGACCGTCGAATATGGCCCCTTTGCATGGAACCGACATGAACGGTCCACCGGTCCATCTCCGGCACATTGAACAGTGACAGGCCTGCATCGATGGCATCGCTTCGGCTTCGAATGTGACACGACCGCAGAGGCAGCTCCCGTTTCGCTTCATCTCCATCCTCCTGGTTTTCAGATTTTCTGCTCGGGTTCGGCGCTGACGGATGGCCGGTGACAGGCTCCGGCCCCGTGAACGCCCCGCTTGCGGTACGCTCTGGGCCCCGTCGAGCCCTGGCGCGCCCGCGGAGAATAAATGGTCCGGGGGCGGTTGCGCACCGCCTCGTCGGAGCGACGACGGCGAGGCCCGCGACCGGCGATCTGCAGGCAGAGGCTCGTCATTCGACCAGATTGGCCGCCACGACGTCCTCGTCCCAATCAAGGCCCAGCCCGGGTTTGTCCGGGACGATCAGATCGCCGTCCGAGAGCGCGTAGGGCTCCTGCAGGATCGGGTCGGCCCAGCTCTGCCATTCCAGCCAATGGGCCGTCTCGGTCACTCGCATGACGTGGGCCCCGACCTCTGGGTAGAGATGCGTCGACATCGGAATGCCCCAGGCGCCGGCGACGCCAGCGGCGCGCATCCAGCCGCTGACCCCGCCGATGCGCATGAAATCGGGCATGACCAGGTCGCAGGCTCCGGCCTGCAGCGCCTGGTGCATCTCGCGCGGGCCATAGAAGTTCTCGCCGATCATCAGCGGTGTCTTCAGGTCATGCCGCAACTGGGCGTAGCCGTCGAAATTGTCATATACGACTGGCTCTTCGATCCATTCCAGTCCCAGGTCGTCGATTTGGCGTGTGCGGTGCATGGCTTCGGCCATATCGAGGCCCTGGTTGAAATCGACCATCAATGCGGTGTCGCGGCCGACGGCGTCCCAGACAGCTTCGGCAGTTTCGATATCGACCGCTGGATCATCGCGGCCCATGCGCAGTTTCAGGCCCTTGAAGCCTGTTCCCTGGCCCTCGGCCTTCAACTCGACCGCCTCGGCGGCCACCTCCGCTGGCGACTTTAGCCACAGACCGTTAGAGTTGTAGGCCTTTACCGAACCAGGCGTTCCGCCCAGCAGCGTGCAGAGCGGCATGTTCGCCGCCCGCGCCAGCGCGTCCCAGACGGCCATATCGACACCGGATGCGGCGATCATCGAGAGGCCCGCATATCCAACGAAATGCAGGGACTTCCGGGTCTTGTCGTAGATCTCTGCGGGCGCCAGTGGCTGGCCCGCCAGCATGTCGCTCATGTCATGCAGGGCCGGGACCAGGTACTTCATTGCCTTCGGCACATAGGGTTCCAGATAGGCGCGCCCCGGGACGCCCTCTTCCGTCTCGATGTCGATCAGGATCAGCGGCCAGTCGGGTATCGTCGCGATCCGCGCCGTGACCGGGCGCTGGAGCTTGAGCAGCACGGGCCGTGCCGTCAGCTTGCGGAAGGTAAGGGTCTGGGCCATGTGCGTCTCCGGCGTGTTCATTCAGGGACTTGGTCACGGATGGTCAATCATGTCGGGCGGCCTGGCGCCGGGACCAGAGAACGTCCCGGGTCTCCAGGTCATGGATGTCGGTGAGCGAATAGCCCAGATCGGTCAGAATGTCGGTATTGTGGGCGCCAAGATCCGGGGCCGCGCCGCGGATGCCCGACGGCGTCCCGCTGAACCGGGCCGCCGGGCGGGGCTGGCGGATCGGGCCGAGTTCCGGGTCGTCGAAGGTCTCGATCGTTGCGTTGTGGGCCGCCTGGGCGTTCTCGATCACCTCTGTCCGGGCCAGCACCGGCGCGTTGGGAACGCCCTCGGCATCGAGGCGGGCCAGGATCTGGTCCCGGTCCCATTTGGCGATCTCGTCGCTCATCACCTGACGCCGGGCGATCACGTTTTCCGACCGGGCAGCTGCGCTGGCGAAACGCGGGTCCTCCAGGAGATCCTCGCGCCCGAAGGCCCGGCACATGCCCTGCCATTCGGCATCGGACACGGCGCCCGCGGTGATGTGGCCGTCGCGGGTCGCAAATACGAGGTCGAGGCCCAGTTGCCCGACCGTCGGGTCACGCTCGTTGCCGACGAAGGACAGGCTCGAACTGGCCTCGGGCCAGAGATAGGCGACCATCGTGTCGAACATCGACAGCTTGATGTGCTGCCCCTTGCCGCTGCGTTCACGGGCGAACAGCGCGGCGGATATCGTCTGTGACGCCGTCAACGCGGTCGTCTTGTCGGGGATCACCGTGCGCACCATGCGGGGCTGTCCCGTCTCGCGGTCGCGCTGGATGTCGGCCAGGCCGGATATTGCCTGAATGACCGGGTCATATACCCGCTGGTGGGCATAGGGCCCGCTCTCGCCAAAGCCGCTCATCGAGACATAGATGATGTCGGGCCGGATTGCGCGGACCACGTCCTCGCCCAGTCCCATGCGTTCGATGGCGCCGGGGCGGAAGTTCTGGACCAGCACGTCGGCCGTGGTCGCCAGCTTCTTTACCACCTCGAGCCCGGCCGCGGTCTTGATGTCGACGCAGAGCGAGCGTTTCGAGCGGTTGCAGGACAGGAACGAGCCCGACATGCCCTGATGCTTGTGGCCCAGCTTGCGCAGCAGGTCGCCCTGCGGCGGCTCGATCTTGATGACATCGGCGCCCTGGTCGGCCAGCATCATCGTGGCGATGGGGCCCGCCATGATCACGGTCAGGTCCAGCACCCTGATACCGGCCAGCGGTCCTTCGGAATCATGCATCGTTCTGCTCCTTGGCGGCCTGATAGGCCGGACGCACGGCCATCCTGTCGCGATAGTCGATCAGGTTCGCCGGCAAGGGGATGTCATAGCGCAGCGCCCAGTCCAGGCACGATGCGAACAGGATGTCGGCCGGGCTGATCCGCGCACCCATCAGGGACGGGTCGGCGCCGCGGATCGCCTCGTCCATCTGTTCGAGTTGATGGAGAAAGTACTCCCGCCCGCCTCTGACCGCGACGGGAGCGTCACCATAGATCTCCTTCAGTGGACCATGCCGGCGCATGGTGTAGAGCCCGTTGGCATCCAACTCGGACATGATGAAGAAGCACCATTCCAGGTGCCGCGCCCGGGCCACCGGATCGCCGGCGCAGAAAACATGGTCCGGCGTGGCCAGGCGTTCCGTCATGTAGATCATGATCGCCGCGCTCTCGGTCAGGACCAGATCGCTGTGGCGCAGGACCGGAACCTTGTGCCGCGGGTTCAGGGCCAGGAAGGCCGGTTCCTTCGTCTCGCCGGTCCGGGGGCCGATCGGAAAGTGTCGGAACGTCAGCCCCAGCTCGTGCGCCATCCAGAGCGTGCGATGGGTCCGCGCGGTGCCGGCGCCCCAAAGCTCTAATCCGTCGTTCGCCATGCCCGAGCGCCCCGCGTTCCGCTACCAGACCTCGCCGAACGGTCTGAGTTCCACCAGGAACGACCAGGCCGACCGGTGCTGATGCGCGACACGAAACATCTCTTCGGCGATCGCATGGGGTTCGGCAAAGAACTCGTCCGGCGCTTCGGGGGCCAGTATCGGTCGGGTGCGCGGCGTGTTGATCGCCGCGTCGATGACGAAATAGGCGACATGGATGCCCTGGGGCCCGAATTCACGTGCGATGGACTCCGACAGGATGCGCTGCGCCGCCTTGGTCGAGGCAAAGAACCCCCAGTGCGCCTTGCCCCGTGTGGCCGAGGTGTTGCCGGTGACCAGGATCGCACCACCGCCCATGTCCAGCATCCCCGGAATGGTGTGCTGCGCCATGTAAAGCAGCGCCGTCGTGTTGACGCGAAAGTTCTGTTCCAGTTCCGCCGGGTCCTGTTCCAGCAGCGGGCCGCGCGTGGCCCGGGGTGCGTTGTGGATGACGATTTTCGGCGCGCCCATCTCGGCCTTGATCCGGTCCATGGTATCGGTCAACGCGTCCAGATCGCCGACATCGCAGGGATAGGCGCGGCCGTCGTACCTGGCCGCCAGATCCTCGATATTCTCGGCATTGCGGGCCAGCAGGGCGACCCGGTAGTCGGTGCTGAACCGCCGGGCGATTTCGGCGCCGGTGCCGTGCTCGGGGCCCACCCCGGTGATCAGGCAGACAGGCTTCATGGTCGTCCCCTTTGGCGCCAGGTCACAGTTGGAAGGCCGGGCGCGCGGCGATCGCGCCGAACCATCGCTCGATGTTCGGCCAGGCGGCCGTATCCATCTCCAGCGGCCGGGTCATCCGGTACGTGAAGTAACCACTGATATCGGCGATGGTGAGCCGGTCCAGCGCGACCCAGTCGCGGCCCTGCATGTGCCGCTCCATCCGGTCGAAGAAGATCGCCGCCATTTCCTTGCCGCGCCGAACCATTTTGGGCAGTTGCGGCAGATCGGTGCGGGTGCCCGGCACGACGCGGCCGGCGAACATCGGCACATGGTTGCGGACGGCGTGCAAGAGCGGGATGAACCCGTCCAGTTCGGCCCGGCGCAGCCACATGTCGACCTCGGCCCGTTCCTCGGGCGTGGTCCCGAACAGCGGGGCATCGGCACGGGTCTCGTCCAGATACCGGCAGATCGTGATCGACTCGGCGATCACGGCGCCGTCGTCCAGTTCCAGGAACGGAACGCAGTGGAACGGGTTCATCGAGGTGTAGGGCTCGGCGAACTGGTGGTCCTCGCGGACATTCAGTTCCTGGATCGGAACGTCGATCCCGGTCTCGGCCAGATAGACGCGGACCCGCTGGGCATTCGCCGCCGGGCCGAAATCGTAGAGTTTCATGGTGCGCCTCCCCCCGTCGATCCCGTTTGACTGACTTTCGAATTTGAAGTTAGTATCCGGCAGATGTCAACCGGCTGGATGCGATCCGGCCAGGAGGTTCCCTTGAATGATCATTCCCCCGCCGAGCGCCCTGCCAACACGGTGACAAAGAACGTCGTCTGCACGTCCTGCGACGGGTTCTGCCCGGTCGCGGCCAAGGTGCAGGACGGGCGGGTGGTCAAGGTCACGACGCGCGATCATCCGTTCTTCAAGGACGTGATCTGCATGAAGGGGGCCTATGCGCCCAAGGCCTTCGCCCACCCCGACCGTCTGTTGTATCCGCTGAAACGGGTCGGCGAGCGCGGCGGCAACGACTGGCAGCGCATCACCTGGGATCAGGCGATGGACGAGATTGCCGGGAAGCTGCGGGTCGTGGTCGACCGCTATGGGCCAGAGGCACTGGCGGTTGCCGGCTCGAACGCCAACACCGGCACTGACAACGGGCTGACGCGGCGGTTCATGAATGTGTTGGGCTCTCCGAACTGGATCGGCGGGGTGGCCTATTGCATGGGCAACACGGCGGCCGTGAACCGTATGGTTTATGGCTGGTATCCACGGGCGGACGTGATCAACTCGGACTGCATCGTTCTGTTCGGCCACGACCCGAGGCGGCACTCCTGGACGCTGGAATACAAATCGATCCGCACCGCCCAGGCCCGCGGTGCCAGGCTGATCACGCTGGACCCGCGCCGGTCGGAAAACGCCGAGGCGTCCGACATCTGGCTGCCGCTGCGCGCCGGCACCGATGCCGCGATGATGCTGGGCTGGATGAACGTGATCCTGGAGGAAGGGCTTTACGACCACGACTTCGTGCGGGACTGGTGCCACGGGTTCGAGGCCTTTGCGACGCGCATCCGCGAGTACCCGGTGGACCGGGTGGCGGCGATCACCGGCTGCGATCCCGAGCAGATCCGCGCCGCGGCCAGGATGTACGCCGCCGCCGATGCGGCCACGATCCCGTGGAGCCCGATCACCGACCAGCAGGTCTCGTCGACCTCGGCGATCCGCATGCAGTGCTATCTGCGCGCGCTGTGCGGCAATGTCGACAAGAAGGGCGGCGAGCTTTTCATAGGGTTCGACAGTCAGGTGCTGTCCGACACCGAAGTCGAGCGCCACGACCTGCTGACGCCCGAACAGAAGGCCAAGCAACTAGGCGCGGACCAGCACCCCGTCTTCACCTATCGCGGCATGGAACCGCTGGGCGAAGCCACGAAACGGGTCTGGGGGCACGAATACGCCAACCTGGTCGGCGGCTGCTACATGGCCAACCCCAAGAACGTCTTCCGGGCGATGGCCGAGGGCGATCCGTACCCGGTCAAGGCCTTCATCGCGCTGGCCAACAACACGCTGATGTCCTTCGCGAACACGCACCGTATCCACGAGGCGCTGATGAAGCAGGACCTGATCGTCGCATTCGAGCACATGATGACGCCCACGGCGCAGATCTCCGATTACGTCCTGCCCGGCGACACCTGGCTGGAGCGCGCGCAGATGATGGCCGGCGTCTCGGACCAGGCGATGGAACCGCCCGGCGAATGCCGCGATGTCGGGTATTTCTGGCTGGAACTGGCGCGCCGGATGGGGATGGAGGAACACTTTCCGTGGGCCGACACGCGCGAGGTCCACGATTGGCGCCTGGCCGCGTCCGGCAAGACCTGGGACGATGTCGTCGCCGATGGCCGCGTGCCGCGCGACAAGCGCGAGGACAGGAAATACCTCCGGACCGGCTTCGCCACGCCGACCGGCAAGGTGGAGCTGGAAAGCACGGTGCTGGCCAATCTCGGCTTCGAACCGCTGCCGTATTACCGCGAGGGCGCGGCGACATCGGACGAGTACCCGCTGATGTGCTTCATCGGCTTGCCGGACGACGAGTACTACCGCACCGGCCACCGCCACATCCGCGAGTTGCGTGTGCGCGCACAGGACCCGACGCTGTTCCTGGCGCCGGAGGATGCCAAGGCCCTGGGCCTGGCGGATGGGGACTGGGCCGAGGCCGCCAACCCGACCGGCGCCATGAAGGGCCGGGTCTATGTCCGCACATCCATGCCCAAGGGCCTTGTGCGGGTCCCGCACGGCTGGTGGAAACCGGAGTCGCGCCAGGGTGCGGGGGTGCTGTCGGGGATGTGGGACTTTTCCGACGCACAGATGACACCGGACGACGACCCGGACCTGATCGACCTGGAACAGGGTATCCCGCATCTCAAGGGCGTGCCCTGCCGGGTGCGCAAGCTGGACAAGGCCGAGGTCGCGCGGCTGGAGGAACGATACGGCCCCACCGACGACCTGCCGCGCGGTCCGGAAGGCAAGGTCCTGCGCTCGGACGCCAAGACCGCCGACTTCATGATCGACGAAAGTTTCACGACCGATGTCGAGTTCCAGGCGGTCGAGCTGAGCCTCTGGGGCAAGAGCACGCTGTAGGGATGGATATGATGGCACTGGACGACACGACACTCACGACGCTGGCAGACCGGATGCTGGCGGATTATGACAACGCCACCCCGGGCACAGTCTTTGCCGAGGGGCTGCGCCTGACGCCCCCCGAGGCCTGGCGACTGCAAACCGCCGTCGCCGACCTGCGAGAGGCGCGCGGCGAGCGGGTCGTCGGCTACAAGATCGGCTGCGTCTGCAAGGGCAACCAGAAGATGATGGGCCTGACCCACCCGGCCTGGGGCCGGATCTGGTCGAGCGAGTTGCACGAGACAGGCGCGGATTTGCAAAAGGCGCGCTATTCCAACCCATCCATGGAAGCCGAGTTCGCGATTTCGCTGGCCGCCCCGGTCGATCCGGCCCGGACGACGGCGGAAGAACTGGTCGAGGTGATCGAGGCGGTTTATCCGGTGATCGAGATCCACAACTTCACCCTCAGGGGCGAAGAACCGCGCGGGGCGGAACTGATCGCCAACAACGCCATTCTGGCCGGTGTCGTGCGCGGTGCGCCGGTGAGTGACATCAAGGCGCCGCGCACCACGGACCTGAAACTGATCTATGACGGCGAGACGGTGGACGCCTGGGACGGGCTGGAATGGCCCGGCGGGATGCTGACCGCGGTCGGCTGGCTGGCCGAACGGCTTGCCGGGCTCGGCAAGCGGCTGGAGGCAGGCGACACGATCCTGACCGGCGCCTGGGGTCCGCCGATCCCGATGGACGGGCGCACGCGCGTCGATGTGACCTCTTCCGGGTTCGGAGATGTATCCGCGAGGTTTACCTGACACCGCGCATATGACGCGGCGGCGTTACTTTCCTCGGAACTCCGGCGGGCGCTTCTCGATGAAGGCGCGCACCGCTTCCTTGTGGTCGTCGGTCTGAGCGACGCGCACCAGTCGGTCGGCCTCCCAGTTGAGACAAGTCTTGAAGTCGGCCTGCATGGCCCGGTTGATGTTCTGCTTCATGTAACGGATGGCCAGCGGCGGGCCGCCTGCAATCTGGGCTGCCAGTTCGGCGGTTCTCGCCTGAAGGTCCTCGTCGGGGACGACTTCGTTCAGCAGGCCCAGCGCCAGAGCCTCTTCGGCGTGGACGCGCCGGCCGGTGAAATAGATCTCCTTGGCCTTGGCCGGCCCGACGATCTGGGTGAGATGCCACGAGCCGCCGTAGTCCCCGGAAAGCCCGATTGCCCCGAACCCCGGCGCGAAGAACGCGCTGGCGGCGCCGACGCGCAAATCGCAGGCCAGCGCGATCGACATGCCCGCGCCCGCGGCCGCTCCCGGCAGCGCGGCAATTGTCGGCTTGGGCATCTCGAAAAGGCGCAGCGTCAGGGTCTGCTGGCGATGCTGCAGGGCACGGATCTTGTCGTCCAGCGAGCGGTCGTCCGGCGCACCACTGCCCATCCCCTTGACGTCGCCGCCGACACAGAACGCCTTGCCCGCGCCGGTCAGCACGACGACGCGAACCTCCGGGTCCGCCTCCAGCAACAGCAGCATCTCGCGCAGCGCCGGGGTAACGATGTCGCCCAGCGCGTTGCGCTTTTCCGGCCGGTTGAAGGTCAGCGTGGCGACGTGGCTGCGGATTCCGACGATGCCGGCCACCTATTCCGATTTGAAGGCGGCCACCTATTCCGATCCGATGCCGGCCGGCGTTCCGATTTGATGCCGGCCACCTGAGGCACGCTCCTCCGGGTCGTGGGGGATGATGTTCGGGCGGTGTCGGACGGTCAAGTCGCGGCGGCCGCGGCGACCTCCGGGGGCCGCTTCTTTCGCAGGCTGTCACCCCTGAGCTCGATGCGGTGGGCGTTGTGGACCAGGCGGTCGAGGATGGCGTCGGCGATGGTGGGATTGCCGATGACCTCGTACCAGCGGTCGACCGGCAGTTGGCTGGTGACGATGACCGAGCGGGCCTCGTAGCGGTCCTCGACGATCTCCAGGAGGTCGCGGCGCTGCTCGGCGTCGAGCGGCTCCGGCCCCCAGTCGTCGAGGATCAGCAGGTCGAGCCGGGCGAGCGAGCGCAGCATGCGGGCGTAGCGGCCGTCAGCCCTGGCAGTGGCGAGGGCGGCGAACAGCCGCGGCATGCGGTGATAGGCGACGGCGAGGTCCTCCCGGCAGGCCTTGTGGCCGAGGGCACAGGCAAGCCAGCTCTTTCCGGCACCACAGGGCCCGGTGAGGAGCAGATTATGACGGGCGCGGATCCATTCGCAGGAGGCGAGCCTGAGGAACAGGCCGCGATCGAGGCCGCGTGCAGCACGGTAGTCGACGTCCTCGACGCTGGCGTCGTGCCGCAGCCTGGCGGCCCGCGCCCGGCTCTCGAAGCGCTTCTGACGCCGCAGGGTGGCCTCTTGCTCGAGCAGCAGGGCGAGCCATTCGGCATGCTCGAGGTGCGTGACCTCGGGCTGGGCGTCGAGGTCCTTCATGGCCTTGGCCATGCCGTGCAGGCCGAGTTCGTGGAGCAGATCGAGGGTGGGGTGGGTCAGCATGTTCGGGATCTCCGTCAGTGGAAGTAGCCGGGGCCACGCAGATTGGGATGGTCGATCACCACGGTGTCGGGAGCCGGCGGCTGGCGATCGCGCCGGGCGGCGATGAGGGCGGCGATGCTCTTGTAGGTGAACGCGCCGCGGGCGACGGCCTCAGCCGCTATCGCCTCGGCATGCCGCGGCCCGAAGTCCTTGAACAACCGCAGCACGCCGAGGCAGGTGCGGAAGCCCTGCTCGGGATGCGGCCGGTTGGCGAGGATCGCCAGGACCAGGCCCTCGGTGTTGGGGCCGATCGCGCGCGCCCAGCGCCGGAACCGCTCCGGCGTCCACTCGGCGTAGCGCCGGTGCGCGCTCGGCATGTGGTCGGGATCGGTGCCGTGCCGGCGACCGCCGTAGCGGCGCTGATGGACGGCGACCCGCCGGCCGCGATGGAACACCTCCACCGTGCGGGCGGTGGCGCGGATGTCGACCTGCTCGCGGATCAGGCCGTGCGGGACGGAGTAGAAGTAACCGGTGACCTCGACGTGATAGTCCGGGGACACTCGGGCCAGCCGCCACTCGGCGAACTCGTAGTCGGTGTCCGGCAGGGCGGCGAGCGCTGGCCGCTCGACGGTCTCCAGTAGATCCCGCCGGGACACGCCGAGCCGGCGCATGACGTGGCCGTTGAGCTGCTCGAGGACCTCGGCGATCGCCGCGTTCGCCTCGGCCAGCGAGAAGAAGGTCCGATGGCGCAGCCGGCAGAGGATATAGCTCTGCGCCAGCCGCACGCCGGCCTCGACTTTGGCCTTGTCGCGCGGGCGGCGCGGCCGCGTCGGCAGGATGCCGACCCCGTAGTGCGCCGCCATCATGCCATAGCTGCGGTTCAGCTCGGGGTCGTAGAACGAGGCCTTGTGCACCCCCGCCTTCAGATTGTCGGGCACCACCAGGTGCGGCACCCCGCCGAAGTCCCGGAACATCCGGACATGGGCGCCGATCCAGTCCGCCAGCCCCTGGGTCCAGCTCGCCTCGGCGTAGGTATAGTTGGAGGCGCCGAGCACACCGACGAAGAT
>JANSYC010000003.1 GCA_024742605.1 Alphaproteobacteria bacterium | reverse complement strand
GGCCCGACCAACGGGTTGCCGTCCGGAGAGAAGGTGAAGGCGCCGTTGACCCAGCGCCGGATACCGACATCGGCGAGGCAGGGAAACCGCTCAAACCCCACCGACAGCTCCGGCGAGATCCGGTCGATGTCCTCCGGGATCAGGTCCATGCCGTAATCCCAGGGTGCCCCCTCCATGTTCCAGTGCTTGGTGCTCCTTTCATACACGCCGAGGAGCAGGCCGTTGCGCTCTTGCCGGCTGTAGGTGAAGCCCTCCAGATCCACGATCATCGCGATCTCGCGATCAAGGGCGGCAAGCTCGGGGATCTCTTCGGTGATCAGATAGTGGTGCTCCATCGGTGTGACCGGCAAATCGACGCCTGCCATCAAGCCGACCTGCTTGGCCCAGAGCCCACCCGCGTTCACCACATGCTCCGCCACGATGGTGCCCTGTTCGGTCACCACATCCCAGCTGCCATCCGGTCGGCTGTTCAGCTCCAGCACCCGGTTACGCAGGATCACCTCGGCGCCCCGTTTCTTAGCAGCTCCCGCGTAGGCATGGGTGGCTCCGTAGGGATCAAGGTGGCCTTCCTTCTCCTCATACAGACCGCCCAGAACGCCGGTCATATCGGCGATCGGATTCAGTTCCCGGATCTCGTCGGGGGTGACCAGGCGAACCGCCTCCATGCCCATGGTCTGGAAGATCGCCCAGGCCGATTGCAGCCATTCCCAGCGCTCGGGCGCGCTGGCGATGTTGACCCCGCCCGGCATGTGGACGCCGACGTCCTGGCCGCTCTCTTCCTGGATGATCGGGTAGAGGTCGATGGTGTAGTCCTGCAGAGCCGCGATATTGGGATCGGCGTTGAGGGAATGAAACCCCGCCGCCGCATGCCAGGTCGAGCCGGCGGTCAGCTCCGACCGCTCGATCAGGGCCACATCCGTCCAACCGAACTTGGCCAGGTGATAGAGCACGCTCGCCCCGACCACCCCGCCGCCGATCACCACCGCGCGATAGTGCGATTTCATGGGCGCTCTCCTTCGACCGGTCTCACTCGGAGAACGCTAGGAGAGATATTTGACGAAGTCTAGACACTTATGTCCATACTTTGCCGCACGTGATGTTTTTTTGGATCCCCCATGGCCTCCAACATATCCACTCAAGCCAGCCCATATCCTCATACCAAGGTCAGCCAAGACGACTGGCTCCGGGCAGCGCAGGAGGTTGCAGTCCAGGAGGGGATGCCGGCGGTGAAAGTGTTGACTCTGGCCGCCACGCTAGGGGTCTCGCGGTCCAGTTTCTATTGGTATTTCAAGAGCCGGGCCGATCTTCTGGATCAGATGCTCAGCCAATGGCGCGAGAAGAACACAGCCGCCATCCTGGCCCGCGCCGCCCGGCCCTCACCCAGCATCAACCGCAACATCCTGGCGATTGCCGAGTGCTGGTTCGATCCGGAGCTGTTCGATCCGAGGTTGGATTTCGCGATCCGGGAATGGGCCCGCCGGTCGGACGCGGTGCGGGCCGAGATTGATACCGCGGACACGGCACGTGTCGATGCGATCGCCGGCATGTTTCGCCGCCATGGGTTCGCCGAGACCGATGCGTTCATCCGCGCGCGAATCCTGTATTTCACCCAGATCGGCTACTACGCGCTAGAGGTCACCGAACCCGTGGCGGCGCGGCGGGCCTATGCCACGGAGTATCTGCGGGGATTCTCCGGGGTCGAGCCGAAACCCGAAGACCTGATCGAGTTCGAAGCCTTCATGGACCGGTTCACGGATCCGGGCTGATATCCGGCAGATCGACCGCCTCCGCTTCCGCCACCAGAAATTCGCGCAGCGCCCCGATCGCCGGCTCGTCCCTCCGAGCCACATCCGACAGGAACCAGTAGGCAGTGTCCGGACTCAACTTTCGGTGCGACAGCAGCTTGAGGGCCCCAGACTTGATCTCGTTTTCCGCCAGGGCGATCCGCCCGATCACACAAGCCTGACCGGACAGCGCCATCTCTATGATCGAGCCGGACCCGTCGAACACGGCCCCCTGATCGGTATCCGCGTCATGCACGCCGCCCTCCGCGAACCATCCAGCCCAGAACTGCCGGGTGTCCTCATGCTGGAGGGGCAGGCCGGCGATCTGCCGGGCGGTCAGCGGCAGATCCCGGTCGGCGTATCCGTGGGTCGCCAGCAGGCCCGGCGAGGCAATCGGCTGTCCGTAGCCCGGTAACAGTCGGGTCTCGTCGATCCCCGCCCATCCCCCGCGCCCATGCCGGATCGCGACATCCACACGTGAGCGGGAGAGATTGTCGATCACCTGCATGGAATGCTGCAGGCGGACATCGATCCCGCGATGCTCCGTGCTGAACCGCATCAGGCGCGGCACGATCCATCGATAGGCGATCGACGGGGCGGAGGAGATGGTCAGAACCGTTCGTCGGTCCGGGTCGCGCAGCCGCTCGACCCGCTCGGCGATCCGGTCGAGCGCATCTGTCATCACCGGCAGCAACTCGCCACCGGCCTCAGTCAAGCGCACGAGCCGATGCTCCCTATGGAACAGAGATTGATCGAACCAGTCCTCAAGCCCGCGAATCTGGTGACTGATCGCTGCATGGGTCACGGACAACTCATCCGCCGCCTTGCTGAAACTGCCGAGCCGGGCCGCAGCTTCGAAGGCGCGCAGGGCGTTCAGGGAGGGGAGATCGCGTTTCATAGGATAGATTATCTCACATATTCGATGAGAAAGCATCGTTTGAGAGATGTGCCGAAAAACATCAGGTTCTTACACATCAGAGCGCGCCGAACAGCCGCTCTTCAACCTGAGGAGAACTAAAATGACTGGTGACCAGATCTTTTGGCTTCTGCGCGGTGCCCAATTCCTGCCACTCGACTCGAACGGCCCGGTCGGTGCCAGACACGACCGTCCGAGCGGCGAGCTCTCGCACAGCAACCGGGACGCCCGGCGGTCGACCCGCAGGCGCATCGCCGGCTTCCTGGGACGGGCCTGAAGCGGCCCGCATCCCCTCAGCCGATGATGTCCCGGATCATCGCGATCAAGGGCTTGTCGGCCGGCGGCATCGGATAGTCGCTGAGCCGCATCGGCCGCACCCACGTGACCTCCTGGCCTTCCTGGGGGGTCACGATACCTTTCCAGCGCCGACAGACATAAAGTGGCATCAGCAGGTGGAAATCATCGTAGGCATGGCTGGCAAAGGTCAGTGGCGCGAGACAGGATTCCGCCGTGTCCACGCCGAGCTCCTCCTTGAGCTCCCGGATCAGGGCGGCTTCCGGGGTCTCTCCCGGATCGACCTTGCCGCCGGGAAACTCCCAGAGCCCGGCCATCGCCTTGCCTTCCGGACGCTTGGCGATCAGCACTCGGCCGTCCGAGTCGACCAGCACCACGGCCACCACCAGAACGATCTTCACCCGTGTCAGCTCCGGTAGTCGGCGTTGATGTCGATATAGCCATGGGTCAGATCGCAGGTCCAGATCGTGGCCTTGCCCCGACCGATCCCCACATCGACGGCGATGTCGATCTCCTTGCCCTTCATATGGGCCGCCACCGGCGCCTCGTCATAGCCTTCGACCCGCATGCCATCGCGCGCCACGGCCACGCCGCCGATATCGACCCGCAGCTTGTCGCGATCCGCCTTCTGGCCCGATTTGCCAACCGCCATGACGATCCGCCCCCAGTTCGCATCCTCTCCGGCGATCGCAGTTTTCACCAATGGGCTGTCCGCGATGGTGCGGCCGATGGCGGCGGCAGCCCGCGCGCTGGCGGCGCCGGTCACATCGATCTTGATCAGCTTCTGCGCACCTTCCCCGTCCCGCACCACCTGGAGCGCAAGATCGAGCAACACCTCATCAAGCTTGCTCTTGAAATCCCGCAAGGCCGGATCTGCAGCGCGGGTGATCTCGACATGCGCCGGTCCCGCGCCCGTCGCGAACAGCAGGACCGTGTCGCTGGTCGAGCTGTCGCTGTCCACGGTGATGGCGTTGAAGCTGCGCTGGGTCGATCGGCTTAGCAGGGACTGCAGGACCGCAGCCGGGATCCTCGCATCGGTCGCCACGAAGGCCAGCATGGTCGCCATATCCGGCGCGATCATCCCGGAGCCCTTGGCAATCCCGTTGATGGTTGCGGACACACCGCCGATCTTCGCCGTTCGCGTGGACGCCTTCGGGAAGGTATCGGTGGTCATGATCGCCCGAGCCGCGCCCGCCCATGCGTCATCGGAAAGCGCGGCCTGCGCCTTGGGAAGACCGGAGACGATCCGCTCATAGGCCAGCGGCTCCCCGATCACACCGGTCGAGGCCAGCAGGATTTCGGCGGGTGCACAGCCGAGCAGGGCTGCTGCGGCCTTGGCGGTTTCCTCGCAGGCCGTGCGGCCGTGGGCACCGGTGAAGACATTCGCATTGCCGGCATTCACCACCAGCCCGCGCGCCAGACCTTTCGGCAATTGCGCCCGGCACCAGTCGATCGGCGCCCCCGGCATCTGATTGCGGGTCAGAACGCCTGCGACCTGGGTGCCGGCGACAAAAGTCCCGAGCAAGAGATCGGTCCGCCCCTTGTAACGGATATTGGCCTCGACCGCCGCAAAACGGCAGCCTGGGAGGGCAGGCAGTTCGGGGAAGGCTGAAGGCGCCAAAGGCGAGACGGGAAGCGAAGCCACAGAACCCTCCAGGCGGACCTCAGCCGCGTTTGAACCCATTCGAACCCGGCCGACCGGGCCCGATCACTCGGGAGCCGGCGCCGGGACCGGAGTTGCGTTCGGCACGGTACCGTCCAGATTGAACGTCTGAATATCGGCATCCTTCCGCAGTTCCGCCAGTTTCTGCTCGATCAGTTCCCGGGTCAGGTTCGCGGTAATCTGATCCCGCATCTGGTCCAAAGGCGGCGCCTCGGCGGTGCGCTTGTCCTCCAGAAGGATCACGTGCCAGCCGAACTGGGTCTGGACCGGTTCCTCGGTAAACTTTCCCGGCTCCAAAGCAAGGGTCGCGGCCTCGAATGCCGGAACCATCTGGCCCTTTGCAAACCAGCCGAGATCTCCGCCTTCGACCGCCGAAGGTCCGGTCGACCGCTCCTTGGCCAATTCGGCGAAGTCCGCACCGGCCTGCAGATCTTCGATGACCTGCTTGGCGTCGGCCTCGGTCTCCAAAAGGATGTGACGCGCGTTCATCTCTTCACCGCCCGCCTGCTCTGCCGAGACGCTGGCATAACGCTCCTCGATCAGATCGTCGGTGATCTGCGCGGCAATTGAGGTGTTCAGCCATGCCTGCGACAGAACCCGGTCCTCGGCCGATTGAATGCGGCGCTGAACAGCCTCGTCCTTGACGATGTCGCTTTTGCGCGCTGCGGCGGCCAACAACTTGGTATCGACCGCGCGCTCCAGCAGGGCCGGATAGATCTGCTGGAAGGGCACCTGACGATACTGCGCCGGCAGCTCGTCCATCATCTGCAACAGGTCGACCAGATAAACCGGCGTGTCTCCGACCTTGGCCACCACGGTGGCGTTCGGGTCGATTTGCTGCGCGCTCGGCGCAGGGGCGGTGGTTTGGGCCATCGACGGGGCCGATGCGAGGACGGTCAATGCCAAGGCGCTTCCAAGCAGCGCCGTCAGCAGCCGGTAGCTGCGGAAGAAAGAGGACCGTTTAGCGGACATCGAGAGCTCCGTCGTGGTGAAATGGCCGTGATCGGTTCGCACCGAACACACGCGGAATACCTTCCGCGCAGGTCGTCCGGAGGGGTAGCAGATCAGCCGAAAGCTCACAAGTCGTCGGCCCGCCTGCTCACCAGTGCCCGCCGATGTCCGAGGCGCCCTGTCCCGGTTGACGGTTGCCGGGGCTAACGCTCGCCCGTCCAGTTTTCATCGAAGGGTACGAGGATATCCATGTCCACCATGTAGGCCGTGCCGTTACGTCGGGAATAGGCGCTCGCATCGGACCGGATCATGACGGCGACCCCGCCGGTACGAGCCCCACCGCCGAACTCATGCAGATCGGTTCGGACCTTGACGATAATGTCGTCGGCGGTGTCGGCACCGTGTGATCCGGTATCGACAAAGAATCCCGGACGCGGTCGATGAACCGCCTCCGTGCCGCGGACATCGAACACAACAGCGTCCGTCCGGAACTCGAACTTGTTCCTGAAATGAACCCCGCCGACCTCGATATCCAACAGGCCCAAATCCTGATCCACCGAAAGCCGGACGTCTTCAAAGGAAAGCCCCATCGGGAGATCGTCGTGCTTGTCGGAATAGGCCGTATACCGGGCGAGGGCCTGGCGCACCCATTCGAACGCCTCGGTCTGGAAGACCTCGACCAGGCCGTCGGAACGGGTTCTCGACACACCGAGCAGGGACTCCGCCAAAGCACGGATCGCTTCGGTCGCACGACGCATCACGCTTTCGAGATTGCCGTCGACCAGGATCGCGGCCGACCGCGAGAGGACGACCTGGGCTTCGTCTGGGGCCGTCGCGCGAGCGACCTGTCCATAGGCAGCCGCTCCGTTCGCTCTTTGGAAACTTGGGCGCTGGCGGCCTGACGTTTCTTGACCGCCACGGTCTTGGCCATTGCGACGCCGAACGCGGAAAAACTCATGCTCCGTTGTCGGTGAGCCGACGCGACCACCTACGGAACCGGTTACACGTGTGCTTTGAATCCCGTCCACCATGCAAACCTCCATTCTGGAAGATCATGCGACTTCTTGGTCGGACTTTTTTGTCCGTTCCCCTTTGATCGGCCCACCTGATTTAACGATAATGATTTGTTAACCACGAAACTGCAACGAAAGCCGCACCAGGGCTGGGATTGACTGGACGGCTCCATCGGCCCGTGCGACACGGCTCGCGTTGACAGGACCAGGGGGACCCCCTATCTGTCGGGTTCGTTTCCGGCCACTTTTTAGGTCCGCCTGTCTCGGGGAAGCCATATGTTCGGCGCCATCGCCAAGGCCCTCTTCGGGTCGCAAAATGATCGTGTACTCAAACGCTTCCACAAACCGGTCGAAGCGATCAACGCGCTTGAGCCTGAAATCCAGGCCCTCTCGGACGAAGAGCTGCGCGGCAAGACCGACATCTTCAAGCAGCGTCATGCCGCGGGCGAGAGCTTGGACGATCTTCTCGTGGAGGCCTTCGCGGTCGTGCGTGAGGCTGCCCGTCGGACACTCGGCCAGCGCCATTTCGATGTGCAGCTGATCGGCGGCATGGTGCTCCACGAGGGCAAGATCTCCGAGATGAAGACCGGCGAGGGCAAGACCCTGGTCGCGACCCTGCCGGTCTACCTGAACGCACTGACCGGCAAGGGCGTGCACGTGGTGACGGTCAACGACTACCTCGCCAGCCGCGACAGCGCCTGGATGGGCCGGGTCTATGAGTTTCTGGGGCTGACCGTGGGCTGCATCGTGCACGATCTGGCCGACCGGAATCGTCAGGCCGCCTATGCCTGCGACGTGACCTACGGCACCAACAACGAATTCGGCTTCGACTATCTCCGCGACAATATGAAATTCCGCCTTGAGGACATGGTCCAACGGGACTTCTCCTACGCGATCGTCGACGAGGTCGACTCGATCTTGGTGGACGAAGCCCGGACACCCTTAATCATCTCCGGGCCGTCCGACAGCAGCTCTGATCTGTATCTCAAGGTCGATCCTTTGATCGAGTTTCTCGCGCCTGAGGATTTCGAACTGGACGAGAAGCAGCGGTCCTGCACTCTGACCGACCAGGGCACCGAAACCATCGAACGCCTTCTGAACGAGCACGGCGTGCTCGAAGAAGGTGGGCTGTACGACATTCAGAATGTCAGCCTCGTGCACCATGTGAACCAGGCGCTGCGCGCCCACAAGATGTTCACCCGTGACAAGGACTACATGATCAAAGACGACAAGGTCCTGATCATCGATGAGTTCACCGGACGCGCGATGGACGGACGCCGCTATTCCGACGGGCTGCATCAGGCGCTGGAGGCCAAGGAACGGGTCACGATCCAGAACGAGAACCAGACCCTCGCCTCAATCACCTTCCAGAACTACTTCCGGCTCTATCCGAAGTTGGCCGGCATGACCGGCACGGCGATGACGGAAGCCGCCGAGTTCCAGGAGATCTATGAGCTCGAAGTCGTCGAGATCCCGACCAATGTCGTGATCAAGCGCCTGGACGAGGACGACGAGGTCTACCGCAGCGCGCGCGAGAAGTACGACGCGGTGGTGGCCCAGATCGAGGAATGCCGCGGCCGGGGTCAGCCGGTGCTGGTCGGTACCGTGTCGATCGAGAAGTCCGAGCGGGTCTCCGAACTGCTGAAGAAGAAGAAGATCCCGCATCAGGTACTGAACGCCCGGTTCCACGAGCAGGAAGCCGGCATCATCGCCAAGGCCGGCCTGCCGGGGGCGGTGACGATCGCCACCAACATGGCCGGTCGCGGCACCGACATTCAGCTCGGCGGTAACGTCGACATGCGAATCCTGCAGGAGACCACCGACGTCGAGGATCCGGACGAGCGGCAGAAGATCACCGATCGAATCCATTCCGAGATCGCCCAGGAAAAGCAGAAGGCGCTCGCCGCGGGCGGGCTGTTCGTGCTTGCCACCGAACGACATGAAAGCCGCCGGATCGACAACCAGCTGCGCGGCCGATCGGGACGTCAGGGCGATCCGGGACATTCGAAGTTCTTCCTGTCGCTGGAAGACGATCTGATGCGGATCTTCGGCTCCGAGCGTATGGACGGCATGCTGAAGCGCCTGGGTCTGCAGGAGGGCGAGGCGATCGTCCACCCCTGGATCAACAAGGCGCTTGAGAAGGCGCAGCAGAAGGTCGAGGCGCGGAACTTCGAAATCCGCAAGCAGCTTCTGAAATACGACGACGTGATGAACGATCAGCGCAAGGTGGTCTACGAACAGCGCCGTGACATCATGAAGGCGACCGATGCCCATGAGACGGTGGCGGACATGCGCCACGAGGTGATCGAGGACATCGTCAGCGAGCGGATGCCGGAGAACGCCTATCCCGAACAATGGGATCTTGACGGCCTGCATCAGGATTGCGTCCGGTTCCTGGCCCTCGATCTGCCGATCAAGGACTGGGCGGCCGAGGAAGGCATCGCCGACCGCCAAATTTTGGAACGGGTCCGAGACGAGTCCAATCGCAAGCTGGCCGCCAAGGCCGCCAGCTACGGCCCCGAGGTCATGCGGATGGCGGAGAAGAGCCTGCTGCTGCAGATTCTGGACCAGCAGTGGAAAGACCATCTGCTGTCGCTCGACCACCTGCGCCAAGGCATCAATCTGCGAGCCTATGCCCAGAAGGATCCGCTGAACGAATACAAGCGCGAGGCGTTCAATCTGTTCGAGTCTCTGCTGGCCGACCTGCGGCGCTCCGTGACCAGTGTGATATCACACCTCGAGATCCGGACGCCAAGCGTCGAGGAAATCCAGGCCCGCATGGCCGCCCAGAGCCAACCGGATGTGGAACTGACCCGCGAGGATCCCGCGCTCAGCAGCACGGTCACCGGGACGGTCGAGGACGATCAGCCGACCAATCACGCCGGCGCTGTGAATGCGGTCGGCGCGCAGACCGCCGCCGACGTGATGGACCGGGACGATCCGGCAACCTGGGGCAAAATCCCGCGCAACGCGCCCTGCCCCTGCGGATCCGGCAAGAAATACAAGCAGTGTCACGGCAAGCTGGGTTGATCCGGTGAACAGGCGTGTACTTGCGGTGGTCGGTTTGGCCGGGACCGGCAAGTCGGAGGTTGTCCGGCTGATCACCGAGGAGCACGCCTTCACGGTGGTGTATTTCGGCGGCGTGGTGCTGGAAGAGGTCGAACGGCGCGGGTTGGAGGTCAACCAGACAAACGAGCGGGCCGTCCGCGAGGAGTTGCGCGCGACTCACGGCATGTCCGCGATGGCCAAACTCAGTCTGCCGAAGATCACCGCCGCGCTTGACCGGGGCGCGGACGTGCTGATCGACGGGCTCTACAGCTTCGCGGAATACGAGGTGCTGACCCAGGCCGGGCTGCCGTTGGTCACCATCGCGGTGCATGCCGACCGGGACATTCGAGCCGAGCGTCTCTCCAACCGGCCGGCCCGCCCGCTGACCCGCGATGAGATGAACGCCAGGGACGACGCCGAAATCCGAAATCTGGACAAGGCCCCGCCGATCGTGCTGGCCGACCACCATGTTGTGAACAACGGCGACATGGCTGCGCTGGGATCCAGAATTAGCTCGCTGGTCTGACGCCGTCGGCGCCCGTTGGTCGGGCAGCCTTGAGCGGGACGCGCAGTTCCATCGCAGTGCCCCCTTGCCCCGTCCACGCCTCTCCGCGCATCATCCGCAAAAATCGAAACTCGGGAGGATTGCTGGTGAACATCGACAGGCCGGATCGGGTCGCGGACGCGGTCGCGCGGATCAAGCAGGCGCTCGGCTCCAAGGGATGGATCGAGGGCGACGCGGACACGCTGAAGTACCGCCGGGACTGGCGCGGCAACCGCACCGGTAAGGCGCTGCTGGTCGCCCGCCCCATCACCACCGACGAGACCGCCGCCGTTGTCAGGATCGCCGCCGAGGCCGGCATCGCGGTGGTCCCGCAGGGCGGCAACACCGGCCTGGTGGAGGGCTCGATCCCGACCGAACCCCGTCCCACCATCGTGGTCTCGACCGACCGGATGACCAAGGTCCGCAGTCTGGATTCCGAGAATTTCGCGATGGTCGCCGAAGCCGGCTGTATCATCCAGAACCTCCAGGGTACTGCGCTGGATGCCGGGCGGCTGTTTCCGCTCTCCCTGGCCTCCGAGGGCAGCTGCACGGTCGGCGGCACCCTGTCGACCAATGCGGGCGGAAATCAGACGATCAAGTACGGCAACACCCGCGAGCAGGTCCTGGGCCTGGAAGTGGTGATGCCGGACGGCACGGTCTACGAGGGGCTGAACACCCTGCGGAAGAACAACACCGGCTACGACCTTAAGCACCTGTTCATCGGCGCCGAAGGAACCCTGGGCATCATCACCGCTGCCGCCTTCCGCCTGATGCCGGCCCCGCGGGTGGTGGAGACGGCGCTGCTGGCCCTGCCGAGCCCGGAGGCGGCGCAGACGCTGCTGCTGATGGCACGAGAGCTGTCCGGCGATGCGGTGCGGGCCTTCGAGATCATGCCGCGTGAGACCCTGCAACTGGCGCTGGACCACATCGAGGGGATTGTCGATCCGCTGGCCACGCCCTCGCCCTGGTACATTCTGCTGGAACTGGCCACCTCCTCGCCGATCGACGATCTGCGGGCGAAGCTGGAGGTGATCTTCGAGCGCGCGTCCGAGGCCGGTCTGGTGACCGACGGCGTGATCGCCGAGACCGAGGAGCAGCGCCGTCAGATCTGGCGGCCACGGGAAGAGCAGGCCGAGGCCGGGAAGCGCGCGGGCTGGGGGCTGACCTGCGACGTGTCGGTGCCGGTCAGCCGGGTGGCGGAATTCCTGACCTTCTCCCGCGCCGAGATGGCGAAGATGATGGCGGACGTGACCTTCAACACGATGGGCCATATGGGCGACGGCAATATCCACTACACCGTCCGCAAACCGGTCCAGATGGACCAGCAGGTCTGGACCCAGAGCAAACAGGGTCTGGCGGACCGGCTGAACGACATCGTCAGTGATTTCGGCGGTAGTTTCTCCGCCGAACACGGCATCGGTGCCGAGAAGCGCGAAACCCTCGAGAAGTACGCGCCACCGTCGAAGCTTGCGCTGATGCGGACCCTGAAGGCGGTGGTCGACCCGAACGGCATCATGAATCCGGGCAAGATCCTCCGATAACCGGCTTAACCGAAAGCTTGGTCCGCTGCGGGACAGCAGGCCACGCCACTCGGCAGTCCTAGTCTTCCCCGGCCATTGCGGCAACTGGAGCCGGGCGCGGGCGGGGCAACAGCACAGCCGCCGCGCACACTACAGCAGCACAGGCACAGCAGATCAGGAACAGGCCAGCAAACCCGCTGATCCCGTCAAGTGTCGGCCACCCTGCCAATCCGCCCCCATACAACCAGGCAATGGCCGGGGCGGCCGTTGAGGCGACCCCGAAGGAGAGCACGTATTTCACCGCGTAAACCCGCCCCCGCCAGTTCTCCGGCGTGTGGCGCGCGACCAGCGTGTCGGTGATCGGGATCTGGCCGAACACCAGCACCATCATGACAAGCGCCAGCGCCAGCATGCTGGAGCCGGTCGCATTCGCCGCCAGCAGGAAAATCAGCACGTCGCCTAAGGTGATGCCCACAAAGATCCACTTCAGCGGATGCTTGTCGATCAGGGATCCGACCACGATCTGACTGAACGCGGCCAAAGCGTAGACGATCGCGATCAGGGCGCCCGCCTGGGTCGCGGTCCCGGCAAGATCCGCCAGCCGGTCATCGAACACTTTCGGAAGCGCTATGGTGGTCGCATTGAAGATGAACCCGCCGAAGGCGGTCGCCACCGCCACGATCACCAGCACCCGCTTCAAGTCCGCCGTCGGCTCCACCTTGCTCTTACGCGCCGCCGCCCCGGCCGCCGTCGCCCGCTGTCCGGCATCGCCCCGGCAATGGATCAGCCACGCGATGCCGATCCCGATCACCAGCAAGCCCGGAATCAGGAACGCCGCGCGCCATCCGAAGGCGTCCGCCAAGGCGCCCGCCGTCAGGGCCGAGGCGGCGACGCCCATATTGCCCCAGACACCGTTGATCCCGAGCCGCTTGCCGACCGCCCCGCCGCCCTGGCTGACCATGGCGATGCCCACCGGATGGTAGATCGCCGCGAACATCCCGATCGCGAACAGCCCGAGGGCAATCTGCCAATCGGTGCTCGCAAAACTGGTCGCGATCGCCGCCGACCCGATTCCCAGGAAGAACAGCCCGATCATCCCCTCCCGGCTCCACCGGTCGGCCAGCCAGCCTGCCGGAAGCGAGAACACCCCGAAGGCGATGAACCCACCGGTCGCCAGCGGCAGCATCTCGGAATACCCGCCCTCGAACTCCGCGGCCATCACCACAACGACCGCCGGGAACAGCAGCATCATCAGATGATCGGTGGCGTGGCCGATGTTCAGAAACAGGAACCGCGTATTGAGCCGCATTTCATCCTCCAGGACGGGACTACCGGTGTGATGTCAGTATCATGAGGGATTGCGAAGCGTCGTACTTTCGATAGAATGTCATATTATGTCTCTAATCAGCCAAATCGCAGCAGACAGCATCAATCCGGACGTCCGAGATCGCGAAAGCTGGCCGAAGGCGATCGTGGGATATGCCGTCGACTACGCCCAAGGCCACAGCACCGGGTTTCACAGGCATATGCGCGCCCAGCTCGTCCATGCGGACCGCGGGTTGATGGCGGTGCGCACCGCGTCCGGCTCCTGGTTGGTGCCACCCGGCCATGCCGTCTGGGTCCCGGCCGAGGTCGTGCATGAGGTGCGGGCGACAACGCCGGTCGGCATGCGGACGCTCTATCTCCGGTCGGATTCCGGTGTGCCCATCGGGCCGGACTGCCGGGTGGTGGAGGTCCCGGACCTGGTCCGGGGTCTGATCGGACGGGTGGTCACGCTGCCCCGTGACTATCCGGAGGAAGGGCCCGAAGCGCGACTGGTCGCGGTTCTGGCCGATGAGTTGTCGACCTTGGCCCCGGCACCGCTCGATCTGCCGCTGCCAAGCGATCGGCGCGCCCTCGAAGTGGCGCGGGGTCTGATCGAAACCCCTGGGGATGAACGCTCGCTGACTGCGTGGGGCAGGGATGTCGGCGCCAGCGACCGCACCCTCGCCCGCCTCTTCGAGGCCGAGACGGGCTTAAGTTTCGGCGCCTGGAGACGACGGCGCCGATTGCTCGCAGCCCTCGAACGGCTCGCCGCCGGAATCCCCGTGACCACCGTCGCCCTCGACATGGGATATGCCAGCCCCAGCGCTTTCGTTGCCATGTTTCGCCGGGAATTGGGTGCCTCCCCGACCCGCTATCTTGGCGCGCGCGCCTGATCCGGTATTGTGACCGAATGAGCGATTTTTTGAACGCGCGCCTGCCGGACGGGCGCCGGGTCACGATCCAGATCGAGAACGGCCAGTTCTCGGGGTTTTCCGAGGCCCTTCCAGGTTCCGTTACCGCACCCGACGCGCGCGACCTGGGCGATCTGCTGGTGCTGCCGGCCCTGGTCGACAGCCATGTGCATCTCGACAAGACCTTTCTCGGCCTCCCCTGGCGGCCACACCGGTCGGGGCCGAGCGTCAAGGAGCGGATCACGGCGGAGCGCGACGGGCGGGCGGACCTAGACCTCTCGGTCGAGGCCCGTGCCCGCGTCATGCTCGATCAGGCGCTCAGCCACGGCACCACGGCCCTGCGCTGCCATGTGGACATCGATCCGGACAGCAAGCTCGACCATCTGAGCCAGGTGATGGACGCCCGCGACGCATTTTCGGGACGCATCGACGTGCAATTGGTGGCATTTCCGCAGTCCGGACTCTGCAGCGCACCCGGGGTTCATGACCTTATGGACGCCGCCCTGTCCGATGGTGCGGAAATCGTCGGCGGGATCGATCCGATCGGCATCGACGGAGATCTCGACGGGCACCTGGATGCGATCTTCGGGCTGGCGGAAAAACACGGGGCCGGCATCGACATCCACCTGCACGACCCGGGTCACAGAGGGGCGCTGGAGCTGCGGGATATCGCGGCACGCACCCTGGCGAGCGGCCTTGGCGGACGGGTGATGGTCAGTCATGCCTTCGCGCTCTCAACGGTCGACGACCAGACCCTGGATCTGACGCTCACCGATCTGGCCGAGGCCGGCGTCGCAATCATGACCGCCGTGCCGGGTGCGGTGCCGATGCTTCCGGTTGCCCGCATCCGCGAGGCGGGTGTGGTAGTCTGCGCCGGCTCCGACAATGTGCGCGACGCCTGGTCTCCGTTCGGCAATGCCGACATGCTGGAGCGGGCGATGCTGGTGGCGTACCGCTGCGGTTTCCGAACCGATGAGGGTTTGGCCATCGCCCTCGACCTCGCGACGGAAGCGGCGGCCCAGGCCATCGGGCTCGGCATGTGGGGGCTTGAGATCGGTGCACCCGCGGACTTCATCGCGGTCGATGCCGAGACCGTCGCCGAGGCGGTGGTCAATCGGCCGCCGCGCGGCTACGTGGTCAAGGGCGGGTTGGTGGTCGCGGGCACTCTAGCCTAGAGGCTACTCCGCCGCTCCCAACAGCGGGGCCGCCGATTTCTCCACAACCTCGGCCGCTTCCTGGGAGTCGTCGCCGACCTCGACCTCGCGGATACGCTCGCCGCGCTTCGTCACCTTTTCGGTCGAGATCCGAATCTGGCGCACATCCTCCACCGCCTGTCCGAAATGCTTGTCCAGCTTCGCGACCCGGTCGTCCAGCCGGTCCACGTCCTTCAGCAAGACCTCAACCTCCTGCTGGATCACATGCGCCTGCTCCCGCATGCGGGCATCCTTGAGCACCGCCCGGACCGTGTTCAGGGTCGCCATCAGCGTGGTCGGCGAGACAATCCAGACCCGGCGCTTGTAGGCCTCCTGCATGATATGACCGAGATTGGCGTGGAGTTCCGCATAGAGCGCTTCGGACGGCAGGAACATCAGGGCCGATTCCGCCGTCACGCCGGGCACGATGTACTTTTCGGCGATGTCCTTCACATGAGTGAGAATATCGCCGCCCAACTTCTTGCGGGCCGCCGCCCGTCCGGCATCGTCGGATGCGTCGTGCAACTCGCGATAGGATTCCAGCGGGAACTTCGCGTCGATCGCGATCGGCCCCGGCGGGTTTGGCAGGGTCAGCAGACAATCGACCCGCTTGTTGTCGCCGATCTGGGCCTGAAACTGATAGGCGCTGGGTGGCAGGGCCTGACTCACCAGATCGTTCAATTGGATCTCGCCGAACTGCCCCCGGGTCTGCTTGTTGGCCAGAATGTCCTGTAGACCGACCACCTGGGTCGACAGTTCTGTTATGTTCTTCTGGGCCGCATCGATCACGGCCAGACGCGTCTTCAACTCCCCGATCGTGGTCTCGGATTGCTTCGAGGTCTTCTCAAGCGTCTCGCCGACCCGCTTGGTCACCTCCGCCAGCCGCTCCTCCAGCTTCCGGGACAGCGCCCGCTCCTGCACCTGAAACTGTTCCGCCATGCGGGCCTGTCCGGACGCATTCTGCTCGGCCAGCTGGCCGAGCCGGCCAGCCAGCTCCGACTGCATCGCCGCCAGCCGTTCCGCCGCCAATTGCTGGCGGTGCTCGCTCTCGGCCAGGGCATCGACAACGCTGTCTCCGCCCCGCCCGCGCAGGACCAGGGCCGCCACGGCGGCAATCAGACAAACCGCCAGGATCAGGACAAGAATTTCAATGGTGCTCATGGCCCCAAACCTATCATCGCGTCGCGAACCCGCCGAAATTCGCCCGTACCCCCACGGGAAGCACCTGAAAACCTTGACCCTCCCGCCCGCTTCGCCTACCTCAAGCCATCACATATAGGACCGAATCGCGATGGCTCTCCTGCCGATCATCTGGGCACCGGACCCAATTCTCAAGACCACGTCCAAGCCGGTGGAAGCCGTCGACGATAGCTTGCGCCAGCTGATGGATGACATGCTGGAGACGATGTACAAGGCGCCCGGTATCGGGCTCGCGGCCCCTCAGGTCGGAGTCAACCGCCGGGTCATCGTGATGGATGTCAGCCGGGAGGGAGACGACGAGCATCCAGCCCCGCTGGCGATGGCCAATCCCAAGGTGGTCTGGTCGTCCGATGCGTCCAAGGTGTTCGAGGAAGGCTGCCTCTCGCTGCCCGATATGTTCGCCGAGGTCGAGCGCCCTGCGGACGTAAAGGTTGAGTATATCGACCGGGATGGAAAACTGCGAACTCTCGACGCGGATGGTGTGCTGGCGGTCTGCGTGCAGCATGAGATCGACCATCTGGACGGGGTTCTGTTCGTCGACCACATCTCGGCTCTCAAACGCAACATGATCCTGCGGAAGATGGTCAAGGCCAAGAAGAGCCGCGACGACAAGTCGGTGCTGTGAGCACGCAAGCCCCCGCACCTCTGCGCCTGGCGTTCCTGGGCAGCCCGGACTTCGCCGTCCCCAGCCTGCGGGCGCTGGTCGCGGCTGGACACGACGTGGTCTGCGTCTACGCCCAACCACCCCGGCCAGCAGGTCGCGGCCAGAAGGAGCGACCCACCCCGGTTCAGGTGGCCGCCGAGACGTTCGGGGTCGAGGTCCGGACACCGAGAAGCCTGAAGGGTGAGGCCGAACTGGAGGCGTTCCGCGCGCTCAACCTGGACTGCGCCGTGGTCGCCGCCTACGGGCTGATTCTGCCACCGGCCATCCTGGAGGCGCCGCGTCTGGGTTGCATGACCGTGCACGCCTCCCTGCTGCCCCGTTGGCGCGGCGCCGCGCCGATCCACCGGGCGATCCTGGCGGGCGATTCCGAAACCGGAATCACCATCATGCAGATGGATAAGGGCCTGGATACCGGCGCCATGCTGTCGCGCCACGTGCAGCCGATTGCCCCTGATGAAACCGCCCAGGGCCTGCACGACAAGCTGGCCGCACTGGGGGCCGAGGCGCTGCTGCCGACCCTGGCAGAACGCGCAGCCGGGACGGCGGTCGCCACCGCACAGCCCGAGACCGGCGTAACCTACGCCGCCAAGCTGGAGCGGGACGAGGGGGTTCTGGACTTCTCCCGTCCTGCTGTCGATTTGGAACGGCAGATCCGGGCCTTCACCCCCTGGCCAGGCGCCTTCACGGAACATGAGGGCACCCGCATCAAGATCATGGCGGCCCGGGTCCTGGCGCTCGGCTCCCTGGCAAACGCGCCCGGCACCGTTCTGGACAGTGAACTGACCATCGCCTGCGGGACCGACGCACTGCGGCCGACCCGCGTGCAACGGCCGGGCAAGGGACCGATGGACACCGTCGACTTCCTACGCGGTTTCCCGCTGCCGCCGGGGACCATTCTGGGGCAACCGACCCCCCAAGACCCAGCGGACTGATGCCCCGCTTTAAGCTCATTCTCGAGTATGACGGCGGTCCCTTCGCGGGCTGGCAGCGGCAAGCCGACGAGCCGTCGGTTCAGCAGGCGCTGGAGGACGCGGTCTTCGGGTTTACCGGCGAGCGGGTCCTGGTCGAGGGAGCCGGACGGACCGATGCCGGGGTGCACGCCACGGGACAGGTCGCACATGTCGACATCTCGACGGAGCGCTACGACACCTTCTCGCTTCCCAAGGCGATCAACGCTCATCTGAAACCGCAGCCGGTGGCGGTGGTCGGGTGCGCAATTGTCGGACCCGACTTTCATGCCCGGTTCTCCGCGATCGAACGCTCCTACCGGTACATCATCGTGAACCGTCGGGCGCCGCTGACGATCAAGGCGGGCCGGGCCTGGCAGGTTCCGCGGCCGCTTGATATCGAGGCCATGCGCGCGGGCGCGGCCCATCTGATCGGCCACCACGACTTCACAACCTTCCGCTCCGCCCACTGCCAGTCCAAGTCTCCCGTCAAGAGCTTGGATCTGTTGGAGATCAGCCGGACCGGCGAGCGGATCGAAATCATCGCCCGGGCCCGCTCGTTTCTGCATCACCAGGTGCGCAACATCGCCGGAACGCTCAAACTGGTGGGCGAGGGTAAGTGGACCGCCGATCAGGTGCGCCTCGCCCGGGACGCCAGGGACCGCACCAAGGGCGGACCCACAGCGCCCGCCGACGGCCTCTACCTGACCGGTGTGGTGTATCCGTCAGAGCAGGCGGGATAACGAGATCGCCAGGATGAATTCGTAGATCACCGTCCCGGCCAGGATGATTCCGGCTTGACCGCCATTCACGTTCAGGGCGGTCCGGGTCATGAACCAGCTCCACCAGAGCATGGCCAGGACCAGAACAACCGCCATGAAACTGGCGCCCTGATCCGGGATCACCCCGATGGCCCGAAGGATCGACGGCACCGTGTGAATGTACACCTGGGCCATACCGACCCACAGATAGGCCACCATGTAGTCGAAATACCGGCTCTCACGTTCGAGGGCCGGCAGAATGTAGTAGATCGCGAGCGCGTAGATCACGCCGCTGAGCACCAGGATCTCGGCTTCGATCACCATACCGTCGAAGCCCAACAGGGTGACGCTCTCGCCGCCGAGATCGAGCGCGATCTTCAGAACGTATACCGGCACCGCGAAGACCAGAGCCCATAGAGCCGACCAGAGCCCATCCAGATCCCGGCGAAAATACTGCAGGCCGGTCTCGTCTCCAAGGAACAGTCTCCAGCACCCATAGAGAGAGGAGGCGATCTCGGTCTGCGTTGGGAGGGTCGATCCGGTCATAGGTCCATCGGAGAAGGTGGGCGCGCGCTCAGGCGAACACCCGACGCAGCATGTGATGATAGATCTGGTGCAGATCGGTGATCGAGTCCACCGTTACCCGTTCATCAATCTTGTGCATGGTCTGCCCGATCAGCCCGAACTCGACGACCGGGCAGAGCCGCTTGATGAAGCGGGCGTCGGACGTGCCCCCTGTCGTGCTCAGTTCCGGTCGCCGTCCAGTGACGTCGTTGATCGCCTCCGACACCAGCGTGGAAAGGGCTCCAGGCTCGGTCAGGAAACTTTCGCCCGAACACGACCATGTGAACTCGTAGTGCGCGCCCTCCTCCCGGTCGAACGAGGCCCGCAGCATATCGGCCAGTGTGGTGGAGCTGTGCAGATCGTTAAAGCGGATGTTGAACACCGCCTTGACCGACGCCGGAATCACGTTGGTCGCCGGATTGCCCACATCGACCGTGGTCAGCATCAAGGTGGTCGCAGGGAAATGGTCCGTCCCCTCGTCCAGCACCCCGCCGGCGAACGGCTGCAGCATCCGGACCAGACGATGAATCGGGTTGTCGGCGAGATGGGGATAGGCCGTGTGGCCTTGGATCCCCTTCACAACCAGCGTGCCCGTGAAGCTGCCGCGCCGGCCGATCTTCGCCATATCCCCGAGGGCGGCCTGATTGGTCGGCTCCCCCACAATGCAGAAGTCCGGCACGTGACCGTGAGTTTCCATCCAGTCGAGCACGCGGGTGGTACCGTTGACCGAAGGTCCTTCTTCGTCCCCGGTGATCAGCAGGCTGATCGAGCCCTTCGGCTCGCCGGCTTCCGAAAGATGGCTTGAGACCGCCGCGACGAAGGAGGCGATCGCCCCCTTCATATCGGCCGCCCCGCGACCCCAGAGCTGACCCTCCGCGACATCGCCAGAGAACGGATCATGGCTCCAGGCGGCCGCGTCTCCGACCGGGACCACATCGGTGTGCCCGGCGAAACAGATATGCGGGGACCCGCTGCCCCAACGCGCGAACAGATTATCGACCGGATCCGTGCCCTCGGCCTCGAACACCAGGCGATGGCAGTCGAAGCCCATCGGGCGCAGTACGTCCTCCAACAGCCCGAGCGCCCCGCCCTCTGCCGGGGTCACGCTGGGACAACGGACCAGCCGGGCGGCCAGATCGACCGGGTCGACCGACGACCGGACCGCGTCAGTCACGGAGCAGATCGTTGATCGAGGTCTTCTCACGGGTCTGCGCATCGACCTGCTTCACGATCACCGCACAGGAAAGGGACGGGCCAGGCTGGCCGTTCGGCAGAGCCTTGCCGGGCAGCGAGCCGGGTACGACCACCGAGTATGCCGGGACCCGACCGACCGAGATCTCACCGGTTTCCCGGTTGACGATCTTGGTTGTCTTGGACAGGAACACGCCCATCGAGAGGACGGCGCCCTGCTCGACGATTACGCCTTCGACGACTTCAGAACGGGCGCCGATGAAGCAGTTGTCCTCGATGATCACCGGGTCTGCCTGCAACGGCTCCAGCACACCGCCGATGCCGACACCGCCCGAAAGATGCACGTTCTTGCCGATCTGCGCGCAGGACCCGACGGTGGCCCAGGTATCGACCATCGAGCCGCTGTCCACATAGGCGCCCAGATTCACGAAGCTCGGCATCAGCACCACGCCCGGTGCAATATAGGCCGAGCGCCGGACCACACAGTTCGGCACTGCCCGGAATCCCGCTTCCCGGAACCGGTTCTCTCCCCACCCCGCGAACTTCGAGGGAACCTTGTCCCACCACCCGGACGGGCCGAGCTCCGGATCGGTCGGGCCACCGGGGATCAGTTCCATGTCGTTGAGGCGGAAGGACAGCAGAACCGCCTTCTTGAGCCACTGGTTGACCTCCCACTGATGGTCGCCTTTCGGCGCCGCAACCCGGTAGGTGCCGTTGTCTAGCCCGGCCATCGCGGTTTCGACCGCGTCGCGCACCGCACCTTTGGTGGAGATCGTGACCTCGGCCCGGTTTTCCCAGGCGGCATCGATGGTGGATTGCAGATCGGTCGTGGACATGAGAATCACCCGGCTGGTTCGAGACAATCGGCCCGGATTTCCGAGCGCCGCGCACTGTGGCGAGCGCGGCGGGGGCTGTCAATTTCGAACGAAGCCGTCAGTCCAACACACTACGCAGAAAGCTCACCAGATCTTCGCCTACATGGTGGACATGGGGTTGGTCGGCGCCGTCCTGTGCCCAGTCGAACTCGGACTTCAACCAGACCGTTCCCATGCCCATCTCATGGGCCGGAAGCAGGTTCTTGGCCATGTCCTCAACCATTACCGCGCCGGATGCCGCGATCCCGGTGATTTGAATCAGGGCCCGGTAGGGGGCAGGGTCCGGTTTCGGGGTGAAACCGGCGGCGACGATATCGTGTATATGGTCGAAATGCCGTGCCACGCCCAGCCGTGCCATCACCCGTTCGGCATGGGGAACCGAGCCGTTGGTGAAGATCACCTTGCGGCCGGGCAGACGCGCCAGCAACCCGTCCAGTTCCGGCGACGGGTCGACCGGCGAGACGTCGATATCGTGCACGAAGTCCAGGAACGGCATCGGGTCCATCCCGTGCTCTGTCATCAGGCCCCGCATGGTGGTGCCGTGGCGGCGGAACAGGTCGCGCTGCAACGCTTTCGCATCGTCCCGGTTCAGGCCGAACCGGTCCTGGATGAACAGGGTCATCCGCTCCGCAACCTGCACGAACAGGTTCGATCGCGCCGGATAAAGGGTGTTGTCGAGATCGAAGACCCAGGCCCCGACACCTGCGGGGTCAAGCTTCGATAGGGTCGGTTTCCCGATTGGCTGTTTTGCGTCCATATGTCTAGAGTGTCGACATGTCGGGGACGGGGCAAGCGGGATGAGTGCGCAGAGCATGCAAGACGATGCGGCGAACGGTGAATCCATGAATTCGGACCAGCTTGAACAGGTGGTTGCGCTGGTGACATCGGGATCCCTGGCCCTGCATCCCGGACCGGCAATGGTCGTCGGACGGAACGGGACCGTCCTGGGCAGCAACCTTATCGGAACACGGCTGGCCGGCGACTACCGGGACCATCAACTCCCGGCGCTCAGCGCGATGGTCGATGCGGTGCTCTCGGGCGCCGGACCACAGAGTTTCAAGCTGGAGGACGAAATTGTCGCCGCCACGATCGATTTCGCGGTGATGCCGGTCGATGGCTGCGATGCAGCACTGGCCCTGGGGCGGGATGTGTCGCTGGATCACAACCTACGAACCGCTCTGGTCGACAGCCGGCAACGCTACAAGGACCTGATCGAGATTTCCTCAGATTTTGCCTGGGAAACCGGGGAGTTGGGGCAGTTCGTCTTCGTCTCGGCAAGCGGCGCCTTGGGATATGAGACCGAGGACCTGGTCGGACGCCGGGCCGACGGGTTCATGGTGAGCAGCGATGGGGTCGAGTTTCTCAGCCCGTTCGTAACCGAAGAACCCGTGATGGGCGTCGAGATCCGGTTGCGGCGGGCGGATGGCGGAGCGGCGATCCTCGAAGCCTCGGCGGCGCCGCTGTTCGACTCAGAGGGGGTCTGGAAGGGCGCCCGCGGTCTTTGCCGGGACGTGACCGAAGCGCGCCGCCGGGATGCGGCGCTTGCCAAGGCGCAGGACCGGGAGCAGCTTACCGCCTATATTCTGGCCGCCATCCGGGACGAGGTGGAGCCGGAAAACATGCTGGCAGCGGCAACCCAGTCGGTGCTCAAAGCCCTGGACGGGGACGCCGCCACCCTGTTCCGAATCGTCCCCGGCTCCGGCCTGGCCCTGAGTCACTCTGCCGGCATTCCCCTGGACCCCGGCATTCTTGAACAGGTTCATCAACCGGTGACCGAAAGCCCCCATCCGGTGGTCATGGAAAATGCCGAAGGCACCGTGCTCGCGCATCAGCTCTCCTACCATAAGGAACTGAACGGAGCCGTGCTGCTGTGGCGTCGGGCCGACCGCCCGATCTGGGATGAGGACGAGCAATCCTTGCTCGGCGAGGTGGCAAGTCAGCTGGGAATTGCCATGCGCCAGGCCGAAGCGCATCGCCATCTCCATGTGTTGTCCACAACCGACGCGATGACAGGCCTGCTGAACCGCCGCGCCTTCCAAGACGAGCTGTCGGCCCGGCTGTCCCGCGCAAAAGATGGTCGCGACGGGGCGCTCACCTATGTGGATCTCGACAATTTTAAACAGGTGAACGATGTTCGGGGCCATCAGACCGGGGACAAAGCCTTGATCCACCTCTCCACGATCCTCAAGGAGCAGTCCAGGCCGGGCGATCTGGTCGCGCGTCTCGGCGGCGACGAGTTCGCCCTGTGGCTGGAATCCACCGACCGGGACCAAGCCGCAGATCGGGCCGAGGCGATATTGGAGGCCGGAAAGGCTTTGAAAGTGTATTCTGGCTCCCCCGAGAAACCGGTCGGATTGTCGCTTGGCCTCGCCCTCCACGCTGCAGGGAGCCAGGAGACGCTGGAGAGCCTGATCCGGCGCGCCGACAAGGTGATGTACGAGGTCAAGCACGGCGGCAAAGGTTGGTACCGCATCGATGTTCAGGAGGCCCGGGCGGAGTCATGAACCTGCAGGAACGTCGCGAACCCGAAGCGAGTATTACTGGCAAGGAGCTTGAGAACGCCGCGCGCATCGCGCGGGGTAATGATGTCGAGGCGCGTCGGTCCTTGGCCGCGCGAGAGGACCTGCCGCCGGAGCTGTTGTTTTTTCTGGCCGAGGACAAAGACGACCAGGTGCGCCAGCATGTCGGTGGAAACCCGCAGACGCCAAGACGCGCCGATCAGTTCCTGGCCCGCGATCATGACGAGGCCGTGAGGGCGGCCGTCGCCGACAAGATGGCTAGGGCCGCCCGCGACATCGCGACCGAGCGCAGAACCGCGCAACGCTCTCTCGGAATCGAAGTTCTTGAGACCTTGGCCCGCGATACTGCGGCAAAAGTCCGCGCACGCCTGTCGGACGCGATCGGAGACCTTGAAAGGGCACCGGAAGACGTGATCCGGCAGGTCATTGAGGTGCTGGCCCGCGACACCGCGATCGAGGTGGCCCGCCCGGTACTCGAACGCTCACCCCTGCTGTCTGATGACCTTCTAGTCTCGCTCATCGAGGCGCCGAAGTTCGACGACACACGGACCCTGATTTCCAAGCGGGCGCACGTCTCCGAACGGGTGTCCGATGCGATCGTGGGAAGCGAAGACGAAGGGGCCATCGCCTCGCTCCTGGCGAATACCTCGGCGCAGATCCGCGAAGAGACCCTGGACCAGCTGCTGGACGCCGCCCCCACCAAGACAGCCTGGCACGCCCCCCTGGTGCGGCGACCGAAGCTGGCCGCCCGACAGGTTGATCGATTGGGCGAATTCGTGGCGGCCGCGCTGGTGGAAGAGCTGGCGAACCGGACGGATATCGACGCCGTCAGCAGCAAGCGGCTCCGTGAGATGATGAGCCTCCGGATCGACAACGACGCTCCGGTATCAACCGACCCGAGTGCGCGCGAGCGGAACAAGGTGGTTGAGCTGTACAATTCCGGCAGGCTGGGGCCGAAAGTCATCGACGACGCGCTCCGCCAAGGTCGACGCGCCTTCGTGATGGCCGCCCTGTCGGTCCGCAGCGGCCTCGACGAGCCGACGGTCCATGCGATGGTGAACTCGGCCAGCGCGCGGGCGGTCACGGCGCTCGCGTGGAAGAGCGAGCTGTCGATGGAAGCCGCCGAGAAGATTCAGCGGCAGCTGTCCTACATTCCCGACGCCAAGATCATCAAACCCGGTATTCAGGGGGAATATCCGATGTCGGTTTCGGATCTGCAGATGCAGATCCGGCTGTTCGCGGAGAAAAGCGGCTCGGCCTGAGGATCAGCCGGGCCGGACGTAGGTTCCCATGCCGTGGTTGGTGAACAGTTCCAGCAGCACGCCGTGCTGGACCCGCCCGTCGATGATGACCGCCCCCTCTGCGCCGCCTTTGACGGCTTCGATACAGGTCTCGATCTTGGGAATCATGCCGCCGGAAATGGTGCCGTCCGCGATCAGCGCCAGCGCTTCCGAAACGGTGATCTCCGGGATCAGGTGCCCGTCCTTGTCGAGGACACCTTCGACATCGGTCAGCATCAGCAAGCGGGTCGCATCGACCGCGGCGGCGACCGCCCCGGCTGCGGTATCGGCGTTGATGTTATAAGTGCCGCCGTCTTCGCCGATTCCAATCGGAGCGACAACCGGGATCATGTCCTGTTCGACCAGCCGCAACAGCATCTGGCCTTCCACCTTGGTCGGCTCTCCGACAAAGCCCAGATCCAGAACCCTCTCGATATTGCTGTCCGGATCGATCTTGGTTCGCCGCAATTGGCGTGCCTTGATCAGTCCCCCATCCTTGCCGCTGAGCCCGATGGCGAAACCGCCGGCGGCGTTGATCGCGGCGACGATTCCCTTGTTGATCGTTCCAGACAGGACCATCTCGACGATCTCGACGGTTTCCTGATCGGTCACACGCAGCCCGTCGATGAACTCGCTCTTGATCGCAAGCCGGGCCAGCATCTTTCCGATCTGCGGTCCCCCGCCATGGACCACGATCGGATTCATGCCGACCTGTTTCAGCAGGACCACGTCGGCCGCGAACTTGAGCGCGAGGCTCGCGTCCCCCATGGCGTGACCGCCATACTTGATGACCACGGTCCGGCCATTGTAGCGGCGCATATAGGGCAGCGCCTCGGTCAGGATTCCGGCCTTGGAGAGCCATTCCGCCCGCCGCTTCAAATCGATCCGCTTCATCGCCATCCGGCCCCGCGTCGTGTTAACCCACGAGCGTTATAGCGCGGAACCGGGCGGAATGGGCAAGAGGTGGCCTTCGGGCGCCAAGGCGTCTAGACCGTTGTGGTGCCTTTGGCCTTCTCCTGCGTCGATGTTCCAGAGCTGCCGTCACCTCGAAGATTGATCAAAGTCTTCAACCAATCGAACCAGAACTTGGCGCCAAGCGACAATGCGACCGCGGTTATAAGCCAGCCGAAAAGGGGGATCATGAAGTTGTTGAACCCGGTGCAGACATCATCGGCAAAATTTTTGAAACCACAGTATTCGGGCCATCCGATCGGAAGATCCAGCTGCAGTGATTTCAGATCATCGCTTGATATTTTTTCGAGTTCCTCGGCCGATTTATCCTCAACGATCTTGGTAGCGGCGGCGACCATTGCGACGCGTAATTCGTCGTTGTTCCAGACTTTGTCCGCGACCTGGAAGGTGTTGGCGTTCAAGCCGACCGCGACAAAGAAACTGACCCCTAAAAGAAACTCCTGGATCCTGCGCGCATACCAACCGCTGACCGTCGACATGGACTCGTCGAACCATGATTTGACTTTGGTCTCGAAGGCTTCGATTTCACCGGCCGCTTCCACCTTGAACCCCTTCAGAAGGGCCTTGATCCGTTCTGCCTCGGGACTGTTCGACGGAATAGCGTCTATGGCCGCGTCGATTCTCGCGAGACCGGCCGCCAAGTCGTCCGCGGCCACACCCGTCGGCACCGAAACGTCAGAGCCTCTGAACAGGTAGGAGATGAAGCGGTCGGCCGGAATATTGCTGATACCGAATTCGCTCTTCAACTTGATGGGGCCGCGTAGCCTCGCTCTGGGACCCGCGCGATTGAGACCAATCAACTGCGGACTCTGCAGAAAGTCGCGCGCCAACTGGTCGCTCATCAAGGACTTGAGACCCTTCTCCAGATTGTTGCTCCGAAGTTCAAGGATTTTCGCGACCCACTCCTGTAAGGCCGTGCAGATCAGGCTGAGCACCAAGTACATCAGCATGAGTGCAATCCCGGTATCGAGAATTGGACCCAGCATGGCTTGCCCCCAAAATTGAATACATCTTGTGGGACAATGCACAATTCGATATATATGATAAAGTATTATTTCGCGAAACGCGCGAGTTCCGCCCTCAACTCTGCAATTCCGATACCCCTGTCGGCACTGGTGACGCGCACCACCGGATGTGCCGCCGGTCTCTTCGACAACTCCTGCTTGACCCCTGCCATGACGGCGTCGATCTCGGAACTCTTGGGTTTGTCGGCCTTGGTCAGGACCACCTGATAGGACTGGGCTGCCCTATCCAGCAGGTCCATCGCCTCCCGGTCCTGGTCCTTGAAGCCATGACGGCTGTCGATCAGCAGATTGACCCGCTGCAGGGTCGGCCGCCCGCGCAGATACGCGAACAGGGTCTCGGTCCAGAGATTGCGCTTCACCTTGGAGACCTGGGCATAGCCGTAGCCGGGCAGGTCGACCAGACCGATCCGCGCGCCCAGTTCGAAGAAGATCAGCGCCTGGGTCCGGCCCGGCGTGTTCGACGTGCGGGCCAGCGTCTTGCGTCCGGTCAGCGCGTTCACCAGGCTCGACTTTCCGACATTGGAGCGGCCGGCGAAGGCCACCTCGGGCAGGCCCTCCGGCGCCAGCTGATCGGAGGTCGCCGCCGCCCAGGTGAAATCGCATTCCTTGGCGAACAGGAGCCGGCCGACCTCGAGTTCCTCGGGCGTGAATTCGGGTTCTGGGTCGGCTGCGGAATCCTGTTCGGTCAAGCCTTTACACCCATCCGCTTCATGATCACCCACTGCTGCAGGATCGAGAGCAGGTTGTTCCAGGTCCAGTAGATCACCAGACCGGCGGCGAAACTGGCAAGCAGGACGGTGAACATCACCGGCAGGAACATGAACACCTTGGCCTGTACCGGATCGGCCGGTTGCGGGTTCAGGCGCTGTTGCAGAAACATGGTGATGCCCATCAGCACCGGCCAAGCTCCAATCATCAGCATCTGCGGCGGATCCCAGGGGATCATGCCGAACAGATTGAACAGCGACGTCGGGTCGGGCGCCGAAAGGTCCTCGATCCAACCGTAGAACGGCGCGTGCCGCATCTCGATGGAGACGAACAGCACTTTGTAGAGAGCGAAGAACACCGGTATCTGAATCAGGATCGGCAAGCATCCGGCCGCCGGATTGACCTTCTCGGTCTTGTACAGCTGCATCATCTCCTGGTTCAGACGCTGTTTATCGTCGCCGTATTTCTCCCGCATCTCGGTCAGCTTCGGCGTCAGCTTCTTCATCTTCGCCATTGAGCGATAGGATTTGTTGGCGAGCGGGAAGAACACCAGCTTGATCACGACCGTCAGCGCCAGAATGGCCAGGCCGAAGTTTCCGAGTACGCCGTTCAGGAACGTCAGCACGTGGAAGAACGGTTTGGTCAGGAAGTAGAACCAGCCGAAATCGATCGCCAGATCGAAGTTCTTGATCCCGAATTCAGTCTCGTAGCCTTCCAGCAGATCCAGTACCTTGGCGCCCGCGAACAGCCGATTGGTGACCGTCGACTCGCCACCGGCCGGGACCGCGATGCCGTCGCCCAGATAGTCAACCTGGAACCGGTCGACCTGGTTGCGGATGGCATGCTTGAAATTCCAGCGATGGATCTGGTCCTGGTTTGGCAATAGGGCCGCCAGCCAGTACTTGTCGGTCATCCCGATCCAGCCGCCCGGCTGCTCCGAGACCGGCTGCACATCGCCGTCCTCCTGCAAGTCGTCGTAGTCGACTTCCTTGAGGGTCTCGTCGAACACGCCGATCGGGCCTTCGTGCAGGATGTAAAACCCTGTGGTCTCGGGAATCCCGCCTCGGCTCAGCAAACCGTAGGGGAACAGGGTGACCTGTTCTGCACCGGTATTACGGACCTTCTGCTCGACCGAGAACATGTAGTGTTCATCGACCGAGATCATCCGTTCGAACACCAGTCCCTCACCATTGTCCCAGGTCAGGGTCACCGGCGTCTCGGGCGTCAGACTTCCGCCGCCAAACATCCAGACCGTGTCTTTATCGGGCAGAGCGACCCCGCTGTTCGGGGCCGCGACCCAGCCGAACTCGGCGTAGTAAGGCTTGCGCAGACCGGTCGGCTCGAGCAGGTGAATCTGGGGACTGCCCGGCGCCAGCGACTCCTTGTAGTCACGCAGAACCACATCGTCGATCCGCGCGCCCTTCAGAGACAGCGATCCGGTGATCGTCGGGGTCTCGATGGCGATCCGGGGTGCTTGTTCTAGGGCTTGCGCGCGGCTCAGATCCGTACCGATCGTCAGGTCACCGGGCGCTGGGGCCGAAGTACCGGCGGCCGGCGCACCCGGGGTCGGGACCACCGAGGACGAGCCACCTTCGGTGCCGGCGGCTGGCTGCTCTGCAGCCAACTCCGCCTGTCGGGCCTTCTCCGCCTCCATCCGCGGGATCTCATAGAAGAACTGGAACCCCATCAGGATCACGAACGACAGGACGAGCGCGATAATAAGGTTCTTCTGATCGGTCATCTGGACAGTCCGTCGGTTGCGCGGTCGGGGGTCAGGGGATCGTCGGCAGCAGGCCGGGGCCCCAGAGCTATCTCTTGGCAAAGGGGTTCTACATCGGAAAGGCGGTACTGTGCGAGGGGGGGAACCGGATCAAATCCGGCACCACCGCCCGGACGGCAGCGGGCGAGACGTTTGATCGCCAGCCAGAGCCCCCGGCCCGGTCCGTGCTCGCGGATGGCCTCGACCGCATAGGCGGAGCAGGACGGCTCGAACCTACAGGCCGGGCCAAGCAGCGGCGACACCACAAGGCGATAAAAATGAATAGGCGCCAAAGCCAACGCTTCGAGGACGATACGCCCTGAGCCCCTGTCTGTCCGGGCCCTATCGGTCACGACGATGCCTCCAGGGCGCGGTCTCTTTTGGAGGGGCGTTTCGTGCGGGGTCGCCCTGCGTTCGGTCGCACCGTCTCGATCCGCTCGAGCGCCGTCGCCACATCCCTACAGAGTGCGTCATAGGGCCGCGTCCCGGTCTCGCCGCGCGCGATCAGCACATAGTCCCGGCCCGGCTTGGCCTGTCCGCACAACACGTCGTTGACGGCAGCCCGCAACCGCCGGCGTGCCCGATTCCGGCGCACGGCGTTTCCAACCTTCTTGCTTGCGGTATATCCGACCCGGGCGCTCGCAGGATCGGACGCCGTCTCGGAATTGCCGGCTTCCGACGACCGCTCGCGCATCTGCAGCACGAGACCGGGCATCGCAACTTTGCGCGCACGAGAAGCGCGCAGAAAGTCCGCGCGCTGCTTCATGATTTCGATTTTTGGTGCGCCGGATGTGCGCATGACGACAACTCCCGGCGCGACGGATCCGGAGACCCCGGCCCTATGCGGACAGCTTGGCGCGGCCCTTCGAGCGACGGTTCGCGAGAACGCGGCGACCGCCCACAGTGGCCTTGCGCGCACGAAAACCGTGGCGGCGCTTACGGACCAGAACGCTAGGTTGATATGTACGTTTCACAGCTTGTCTCCGACACGCGCGTCTTCAGGTTTTGCAAGAGCGAGGGGGTATATCGAACCCGGACGCGCAAGTCAACGCGCGTGGTGGGCGCTTAAAGGTCGAAGGCCTGCTTCGCACGGTCGATCACCGACATGGCCACCGCCCTGGTGGTCATCTTTGCCCGCAGCTCCGCCATCACCCGTGCCAGCAGTCTGGCGTAAACCTGCTGGCCCGAGCGCGTCTCGAAGAAGCCCTCGCCTTGGCTGTCCAGCAGATTGCACGCGGTCAGCACCTCGAACCGGGGGAAATGGGTCATGGTCAGAGACGGACATTCCGGCAGATCGCGGAACAGCGGAATGCAGTGGTTCATCATGATCTCGTAGTGTCGCAGACAATCCCATCCGGACTTCTTCATGGTGGTTCCGAACAGGCTGCGGGCGTAATCGCCATAATACCCCGCCTCGGTGTCGTAGATGTAGGTTGAGCGGTCGGCGGGCGTGATGAAAGCGACCGTCCGGTCCTTGTCCGGGGGGGCCGAGAGGATCTTCTCCTCCGGAATGCCGAACCCGATCGGCAGCACACCGGGCATCGGCCCGGTCAGCTCCCGTTTAAAATAGAGCCCTCGGTTCAGGAACGCCGCGTTCAGATGGGTGTCGTCCTCGCCATCGACGAACACCACCTTGTCGCCATAGGCATCGAACACCTCCAACAGCAGCGTATGGGTGCGCCGAATCCCGCCATAGATCACCAGATCGAAATCCCGGGCCCGGATCCGGCGATGGATATCGGTCCGGTCGATCGAAGCCACCCCATCCAACAGGCCGTAGAGGGTGAAACCGCGCCCGTACAGGTCGGCAGGATCGGTCCCGCGCCGCGCCATCTCATCGGCATACATGAACCAGAGCGGTTCGAAATCCACCACATCGGCTCCGAATAGGCTCCGCAGCCCGTGGAACAGCACATCCTGCTGATAGTCCTGATTGCGCGGATCGCCGATGAACAGAATCTTCATGCGCGTCTAGCTTTCGGTACGGAACGTGAAGTCAAACGCGCCCCCGTGCCGGACGAACTGCCCGATCGACGGGGACGGGAAATGGGCGGTGCAGATCAGGGTGTCGGTCTCGCAGTATTTGTCCATCAGGGCAATCCGGGTGGCCTTGGCCTGGTCCCGGTCCACATCCGGGCGCGCCACCAGATCCGGACAGCGACACTGCAGAGGTGAATGGATCACGTCGCCGAGCACCACCGCATCCTGACCCGCTGAGGTGAGGTGGACCGAGAAATGGTCGGGGGTATGCCCGGGCGTCGGCTCCAGATGCAGGCCGTGATCGAAAGCATGGTCGCTCTCCACCAGATCGACCCGGCCGGCCTCGACGATCGGCAACACGCTGTCGACAATATGGGGCACCGGGTTCTCGGCATTGACCTTCTCCCAATGGGCCAGTTCCTTCCGCGAGAACACATAGCGCGCGTTCGGGAAGGTTGGGACCCATCGGCCGTCCAGCAGCCTGGTGTTCCAGCCCACATGGTCGGGATGCAGGTGGGTGCACATGACGTAGTTGATATCCTCGACCGACACGCCGGCCGCCGCCAGAGCGTCCATGTAGGCCGTATCGGTCTTGTGGTGCCAATGGGACCGGGACGGACGGTCCTTGTCGTTTCCGATGCAGCTGTCGATGAGAATCGTCGAGCGACCGTCCCGGATCAGGTAGGACTGCATCGGAAAGACGAACAGATCCGTCCCCGGCCCGAGCGCCAGCGGCTCCAACCAGGAGCGGTTCTCTTCCAGACGCTCGCGTGTGAGCGTCGGCAGGAACTCGAGTGCGTCGAAGGCGGCGACTTCCTGCTCGATGATCCGGTCGACCCGGATATCCCCGACGGCGAAACTCAAGGTCATGAAAGCCTCCGGTTTTCAGTCCCACAATAGGCTTCGGCAGTATCAACGGTGCCGACGGCCCGTTCAATCATTTGGCTCCGGCGGCGACACGATCCGCAGGCGCCATCTCAAAGCCGAGAACCTGAAACCCGTTGTACTCAACCCGCCCCAAGCATCTCATCCCGATCACCTGCAACACCCTGCGGCTGGCCAGGTTCTCCTCAGCCGTCAGGGCCGCGACCCGGTCCAGACCCAAGCGATCGAAGGCGAAATCGAGGCAGGCGCCGGCCGCCTCCCTGCCATATCCCGTTCCCCAGGCCGAGCGCGCAAGCACGTACATCAGTTCAACCCCCCGGCTCGGGCCGGCGCCGTCACCGGGTTCCAAGCCCGCATAGCCGATCATCGCGCCGGTCCTCCGCTCCTCGATCGCCCAGACCCCGAAACCGCGTGACCATTCCTTGCGATACCGTTTGATCCGACCGAGCGCGATCTCCCGTGCGAAGGGCGCGAGCACCTCGCCGCCGGGCATGAACCGGATCACTTCGGGATCGGCGCGCAGGTCGGTGAAGTCCGGCAGATCGGCGTCCGTGAAGCCGCGCAGGACCAGGCGCTCGGTCTCGATCTCGGGAATCTCGATTTGGTGCGGTCTGGGCATAGGCCTCAATCCGGTAGCCGACTTGAATGCAAGCACGGGTGGCTGGATACTCCCTTCCATACCCCCATACCACCATCAGCTTCGTGAGGCCCCATGCCGATCCTCAACCGCATCGCCGAATTCCATGCCGAGATGACAGAGTGGCGCCGCGATCTGCACGCCCATCCCGAACTCGGCTTCGAGGAGCATCGCACCAGCGATTTCGTCGCGGCGAAACTGCGGGATTTCGGGATTGAGGTGCACCAGGGCCTCGCCGGAACCGGTGTGATCGGCGTGCTGAAATCCGGCGGCTCCGGTCCGGCGATCGGTCTGCGGGCGGACATGGATGCCCTGCCGATTCAGGAGAAGGGCGATCACCCACACCGGTCTCAGAATGCCGGCAAGATGCACGCCTGCGGCCATGACGGGCATACGACCATGCTGTTGGGGGCAGCGAAATATCTGGCCGAAACTCGGAATTTCGATGGCACCGTCCACTTTATCTTCCAGCCGGCCGAGGAAGGCCTGGGCGGCGGCGAGAAGATGGTGCAGGAAGGCATGTTCGAGCAATTCGACTGCAAGACAGTCTGGGGCATGCACAATTGGCCCGGTCTGCCGGTGGGCGAGTTCGCGGTGGCGCCGGGGCCGATGATGGCGGCTCGCGACAATTTCGAGATCACCATCCAGGGCCGGGGCGCCCACGCCGCCATGCCCCATCAGGGCGTGGACCCGGTGGTGGTCGGCGCGCAGATCGTGCTGGCGCTGCAGACCATCACCAGCCGTAATCTCGACCCCCAGGAAGCGCTGGTGGTCTCGGTCACCCAGTTCCATGCCGGTGACGCGTTCAACGTGATCCCGGACAGCATCGTCCTCCGTGGCACCTGCCGGGTGTTCAATCCGAAGATCCAGGAAACCCTGGAGGACCGGATCCGACAGATCGCCGACGGGGTGTGCGCGGCGTTCGGCGCCAGCGCCACGCTGAATTATATGAAAGGCTATCCGGCCACCGTGAACGATGCCAGTCAGGCCGAAGTCGCGGCAAAGGTCGCCGAGCGGGTGGCCGGCCAGGGCCGGGTCGACCGCAACCCGAAGCCTGCCATGGGCGCGGAGGACTTCTCCTACATGCTTAACGAGCGGCCGGGTGCCTATATCTGGGCCGGCAACGGCGACACCGCCGGGGTGCATCATCCGGAATACGACTTCAACGACGAGTTGCTGACCCATGGGGCCAGCTATTGGGCCACCCTGGTGGAAACCCAGCTGTCGAAATAATCCGGGCTATTCCGGCGCACGATCCGGCTGATCGCCGACCCTGTGCGGCGGATTTCGGTGCTCGAGTTCCAGCAGCAGGGCCGTGTGGTCATGGCCTGCGATGTCGCGGTCGTGCAGGGCCTGGAACATGGAGCGGGCCAACGTCACGAACGGAAGGGTCAGGCCGCAATCGTTCGCGGCCTCGATCACGGCGTTAAGATCCTTGAGAATGTTGCGGACCTGGCCGCCCGGCATCCAATTCCTCTCGAGAATCCGCTGGCCGTGCTCCTGCAGCACCCGGCTTTCGGCGAACCCGCCGCGCAGGGCATCGCGCACCGCGGCCGGGTCGGCACCGCCCGCCGAGGCCAGCAGCATCGCCTCGGACAGCCCGCCGATCGAAACCGACAGGATCGCCTGATTGCAGAGCTTAGCGAGCTGGCCGGATCCGTCCGGGCCGACCCGGGTTGGCTGCCCCATAGCCGAAAGCACCGGCATAGCCTCCAGGAAGGCTTTTCGGTCTCCGCCGACCATGATGGCTAGGCTGGCCGCCTCCGCACCTCGTGTTCCACCCGAGACAGGCGCGTCCAGATGGCGGACGCCCCAGCGCTCCAGGCGCGCGGCGTGCTCCTTCTCGACCTTGGGAGGGATCGAACTCATGTCGACAAAGACGGCCCCCTGAGGCATCGCCTCGGCGACGCCGAGTTCGAACAGAATATGTTCCACAGCCGCCGCGTTTGTGACGATGCAGATCACGATATCCGCATGCCGAACCGCATCGGCCGCATCGGCCGCGACCTGAATGCCGGTCTCGGCGGACAGGGCCTGCGCCTTCTGTGGCGAGCGGTTCCACACGGTGACAGGGAAGTCGGCTTTCGCGATATGCCTGGCCATGTGCCGGCCCATAAGACCGATACCAAGGACTGCGACGCGCGATGACGGCATAGCCTGTTCTTTCAATCGACGGAGAAGACGAGATGTTCAGGCAAAAGCTGTTCCCTGCCCGGCGGAAAGCGCCGCCTGGAACGAGCGGGCTTTCCCTGCGACGGTATCAGCACTATCCCCAGGTTTGTAAAGTGCGGAGCCGAGACCGAAACCGCTCGCGCCAGCCGACCACCAGGCGGCCATTGCCAACGGGGTAATCCCACCGACCGGAAGCATCGGCAGCGCCGGCGGCAACACCGCGCGCAGAGCCTTCAAGCCGACAGGCCCAGCAATCTCCGCCGGAAACAGTTTCAGCCCGTCAGCACCCGCCGCGACCGCCGCGAACGCCTCAGTCGCCGTGAACGTGCCGGGCAGCGCGAGCATGTCCGCCGTCTTGGCCGCCCGGATCACCGTCGGATCCCCGTGGGGCATCACGATGAGACGGCCACCCACCGCTTTAACCTCCTCAACGGCGCCTGCCTGGGTCACCGTACCGGCGCCGATCAGCGCCTGATCGCCGAACGTATCTGCGAGCCGTGCGATGCTGTCGAAGGGCGCTGGAGAGTTCAGCGGAACCTCGATGATCTTGAAACCGCTGTTGATCAGCACCTGGCCGACCGCCACCACCTCATCCGGCGTAACCCCTCTCAGGATCGCGACCAGCGGGCATTCGGAGAGCCAGTTCGTCAGGCCTTTTGTCATCCCGTCATCCTTACGTGCGCGCCGTCCGTAGCGGCGCGGAAAGCAGCCACAAACCCAGGGCCGTCGCATGCCGATCGGCAAGCTCGGTGGCCAGTCCCAAATGATGCAGGGCCGATTGATACAGGCTCACCAACCCCTGCTCCCCAATCAGAACGATCGGGGCCTGATCTGCCTCTGCCGGCGACGGTCCCGCGGCCCGGATCTCCGTGCCGATCACCAAACCGGACAGAAACGCACCGGCCCGCTCCGGCGGCAGTTCGCCGAACAGACCCGAGGCACGCACGCCGAAGATATGGTGCAGGAACCCGCCCGGCTGACCCGAACGTCCAACCCCCGACAGGAAACCTGCGTCGTTCCAGGCGGCATGCTCGATGGTGCGCCCCAAGATCGAATGCCGCCGCAGCACATCGAACGCTTCGCCCGTCATATGAGTCGAAAAATCCTCGATCCGACCGTCGCAGACCGTCACCCATTTCGAATGCGTGCCCGGCAAACAGACGGTTCGAGGCCGACCCGTCTCCTGGAAGGACAGGGCGCCGAGAACCTGGACCTCCTCGCCCCGCATAACGTCCGGCACGCCGCCCGGATCACGGGTCGAGACACCGGGCGCGATATGGATCTGCCGCCCACGCGCAAGCGTCACCGGATGCAGGTCGGTGGACAGATCGGACAGGCTGGCGGGACATGGCAGATAGGGCGCCTCGACCCAGCCGTTCCGGCTTCCGATCATGCCCGACAGCACAACGGGGGCCGAAACATGCGCGTCAAGCCAGTCGCCGATCAGGTGTTCGAGAGCGCCCTCGAAATCGCCATCGTCTACGGCGAGAATTCCGGCCGCGGCCGAGCGGGCTTCCAGCACCGCGCCGTCTGCTGCAAGGCGGTAGGCGCGGAAGGAACTGGTTCCCCAGTCGACGCCGATGGCATCAATGTCATCCATAAGGGTGCGGTGTCACGGCGTCGCGAGGCAGATCCCGCGCCACTCCGCGTCCCGAGCCTCCCACCAGGCCTCGATATTGCCGGGCAGTTGCGGCCAGGAGCGCGAGCTGGCGACGGCGATCCAGAGCAGGTGGCAATAGATCGCGATATCGCCCCAATCCGGGCCATTGGCGCCGAAACTGGCCCGATCGCCGAGATCCTTCTCAAGTCTCCCCAGCGCAAACGCAAGATCAAGCTCGATCACGTTGCGCATCTCTTCAAGTTCGACGAACCGGTGGCCGAACCGGGCCTCCCGCGAGGTCTGGTAGATCTCGCTGTCCCCTGGAGCCAGGAGTTTCAGAACGTCCGGCGCGACGAGCGCGTCGATCCGATCCATCAGGTCGCCCTGGCAGCTCATCAGCAGCGCGTCCGAACTCGGGCTGCGCAGACGCTGCGAATCATCCAGCCGATCCAGAGCCGCGGCGATATCGTCGGAGCCGACCACCAGCTCTCCCGTCAACTTCAGGACCGGAACCTCGCGCGCCCCAGTCGCGTCCTGTAGCTTGCCCACATCGGCGAAGGTGACCTGAATCCGCTCGTGGTCGATGCCTTTCTGCGCGAGCGCAATGCGGGCGCGCCAACATATTGGGCTGGGACATCGTCCCTCGAGGCCCGCACGCTCATATAGAACTGGTCTGTCCGTCATATTCATGGATCCGCCCCTACGCGCACCAAGGTCTTGCCGGTGTTCCGCCCCGCCAGCATCCGCACCAGGGCCCCGGCCGAGTGCTCCAAGCCGTCCGTCACATCTTCACGGTAGGCGAAATGACCAGCCCTGTACCAGTCCGATAAAATCTCGATGATCTGATCATAGCGATGATAGTGGTCGAGGATCAGAAATCCCTGTATCCGAGCACGCTTGACCAGCAGTTGCCGGTTAACCCGAGGTCCCATCGGTATCGGGAACGACGGCATCCCTATGGTCCCGCAAACAGCGATCCGTGCGCCCACATTGAGTCGCTCCATCACCCGATCGAACTGATCGGATCCCACATTGTCGAAGAAACAGTCGATCCCATCGGGACAGGCTTCGTCCAAACCGGGGCCGATACCGTCGATCGCTTTGTAATTTAAGGCTGAATCGTATTTAAATGAATCCAGACAGGTCGCCACCTTGTCCGGGCCGCCGGTCACGCCAACGGTTCGACAGCCTTGAATCTTCGCGATCTGTCCGACCATCGATCCGACGGCGCCCGCTGCGGTGGTCACGACCACGGTCTCACCGGCCTTGGGGGCGCAGACATCCATCAGCCCCACATAAGCCGTGGCCCCGTTGATGCCGAGGACCGACAACGCGGTCGAGATCGGCGCCAGCGACGGGTCGACTTTGCGATCGATATCCGAACCGTCTGAGATCGCGAATCGTCGCCACCCCTGACGGCCCTGGACGATCTCGCCCACCACGAAATCGCGATGCCGGCTCTCGACAACCTCGCCCACCGTGAAACCCGTCATCGGCCGGTCCAGCGGCACAGGCGTCGAATAGTTCGCAGCCTCCGCGATCCAGCCCCGCATGGCCGGCTCCAGCGACAACCAGATCACCCGAATCAGCATCTGCCCGTCGCCGATAACCGGCATATCGGCCGCAACCGGCTCGAATAGGGTCTCGGTAACGTCCGGATCGGGGCGGGCCCGGAGCAGGACATGCATGTTTTCAGTCATCGCGCACTCACGGTTTAGGCGAACGAGGCGAAGCCTAAATTTTGGTTTCACCATGGACAACCGACACTACATCAGAAAACTTCGATATAGAATCAGATCATAACAATCCACCCGTATCGAAATTGCCGACGCTTTCACTACTCCGGAAATCATTGGATCTTTGATGCTTTACTGGCCAATGGACCGACGGAGATCGGACGCCATGCGCGGTAGGATCCGGCCGGGGACCTCGGTCACGGCATGATCGCCGATATGCTGGAATCCGAGCCGACGATAAAAAACCCTCCGCATAGGGATCGCTGTCAAGCGAGACCTGCCAGGCGCCGGTCTCGCGGGCAAGGTCGATCAAAACCGCCGTCATCATCCTGCCGATACCGGTCCCTATCGCCACGGGGTCGACACACAGATGAGTGATCTCGGGTCCATCGGGACGCTCGGCCAGGACACCTTCGGCATTCGCGCCACCGTCGGTTTCGTGAACCAGGGTCCTGTGGTCGGTCAGTTCGGCATTCCGGATGCGCAGAGAGTTTCGAAAGACAGCAAAGAGCGCAGCATCGTTGGGGCAATGCGCCTTCGCCCGAAGCGCGAGCGCCGACAGGCACTCTGCTTCCTCCGGGCGGGCCGGAGGAATCCGGTTGGCGTCTCGATATGGGGCAACGACTCGGCATGGCGCGTAGGTTTGTCCGTGCTCACAACCCGGCCCTACCCCGGCAGCCGCTCAAGGCTCTTGGCCAGTTCGTTGGTGGCGGCCTGCAGACGCTTCAGAGTCGCAGGATCGGCGCCCTTCGTCGGAATCGCGTGCAGGACGCTCTCCTGCAGACTTTTCAGTAGCGGGCCTTTCTTGGGGTGTCCGCTGAACCGCGGGATGGACCCAAGAACCCCGAGATCGTGCGCCAACTGAGTTCGAATCGAAGGCAGCATCATCACCATATCGGGAACCGATAGGTCATTGACCTGACGGATCAGACGGCCGAGCTGCGCTTCGATCGCCCGCACCGCGACATCCTCGACCCGACCGGAGAAGGTCGAGACCGATGCCTGCGCTTTGGCCAACCCGGCCCTGTCGCCGCCCAATTTCGGCAGCGCGGTGTTCGGCACAACCACGAGACTCGGATCCTCGACCCCGTCACGCGGAGGGCGCCGATCAGGTCCAATATAGGGCGGCATAAACACCCATTTTCGCCGGGCCTCGATCACGCCCAACAGACTGCTGGTCATGGTTTCGACAGCTGCCGGGATCAACAGTCCACAATCCACGCCCGCCTCCAGCACCGCCGGCACGTGCACCTTGTGACGATCGTGGACGATGACGGCAATAACGACGAACGGATTGCCTTCGAACCCGTGCTCCATCCGGCGGATCGCAGTGACCAGATTTATTCCGCCCTGCACCGCGAGATCCGCGTTGAGCAAAAGGATGTCGATCTTCCCGGACGGCAGAAGTTTCTTCAGCGCTTCTGGGGTATGGGCATAGTGGGTCTCGACCTGATGATCCCGCGCCACGGCGTCACAGATGGCCTCGGCGATCTGCGGAAATCTGTCGGCGATCGCAATGTTGAGGGCGGACATGGTCTGTTATCTGATCGTTGACGGGCCAAACTGTAATCCGGGTGTCAGGGAATCCGCTCGACCCGCAACACGTTGGTGGACCCGGGCGTACCCATCGGTACGCCGGCGGTAATCACAACCTTATCGCCGGGACCGGCGAACTGCTCGGCCCGGGCGATCTCGGTCGCCCGCTGCACCACCGCGGAAAACCGCTGCTGGTCGGGCATGTGCACGGCGTGGACGCCCCAGGCGATCGCAAGCCGTCGTGCGGTCTTCAGACTGGAGGTGATGCACAGAATCGGAACCGACGGTCTCTCCCGGGAGGCCCGGATGGTGGTCGAGCCGGACGTCGTGTAGGTGATGATGCACCCGGCGGAGATCGTCTCCGCCACCTCGCGCGCCGACCGCGTGATCGCATCGGACACCGTCTTTTCCGGCTCACTGTGTTCCGCCAAAGCGGTCGCCAGATAATGCTCGTCGCTTTCGACATTCCGGATGATTCGATCCATCATCTGGACCGCCTCGACCGGATAGTCACCGGCCGCCGATTCCGCCGACAGCATCACGGCGTCTGCGCTGTCGTAGACAGCGGTCGCCACATCCGAGGCCTCGGCCCGGGTCGGGGCCGGTGCGTGCACCATGCTGTCCAGCATCTGGGTTGCGACCACAACCGGCTTACCGAGACGGCGACACAACCGGATGATCTTCTTCTGAAGCGGCGGCACCCGTTCGGGCGGCAGCTCCACACCGAGGTCGCCGCGTGCGACCATGGCCGCATCCGCAAGCTCGACGATTTCCTCCAGATGCTCGATCTCCGCTGGATTCTCCAGCTTGACATGCACCGCCGCACGACCCGAGATCAGTTTGCGCGCTTCAGCCACATCCTCCGGGCGCTGCACGAAACTCAGAGCGATCCAGTCGGCGCCCATATCCAACGCGAAGTCCAGATCCGCCCGATCCTTCTTCGTCAGCGCCGACAGTGGCAGAACCGCATTGGGCACGTTAACCCCTTTGCGGTCGGAGAGCTGGCCACCGGTCACAACGCCGGTCTCGGCGAAATCCGGCCCGCATTCCATAACTCGGAGTCGGATCTTGCCGTCGTCCAGCAGCAGGTCGGTTCCCGATGTGAGCGCCGCGAAAATCTCCGGATGCGGCAGGGTCGCGCGGGTCTCGTCCCCCGGTGCGTCCCGCAACTCCAATCGGAACGTCGCACCCGGCTTCAGCAGAACCGGACCACCCGGAAAAGTCCCGACCCGCAACTTCGGGCCCTGCAAATCCGCCAGGATCGAAATCGGCCTGCCGGTCTCCTCCTCCAGCTTGCGCACGATATCGTGACTGTTCTGGTGGTCGGCATGGGTGCCGTGGGAAAAGTTGAACCGGAACACATCGGCCCCGGCCTCGAACAGGGCGCGGATCTGCGCCTCCGTCTTACTGGCAGGGCCGAGCGTGGCGACAATACGGGTGCTTCGATATCTTCTCATGGACCCCAGACTAACCCGCCTTCGGTGACAAACGTAAGACGTAGATTGCGCACCGAAGGGATCAGAGCACCAGCACAGCCCGGAAGTCGTTGACGTTGGTCAGCGTTGGGCCGGTCATCAGAAGCCGGTCGAGGCGCTTGAAAGCGCTATAACCGTCGTTGTTCGCCAGATGCGCCTTCAGATCGATACCCGCCTCCGCCGCCCGCGCAAGATCGGCCGGCAGGAACAGCGCCCCGGCATTGTCCTCGGTCCCGTCGATCCCGTCCGTGTCGCAAGCCAGCGCCGAGATTCTGTCGGCCACATCGGCGCAGCGACCTTCGACCGTCACGGCTAGCGCGCAGAGAAACTCGGCATTCCGTCCGCCGCGCCCGGTTCCGAGCACGGTCACCGTCGTCTCCCCGCCCGACAACAGAACGGCCGGTGCCCCGGTGGGTTGGCCGTGTCGGGCCACCTGTGCTGCGATTCCGGCCATGACTGTCGCCACGTCACGGGATTCGCCCTCGATCGCATCGCCCAGGATCACTGGCATCACCCCCGCATCCCGCGCAACCTCGGCGGCGGCTTCAAGCGAGGCCTGAGGCCGGGCCACCATCACCGTAGTCACCCGATCGAAGATCGCATCCCCGGGCTTCGGGGTCTCATTCGCCGGATCCTCCAGTGCGGCGGTCACCGTGTCCGGAGGTGTGATGCCGTATTTCGCAAGCACCGCCCGCGCATCTGCCAGGGTCGAGGCATCCGGAACCGTGGGACCGGAGGCGATCACGTCCAGATCATCGCCCGGCACATCCGAGATCAGGAACGCATGCACGGACGCCGGGGCCGCGGCCGCCGCCAGCCGCCCGCCCTTGATCGCCGAGAGATGCTTGCGAACCGCGTTCATCTCGTGAATCGTAGCTCCGGAGCGCAGCAGGTCCCGATTGACCGCCTGCTTGTCCTCCAGGCTGATCCCATCCGCCGGCAGCGTCAGAAGCGCCGAGCCGCCACCCGAGATCAACGCAATCAGCCGATCATCGGCGCCCAAGCCCTCCACCAGATCCAGAATGCGCCGCGCAGCGGCACGTCCAGCCGCGTCCGGCACCGGATGGGCGGCCTCGACCACCTCGATATGCTCGGTGGCGCAGCCATGTCCGTAACGGGTTACGACCAGGCCTTCGACCCGATCGCCAAACACCTGCTCGGTCGCCCGCGCCATACTGGCCGCCGCCTTTCCGGCGCCGACGACGATTGTGCGCCCAGCGCAGGGCGCCACCTTCAACGCCTGCAGATGCGGTGGCAGGCAGGTGGCCGGATCGGCGGCGCCAAGCGCCGCGTCGAACATGGCCCGCAAAAGCGCCTGCGGGTCAGTTATGCCGGAACGGGTCATGGTTGCCGTCACCCCTGGGCGTCCCGCCACGCCTCGTACTCCGCCCGGGTCTCCGCACTCGGCGGATAGAGTCCGATGGTGCTGCGGCCCTCTTCGATCCGGGCCTGAACCCACTGCTCGAACCGGTCCTGCTCGACCCCGTCGCGCGCCACCTCGTCGGCGAGCTTGCGGGGAATGCAGACCACCCCGTCATCGTCGCAGATCAGCACATCTCCCGGAATCACCGCCACCGCACCGCAGCCGATCGGCTCCTGCATGCCACCGCCGGACAGCTCGGTGATCGAGGCTGGAGCGGCGGCCCCCATGCACCAGATCGGCAGGCCCACGGCCAACACCCCGATCTCGTCCCGGATGGCGCCGTCGCACACCACCGCGGTGACCCCGCGCTTCTTCAGGCGGGCCGCTAGGATGTCGCCGATTGTCCCAGTGGTGGTAATCCCGCGCGCCTCGATGGTCAGGATCGCACCGGCCGGGCAGGCTTCGATCGCGCTGCGCGGGGCGTAATCCGGGGCCCCGAGCACCTCCGGTCCCGACAGATCCTCTCGCATCGGCAAGAAGCGCAGGGTGAAAGCTTCGCCAACCGTCACACCCTGGCCCTTGATCAGAGGTTTCACCCCGGACATCGCCACCCGCCGAATGCCGCGCTTGAGCAGTTGCATGGTCACCGTCGCGGTGGTCAAGCTCCGCAGCCGGTCGAATGTTTGGACATCGAGCTTCACCTGGTCCGCCATCTGCAGTCTCCCTATCGCGCCTTGCGTGGTCTTGTCGTTGGTTTGAAATCTGGCACAGGTCGCGGGCCGACGGCCAGAGGCCGGGACCGAAGTCGGTCATGCTATCCCAGCAGCGCCCTCCGGATCAGGTTCGCTCCTAGCAGGCCCAGGATCACGAACACCACCTGCCGGAACCGGTCCTGGGGCAAGCGGTCCCGGACGGCGCGTCCCCCGGCCATGGAGATCAGGGCCGCCACCAGACCCAAGGCGGACGCGGTCACGCTGGATACCGTGAACGCACCCTGTGCGCCGATCGCGACCATCCAGACCAGCCCGGTCAGGAAGAACGACAGGCCGATGCCCTGAACGTATTGATCCTTGGTAAGCTCCAGTGCCGAGAGGTACATCGCGATCACGATCCCCTGGCTGCCCGTCATGCCGCCGACAAGACCGCTGACCATGCCCACCGGCACCGAGAGCACGGCCTCGCGCGCCCGCTGGATCCGAAGAGCAAAGCGGCTGAACTGCAGCGCGGCATTGAAAATCAGCACGCATCCGAGCGCGATCTGCAGCCAGCGCGGGTCGACCGCCCAGAGAATCTCGGTCCCCACCCAGAGGCCAATCGCGGCGGTCGCATTCAGGACGCCGAACCGTTTCACCAGTGCCATGGGCGAGCCGCCCTGGATCACCTGGACGAGATTGGTCGCGACCAGCGGAATAATGGTGATGGCGATCGCCTCCCTGAGGCCGATAAAGGTCGCGAGCATGGCGATGGCGATGGTTGGAAGCCCGAGCCCGACGGTTCCTTTGACCAGCCCCCCGAGCGCAAACGCGATGGCGGCGAGCATCAGGAGCGAGAGATCGAGGCTGGCCGCGAATTCGGGCATTGGTCAGGTCCGGGAGACGTTTTCGGTTGGCATCCCGATCATGGCCGAGGCGCCGCCCCCGGGTCCATCTCGCCGATGCGCGCACTGTCACGCGCGACGGGAATGATCTCCGAGGAAATCAGCCGCGTGAACGTCCGCGCGCAGATTAAAATCCACCAGGCTCAACAGTTGAGTGCCCCCGCCCGGGACCATCAAAGGCATCGCCACCTGCTCAACCGAGTCGCACAATCCGCTCGGACCGATATAGGGCAGATGGACCTGCACCGGGCACATCCGATCCAGAACGGTCAAATACAGCCGACGAATTCGGCTTTCCGGACCTTGCCCTGAAATCTCGCTGAGCCGCATGCCGGTATAGGGTCGCCGTGTCAGCCGATCGATATCCGTTCCGAGCAGGCGGTAGCGCAGATCGCCGTCGTGCAGCACGTCCAGCAGAATAAGCCGAGGCAGGAGCGGCGCAATCATGCTGGGATCAAACTGGCCCCGGGTCGGCACGGAGCCGTTCTCGTCGAACAGGCTAAACCAATACGTCGAAAGTTGGGCGCACAGGTCCTGACCAAGCGCGTGCCGGTCCAAGCTTCGAAATTCCGCGTCAATGGTCGGTAGAGGATGGATCATGGTCTGGGTTCAGACTCTCTTCTCACGGCGATTATCCTAGACGCAATCGCCTTAATAATCTCCTAATATCGGCTTTGCCGCCTGTGCCATCAGTTCTCGGAACAGCAATACGCTCACACGATCCGGGTCCCGACGCTCGCGCTCGATCAGGCCGACCTTTCGGTGCACCTGGGGGTCCCCGAACGGCAGCACCTCAAGGCCGAGGGCAAGAGATCCCTGAACGGAGCCCGCTGGCGAAACCGCCACGCCGAGACCGCGGGTGACCATCGCCAGGATCGCCTCGATCGAATCCAATTCCATCGCCTCATTCACCGTGATCCGCTGTTGGCGCAGGGCCGCTTCGATCACCCGTCCGACGCCGGTCCTGCGATTGAACCGAACGAACGGCCGGGTCCGGAGCAGGTGTCGCGCCGTATCCCCGTCCCTGGTGACCGCCCCTTTCACCAGGGTCGCCGGTGCCACGACGACCAGCGCTTCCTCCAGGATCGTGCGTATCACCAACCCTCGCTCCAAACGGGGGGTCTCGGTCACAACCGCAGCGTCCAGCCCGCCCTGCGCGACCCGCCTGACCAAATCGACAGACAAGCCGCTTTCGATGCGTATCTGAAGCTCCGGAGCCCGCCGCGCGAGGCCGGCCAGGGCATCGGGGACCAGACCTGTGGCAGCCGTCGGGATCACACCCAGGCGCAGACGGCCGCGCACGCGCTCTCCTGCCGCCGTCGCCTTCAACGCTTCCCCCAGACGCACCATCTCGCGTGCGCTGTCGAGGATACGCCGGCCCGTTTCATTGAGGATCGGCGGGCGACGCGACCGGTCGAACAAGGCGACCGCAAGGTCTTCTTCGAGCGCCTTCATCTGCATGGAAACCGCCGATTGCGTCACCCCAACCCGGTCCGCCGCAGCGGCAAAACTGCCGACCTCGGCGATGGCGATCAGGGTTTCAAGCGCGCGGAGGTTCATGCTTTATCTTAAGCTTTTCTGACGATCATGATCAAGATTATGCGCTTGTCTGATGATCGGCCCTGGCGCACCCTGAGCTCACAGATGCGTGAGGGCGGAGTCAATTCGGACGAACGCCACCTGGAATCAGCCAACCAAACGAACGGGGACCGCGATGACCTTCAATCTGACCAAGGATCAGGATGCGCTGCGTGCACGGGCGCGCGAACTGGCCGAGCAGGTGATCGCTCCCCGCGCCGCCGAGGTGGATCGGGTCGAACAATACCCATGGGATAATGTCAAAGCGCTGACCGAGGCCGGGTTCATGGGCATGACCGTGCCCAAGGCCTATGGTGGCAAGGGCCATGACTACATGGACGTGGTCCTGGTGATCGAGGAAATGGCGGCCCAATGCGGCGTCACCGGTCGGATCGTGGTCGAGGGCAATATGGGCGGAATTTCCGCTGTCCTGCAGTACGGTACTGAAGAACAGAAGAAACGCGCCGCCGCCTTCGTGCTGGACGGCGACAAGCCCGCCATCTGCATCACCGAGCCGGACGCCGGATCGGCGGCAACCGAAATGGCCACCCGCGCCGACAAGCGCGGCGACACCTACGTGCTGAACGGCACCAAGCATTGGATCACCGGTGGCGGCGTCTCCCGGTTGCATGTGATCTTCGCCCGGGTATTCGACGAGGCCGGTGACGAGTTGGGGATCGGCGGTTTCATGGCCGTGCGTGACGAGGACAAGGGCCTGGTGATCGGGGACCGCGAACCCACGATGGGTCTGCGCGGCATACCCGAGACGATGGTTCGCTTCGAAGGTCTGGAACTCCCGGCCGACCGTCTGATCATGCCGCCGAGCGGGCTGAAACGTGGCTTCGCCGACCTAATGAACGCCTACAACTCCCAGCGCGTCGGCGCCGGAACGGTGGCGCTTGGCCTGGCCGAGGGCGGGTTCCGGCGGGCGCTTGCCTTCTCCAAGGAGCGCGAACAGTTCGGCCGTCCGATCGCCGAGTTCCAGGGCCTGCAATGGATGCTGGCCGATATGAGCACGCAGATCGAAGCGGCGCGGGCCCTGATCTGGCGGGCGGCGGGCACGGCCGGGCAGAATGGCAATCCGTTTCCGGACAGCCTGTCGGCGGCGCAAGCCAAGATCTTCGCTTCCGAAATGGCGATCAAGGTGACCACCGACGCGCTGCAGGTCTTCGGCGCCCGCGGTTATTCCCGAAACTATCCGATGGAGCGGATCCAGCGGGACGCCCGGATGTTCACCATCGGCGGCGGTACCGCCCAGATCTTGCGGACGGTGGTCGCTTCGCGTCTTCTGGATCGCAAGCTGCCGCAGACCCGTGACGGGCACGCAAGATTGGCCGAGCGGGATGCTGCAACGGCCGCCACGCTCAAATCCCAAGCCGCGGAATGACCGCCGTCCCATCGCGGGTCGCGGACCTGCTGGCGCGCCGGCTGTATGAGGCTGGCTGCCGCTACGCCTTCGGGATTCCCGGTGGCGAGGTCCTGACCATCATCGACGCGCTGGAAAAGGCCGGGATCACCTTCCTGCTGGCCAAGCACGAGAACGCCGCCGGTTTCATGGCCGAAGGCGTGCATCACATGACCGGCGCGCCGGGCATCCTGGTGGCGACCGTCGGACCAGGAGCCGCGAACGCCGTCAACGTGGCCGCCAATGCCGAGCAGGATCGGGTGCCACTTATCGTCATCACCGGCTGCGTCGACGAGGACGAGGCCGTTACCTATAACCACCAGGTCTTCGACCACCAGCAGGTGTTCCGCCCGGTCACCAAGGCGAGTTTTCGGGTGGTTGCCGGTGCGGTGGACGCGCAGACCGACAAGGCGTTGGCGATCGCGACCGACCAGCGGCCGGGGCCGGTGCATCTGGACCTGCCGATCACCGTGGCCGCAACCGAAGTCGCAGATACGCCGACCTCCCGCCGGGCACCGATCCTCCCCGCGGTACCTGCAGCAAGCCAGGACCTGGAGGCATGCCGATCCTGGCTGGGAGTGGCGGAGCGGCCGATCCTGCTGGTCGGCCTGGACGTTGTGACCCAGGGCTGCGCCGATCAGGTGCGCGCCTTCGCCACCCGTTTCAAGATACCTGTGGTCGCCACCTACAAGGCCAAGGGTGTGGTGCCGGACGACGACCCCCTCTCCCTTGGCGGCGCCGGGCTGTCGCCGGTGGCCGACAGGCAGATCCTGCCTCTGTTGCGCGCGGCCGATCTGGTGATCCTGGCGGGCTACGATCCGATCGAGATGCGGGTCGGCTGGCGCAATGTCTGGAACCCCGAGACCCAGCACGTGATCGAGATCGCGGCGGCCCCGAACACCGCCTACATGCATCAGGCGACGGTCTCGTTCGTCGGACATGTGGGCGCCACGCTGGACGTGATCGGCGCCGGTGTCTCGCCCGCCCCGACCCGCTGGCCCGACGGCGCGCCGGCAACTGCCAAGGAGGCGCTGGCCGGGGCATACGGCCAGAACGAGGCCTGGGGCCCGGCGGCGATCGTCACCACCGTCCGACAGGCCGTGCCGCGCGACGCGGTGATCACAATAGACAGCGGCGCACACCGCATCCTGGCGAGCCAGGTCTGGGAGAGCTTCGTGCCGCACGCGGTGCTGCAATCCACCGGCCTGTGCACCATGGGCTGCGCGCTGCCGCTCGCGACCGGCGCCAAACTCGCAGCCCCTGGGCGGGCCGTGGTGGCATTCACCGGAGACGCCGGGCTCGAGATGATCCTGGGCGAGCTGGTCACGCTGCGGGACCTGAAGCTGCCGGTGATCGTCGTCGTGTTCGTGGACGCCTCGCTGGCGCTGATCGAACTCAAACAGCGCTCGATGACCTATGCCAATGCCGGTGTGGATTTCCCGGAAACTGACTTCGCCGGGATCGCGCAGGTCCTCGGCGCGCGCGGCGTGGTCTGCGAGGATCGGGCGTGTCTGGATGCAGCCATCCGCGAAGGACTGACGGCCGACACGTTCACCCTCTGCGCCTGCCGGATCGACCGGAAAAGCTACGACGGTCGAATCTGAAACTCCTCACTGCGGCTTCACCGCGCTCAGGATCATCTGGCCGGCGGTCATCCAATGCAGGTCGACCTCGATGAATCCGATCGCCCGGAGCCAGTCCAGCTGTTCGGTCAGGGTCGAGGGCTTGTCGATCGGGTCCGGATTGAGCGCCAGGTCCGGCTCTCCGTGGTGGAAGTGGTTCCAGTCCGCCGCCTGGAACTGTGCGAAACCGCGCTCGTCCCCGTCGAGAGCAACGGACCTCTGCTGGGTCTCGGAATCCCAAAGCTTGGCCGCGATTCCGTAGCTCGCCGGGTTCAGAGGTCGGATGATATCGGCCAGCACGAACACCCCGCCAGGCGTCAGCATTTCCAGGATATCGGAGAACAGGTCGCGCTTGCCCGGCCCATCAAGATGATGGATTGCCAGAGACGACACCACCGCCCGCAGCGGACGTACGGACACACGCCAACTCCGGTCGGCGAGATCGATCTTACGGGTGGTCAGCCGGTCCCCGGGTACGCGGCTCCGGGTCGCCTCCAGCATGCTGTCCGAGCCGTCATAACCAAGCAGGCCAGCCTCCGGCATCCTTGGGGCTAAAGCAGCCAGCAGCAAGCCTTCGCCGCAGCAGATTTCCAGGATATCTCCGGACGCCTCGGTCGCCGCAACCCGATCGACCATCAACTCGATCTGTTCTTCCCGGCGCGGCACCGCGTAGGCCGAGAGATCCCGATAAGTCCTGCTTTCGGCCTCGCTCCAAGTGCCCGTGTATTGAGCCATCTCCGCGTCCTCCGTGGTGCCCTTGTACTGTCGGCGACGGAGACCGGAACCCATAGGACCAAGCGGGAACGGCGCTTGGCACCAAGGGAAGTCAAGCCTAAGCTGACCAAAAATCGAGGAAACGCCATGCCGGGAACCGAAATCCGCTCCATCCAGGCCGATCTCTATGTCCTTCCCTTACCGGAGGTCATGTCGGACGCCAAGCACGGCGACCATAAGGATTTCGAACTGATTACCTGCAGGATAACTCTGACCGACGGAAGCACAGGCACCGGCTACAGCTATACCGGCGGTCGGGGCGGGCACGCGATTCATGCGATGATCGCCCGCGATCTGGCACCGTATCTGATTGGGCGCGACGCGGCCGAGATCGACCAGATCCACGATGACCTTGAAGGCCATTTCCACTATGTCGGACGCGGCGGCATCCTGGCCTTCGCCATGTCGGCAGTGGATATCGCCCTATGGGACCTGCGCGGTCAAGCGACCGACCAGCCACTATGGAAAATGGCCGGTGGCGCGGGCCGTCGCGCCAAGATCTATCGGGGTGGCATAGATCTGAACTATCCGGTCGAGAAACTGGTTGAGGGAGTCGAGGCGCACATCGCGCACGGCTTCAACGCGGTCAAGATCAAGGTCGGCAAGGACGATTTGGCAGAGGATGTGGCGCGGGTGGCCGCCGTACGGGACGCGGTTGGGCCGGACATCGCGTTCATGGTCGATGCCAACTACGCGCTGACGGTCGAGCAGGCACTCGCCGCCTGCGAAGCATTCAGGCCCTTCGGTTTGCTCTGGTTCGAGGAACCCATCGAACCCGACGATTTCGAGGGCTACGGACGGATCTCGGAGCAGACTGGGTTCCCGCTGGCGATGGGCGAAAATCTGCACACCATCCACGAATTCGAGCGCGCCATGCGGCTGTCGAAACTATCCTTCCTGCAGCCCGATCCGTCGAACTGCGGCGGTATCACCGGATGGCTCCGCGCTGCCCGTCTGGCGGACCGGCATGGCATTCCGGTCTGTTCTCACGGGATGCAGGAACTGGCGGTCAGCCTGGTCTCCGGACAGCCCAACGCGGGCTGGGTGGAATCCCACTCCTTCGATATCGATACCTACGCGCAAGACCAGGTCGTCCTGAAAGACGGGCTCGCCGTCGCGCCCGATCTTCCCGGCACCGGGGTACGATTCGATTGGCAGAAACTTGAAACCTATCGAAGGTTCTAGACCAGCTTGGTCCAAGCTGTGCCTTCATGCCCGAAGTTGAAGGCACTGGGATGCAGCATCTCGGCCAGAATCTCCAGCGAGGTGATCAGGCGCGGGCCAGGGCGGTTGAAATAGGCGCTGCCATCGGCAAGCCAGATCTGCTTGGTGCGGACCGCCCGCATACGGGCGACCGTGTTCCGCGTGAGAAAAGGCGTCGCCTCCTCGGCGGTCCGGGCGAGGTCAAAGCCGCAGGGCATCAGGATCATACCGTCGGGGTCGAGGGCGACGATGTCCTTTAGTTTGGTCGCTTCGGAATGCACGCCCGGCTTCACACCCACCGGATCGGCGCCCATGGCGGTCAGCAGCTCCGGAATCCAGTTCCCGGCCAGCATCGGCGGGTCAAACCATTCGACGCAGGCGATCCGCCGCCGAACCTCGATCTCGGGCATCCGCTCGCCCAGGATCTCGACCCGTTCCTTGGCGCGGTTGCTCAGCTCCCGTCCGGCCCATCCGATATCCAGAATGTCGCCCACCCGTCCGAAATCCGCCCACACATCGGCCAAGCGGGCCGGAGCCAGGGACAGGATCACCGGTTTCGCGCCGGTCCAGCTGTTGACCGCCTCGGCGAGCTGGTCCTCATGGACCGCGCAGGCGGCGCATTGATTCTGGGTCAGGATGATGTCCGGCTTGGCCGCCTTGAGGCGTTCCACATCGACCTCGAAGACCGACAGGGCCTTCCGGATCATCTCCTGGACATCGCGGTGGATCCGGCGCGACGGCTTCAGGGGATCGACCCGGGGGCGGGTCATCACCGGGACCCGCTGCACATCCTCGGGGTAGTCACATTCGTGGCTGCGGCCGACCAAATTCGGTCGCATGCCCAAGGCGGCCACGATTTCGGTGGCACTGGGAAGCAGCGAGACGATGCGGGGACCGGCCAATAAAGTTCTCCTGGGATCGCGGGCGGAAAAAGACTTACGACTCGGCGGCGGGCTCTTTGGCAAGGCGCACCGATTCTTCCTGTGCCTCCCGCTTCTCCCGGTGGATCAGGAACAGATTGCGGCTGTAGATGAACAAGCCCGTTCCCTGTCCCAGGATGAACACCGGATCCTGGCGCCACAGAGCGTAGACGAACAGAGTAGCGCCTCCCAGGATTGAAAAGTACCAGAAGGCGATCGGAATCACGCTCTTCCGGCTGATCTCGCTCTTCAGCCATTGGATGATGAACCGCATGGCGAACAGGAACTGACCGGCGAACCCGACCGTCAGCATCACCTTCTCTTCGACCGTGAGATTCAGAAAGTTATCGAGAATTCCCTGCAGCACGAGCGCTACTCCACTTCACGGGCCTGACCGCCCTTGGGCGCGCGGCGCATCAACCACATCACCCCGAACAGATCAATCACCCCGACCTTCAGGCGGCCGAGATTGCTGTACTTTGACACGCCCTGCTCGCGTGCCCGATGGTTGACCGGCACCACCTCGACGCTCGCCCCTTCACGTTGGGCCAGGGCAGGAAGGAACCGATGCATGTGGCTGAAATACGGCATCCGGAGATAAAGATCCCGCTCAAAAAGCTTCAGCGAACATCCGGTATCCGGATTGTCGTCCCGTAGGGCACGGGACCGCAGCCAGTTCGCCGCCCGCGAGGCGCGGCGCTTGGCGACGGTATCACGGCGGTTGATCCGATGACCGGTGATCATGATCGACGATTTCCCCAAGCGCTCGAGCTTCTCATGCGCCTCGATCAACCTCGGTATATCGGCGGGATCGTTCTGCCGGTCCCCGTCCAGCGTCACGATCAGACGGCCCCGCGCCGCCAGGATGCCGGAGCGCAAGGCTTCCGACTGGCCGCGCTTCTCCCCGTGCTGGAGGATCCGCAGCTCCGGCGCCGTCAACCGGGTCGCCTGCAGATTGGCCAGGGTCGCGTCGGTCGAGCCGTCGTCCACATAGACGATCTCATACGCGCAGGCGGACCCGAGCGCCGCGCGGATCTCCCCGATCAGGGGGGCGACGTTGTCTTGTTCGTTCAGGACCGGAACCACAACCGAAATCAACGGCGATGCTGTGCTCTCGGCCGGGATGGGTTTGGACTCCGGCACGGGCCTTCCTTGGCGTGTGGCGCGCGCTCCGGCGCATCACGGTGGCGATATCGGGACGAAAGGACGCCCTGATACCGCCCCAAGGGTGGTCGGGGCAAGGAAAACGGCACGCGGCCCTGACAAGCGCGCCTCTCATCGGGGAAAATCCGACGCGGTGCGGATGGTTTCCGGCTCGAATGCGCCGAGTCGGAGACTACCACTCCGCCTTGTGTGTCCCGTGCGGCACGCAGGGCTGTTCCCATCGGGCGGGGGTTTCGGACAGAACGGCGCTGTGCCGGACCGCGCGCAGCGGGCCGAAACCGGACTCTGTCGCCTCGAGGAAGGGCGCCACCTCCGCCGCACCCGGATCGGGTGCGGACAGGCCGTCCGACAGACGCCCGAGCCCGCGCAACCAGAGAGCGGTCTGCGCGAGGGACACCCGCACCTGCCAGCTGCCGCCTTCTTCCGCGCGACGGAGCAGCGCCGCCATGATCCCGAACGCCAGAAGATAACCTGAGATATGGTCGAGGGCTTGGCAGGGAAACGCCTTCGGTCCGCCGGTTCCGGCCGCCTCCCCCTCCGCGAGATTGAAGCCGGTCGCGCATTGCACGAGGGAGTCGAAGCCACGCTTGGGCGCCCAGGGTCCATCGAAGCCATAGGCGCAGATATCGGCCCGGATCCGCCCGGGCTTCTCCGCCGCCATCGCCTCGGCAGAGAATCCCAGATCGTCGAGCCCGCCGGGGCGGTAGCCCTGCAGGAAGACGTCCGCGTCCTTCGCCAAATCCCGCAGCCGGTCCTTGTCCACCGACTGGCGAAGATCCAGTCGGGCCGATCGCTTCCCGCGCCCGGTATCTTTCACCAGCCCCGGCACCGCAGGCAGATGCGGTGCGGTGATCAGAAGCACCTCCGCCCCGTGCGCCGCCAATGTGCGACCGCCGACCGGTCCCGCGATGATCCGGGTCAGATCCAGCACCCGCACCCCGCTCAGCGGCCGGTCTCCGAGACCCGGCAGAGGCGTCGGCGGCGCCTCGCCGATTTTCCGAACCTCCATCAACGGAAGCGCCGCGAGCGCGTGGGCCTGGGGATGCGCATCCCATTCGGCGAAGGTTCGGGCCTTGGCAACAACCAGGCCCCGCGCGGAGGCCTCGGTCTCGAAATCCTCCGCGCGCCAGCCCAGCATCGCGTCCGCGACCGCCTCACGGGTGTCGGCACAGCCCAGGATCTTCACCACACCGGCCCGGTGATGGGCGGAGTTGGTGTGCATGCGCAGCCAGCCGCCGTCCCCGGTCGCGTAGACGGTGTTGAGCGGGTCCCAGAGATCCGGCGTCTCGGCGCCGGCGACGCTGAAATGCCGCTCGCTCCGCATCTCGGCCATCGCATGCGCCATGTCGACCGCCACCGATTGGCCGCGCCCGGTACGCGCGCGCCAGACCTCGGCCGCCGCCAGGGCCGCCGCCGCGATCGCGGCCTGACCCGCCGCGCCGAGGCGGAAACTGCTGGGAAGGCCCGGCTCCGCGCCGGTGAAGGACAGGGCCTCCAGCGGCGCTGGCGTCGGCAGACCATGCCGCCAGATATCGGAGACGATATGATGGGTCGACGGAGCGGCAGGAGCGGACATCGGAAGCGCTTTCAAGCGGTGATGATTAGAGCCGGAAGACTGCCCGCCCCACCCGATCTTCCGATAGGTTGATTGATACGATCAATATTGATTTTCAGCCGCCCCGCCAGCGCCGTATCGCTGCCACCACATCTGCGGGTTCCTGCCGCACCCGGTAGTCCGGATCGGCGAACACGTCGAGCAGGATGCCGTCCGGCGCCAGCACGAAATTTCCCGGGATCGGCAGCTCCCAACTGTCGTCGCCATTCGAGCGTTCCAGATCCAGGCCGATCTTTCCGTAGAATTCGCGCACATGATCAGGCAGCGTCCAGACCAGCCCGTACGCGCGCGCGATCGTGTTGCCGCGATCGGACAGCACCTCAAACTCCAGCCCATGCTTTTCGGTCATCTTTGCGGCCTCGTCGGGCAGCTCCGGGGTGATCCCGACCATGTCACCACCCAAGCTCCGGATTTCCTCCAGCACGCCCATCAGCGCCCGCACCTCGACATTGCAGTAGGAACACCAGGATCCGCGGTAGAACTTCACCACCAGCGGTCCTTTAGCGCGCAGTTCGATCGAGCTGACCGGGACGCCATCGGAATTGGGCAGGACGAAATCAGGCGCTGTTTCGCCGGTCTTGAGGACCGAGGAGCGAATCCCCGTGGCCCCAAGCGCGGCGATGGAGCCGTCGATCGTCTTCCAGTCCTCCGCCGCAAGCACCTTCCGGCGGGCGGCGGTATTGGCCGCCAACTGTTCTGCGAGGGTGCTCATGACGGATCCTCCGGTGCGCGTGTCCCGAGAAGATTGCATCGGATACGCCTGCCCGCCAGCGCCGGGTCGGCAACATTCTCGTGATCACGCTGGCAAGCCGGCATCGTCGATGCCATGTCTGCTTGCGAGGAGCTGAAAATCATGTCCGACACCGTGATCCCGCGCCGGGACAAGCTGATCGCCGAGAAGGAGCGTTGGGCCCGCGACCGGCGGCAGCCCCCCGCCGCGAGGCCGACAATCGTGCCGACCGGCGGGCGGATGCCGGCAGGCCAACATCTGGTGCGGGACTGGCCGGTGCTGGATCTGGGCACCCATCCGAACATTTCCGCCAAGGACTGGGCGCTGAGCGTTGAGGGTCTGGTGCACGGCCCGATGAAACTAGCCTATACGGATCTCCAGGCGATCCCGCAGACAGAGCGGGTGAGCGATATCCATTGCGTGACCTTCTGGTCCCGGCTGGACAACAGGTGGCGCGGCGTTGCGACCCTGGATCTGCTGGCGGAGGCCCGGCCACGGGAGGAGGCCCGGTTCGCGCTGATCAAATCCTATGACGGCTACACCACCGGCCTGCCGCTCGAGTACCTGCAGGAGCCGGACAGCCTGCTGGTCACACACTGGAACGACGCGCCGCTGACCCGCGAGCATGGCGGGCCGGTTCGACTCGTCGTTCCGTCGCTCTACTTCTGGAAGAGTGCGAAATGGATCCGGTCGATCCGCCTGGTCGACCGCGACGTGAAAGGGTTCTGGGAAAGCCGTGGCTATCACATGCTGGGTGACCCCTGGAGGGAGCAGCGATATGATTAGATTTTTCTGCGGATTGACGGCGATCCTGGCGGTCGCGTTTGGAGCCCCGGCAATGGCAAGCAACGACGCCTATGACTACAGCTTCACCTCGATCGACGGCGGCCCACTGGCAATGGACCAGTACAAAGGCAAAGCCGTGCTGGTGGTGAACACCGCCTCACGCTGCGGCTTCACCTATCAGTACGAGGGGCTTCAGGCGCTCTGGCAGACCTACCGGGACAAGGGCCTGGTGGTGCTAGGCGTGCCGTCCAACAATTTTGGCGGCCAGGAGCCGGGCACCGAGACCGAGATCAAGGAGTTCTGCGCGGTCAATTTCTCGGTCGATTTCCCGATGACCGAAAAGGTCGACGTGGTCGGTAGCGCTGCGCATCCGATGTACCGCTGGATGGCTGAGCAGGCGGGCGGCAAAGCCCCGCAATGGAACTTCTACAAGTATCTGATCGACCCCGGGGGCCATGTGGTCGCGCTGTTCCCCAGCCAGACCAAACCGGACGCTCCGGAGCTGGCCGCAGCAGTCGAGAAAGTGCTGCCGAAGTGAACGCAGAGACAGTCCTCCGCTCCGAGATCACCTGCCCGGAGTGCGGCCACTCGGCGGTCGAGACCATGCCGACCAATGCCTGTCAGTATTTCTACGACTGTACCGGTTGCGGTGAGGTCCTCAAGCCGAAGGCGGGCGACTGTTGTGTGTTCTGCTCGTACGGAACGGTCCCGTGTCCGCCGATTCAGACCGGCGGCGAGTGTTGCGCGGCGTAGGGACGCCCCTCACCCCTCCCAGCCGTAGACCCCGCGCGCGGTCTTCTCGCTGACATAGCCTTCCAGCACGTCACGCGCCACGGCGGCTTTGTCCCGTTTTTTCGGATCACCCAGACCACCGCCACCCGGCATGTAGACCGTGACCCGGTCGCCGGATGGAATCGTCTGCCGGCCCTTGCCGTTGAAGTCTGGCCCGCTGTCGAGCTGGATCCGGCCGGCCACCCCATCACCACCGCCATTGCGGCCGCGAGGCGGGTTCTTCACCCGATCGAACATGCAGTTCATGGCGAACGCTTTCCCCTGGGAATGGGCGATGGTCATGACCTGGCCGATGCCACCGCGATGGGTGCCGGCCCCGCCACTGTCCTCGCGGTATTCTTTCCGCCAGATCACAAGCGGCGCGATGGTCTCGTTCACCTCGACCGGCGTGTTGCGCACGCCCGAGGGGAAGGCGGTGGCGTCCATCCCGTCCTTGCCCGGGCGCGCACCGGTGCCGCCCGCGTGGAAAGTGTTCATGGCGAACGGGGTGCCATCGCCGTAATCCTCATCGGTGATGCCCTGCCCGCCCAAGAGAACCGGATTGTAGAGGCAGCTGGTCCCCTCGGCAGGCACCTGGTTCGGCATGATCTGGTTCAAACACCCCAATACCACGTCCGGCAGCATCTGGCCGATCACATGCCGGGCCGCCACGGCCACCGGATCGGGCGCGTTCAGGATCGAGCCCTTCGGGGCCGTCACCCGCACCGCACCGAGCGAGCCCGCATTGTTCGGTACCTTGCCGCCGATCACGCAGCGCACCCCGAAGGACGCATAGGCCTGGGTATAGGTCAGCGGCACATTGATCCCGTAGCGCGAGGTGCCCGACGTGCCCGCGAAGTCCACATCGACCCCGTCATCGGTCACGGTCAGGGCCGCCACCAGTTCGATCTCGGATTCGAAGCCGTCGATGGTCATGGCGTTGCGATAGGTGCCCTTCGGCAGCTTGGAGAATTCCTCCAGCATGCCGGCGCGCGAGATCTCGATGATGTGGCGGCCCAGATCGTCGAGATCGGTCAGCTCGAACTCCCGCATCATGTCGACCAGCCGCTTGCCGCCCACATCGTTGCAGGCCATCAGCGAGTAGAGATCGCCCTCGACCTCGACCGGATTGCGGACGTTGACCCGGATGATCGACAGCACGCCCTCGTCGAGCACGCCAGCGCGGGCCAGAGGCATGATCGGGATGCGAATGCCTTCCTCGAAGACCTGCCGCCCGTCCGGCCCGAAGCCCCGCCCGCCCACATCGACCACATGGCTGGTGCAGGCGAACAGGCCGATCGGCTTGCCGTCCAGGAAGGTCGGGGTGACGACCGTGAAGTCGTTGAGGTGCCCGGTCCCGAGCCAGGGGTCGTTGGTGATGAACACGTCCCCGTCGGACATGGTTTCGATCGGGAACCGCTCCAGGAAGAAGCCGACCGAAGCGGCCATCGCGTTCACGTGGCCCGGAGTCCCTGTCACGGCCTGTGCCAGCATGCGGCCCTCGATATCGAACACACCGGCGGAGATGTCCCCCGCCTCGCGTGCCGAGGTCGAGAAGGCGGTGCGGACCAGGACCTGGGCCTGTTCCTCCACCACCGACAGCAGCCGGTTCCACTGGATCTGAGTCTGGATCTTGTCGAGTGCGGTCAGATTGGACGCCATGTCGTGGTCCCTCAGCGGGTGCGGGTGAGGATGAGATAGCCGATCCCATTGACCGACAGGTCAAATGGCGAGGTCACCACCGTGGTCGTCTGATCCTCGACGATCAGGGCCGGACCGGTGACGCTCATGCCGGGCGTGAGATCGGCGCGGAGATAGATCGCGTAGTCGACGGTTTCCTGCAGATCCGGGTCGAACACCTGTCGGCTGCCGACCGGTTTGGCGGCCTCGATCGCGGGCACGTCGCCGACGGCCTCCGCAGCCGCAACGATCGGCGCGGATACGGTCAGGGTCCAAGACAGGATCTCCGGCTCCTGGCCCGGAATGGTGCGGCCATAAAGTGCTGCATACTCCGTCTCGAAAAAGGTGCGGATGCTGTCCGCATGACCGTCCGTCAGATCACCCGCCGGCAGGTCGACCGTAATCTCGTGGCCCTGGCCCATATAACGCATATAGGCGACCCGATGGACGCTGAGCTCGGCATCTCCCGCGCCATGTTGCACGATCGCCCGCGCCTCCGCTTCCATCTCGCCCAGCAGATCGTTGACGCTACCGGCCTCGAAATCGCTCAGCCGCAGATAGCGGGACCGCACCACCTCGTAGGAAATCGGCGCCCGCAGGAAACCGATGGCAGACCCCACACCCGCGCCGGTCGGCACCACGATGGTACCGATCTCCAGCTTCTCGGCCATCCGGGCCGCGTGCAGCGGGGCGGCACCACCGAATGCGATCATCGAGCGGGCGGCCACGTCCTTGCCCCATTCGATCGCGTGCACACGGGCCGCGTTCGCCATGTTCTCGTCGACGATCTCGGCGATCGCAAAACCGGCCAGGCGCCCTTCCAGCCCCATCGGCTTGCCGATATCCGCCTGGACCACCTGCTCGGCCAGATCCGGCCGGAGCCCGAAGGATCCGCCGGCGAACCGCTCCGGGTCGACCTTGCCGAGGACCACGTCGGCATCGGTCACGGTAGCCTGCTGCCCGCCCCGCCCGTAGGCGGCGGGTCCCGGATCTGCGCCCGAGCTTTCCGGTCCGACCTGCAGACGCCCCATGCCGTCGACCTTGGCGATCGAGCCGCCGCCGGCGCCGATCTCCACCATCTCGATCGCCGGGATGCGCACCGGCAGGCCGCTGCCCTTCATATTCCGGTAGACCCGTGCGACCTCGAAGGTGCGGCTGGACAGCGGATTGAAATCGTCGATCAGACAGATTTTCGCGGTGGTCCCGCCCATGTCGTAGGACAGCACCCGGTCAAGCCCGCATTCCTTGGCGATCTCGGTCGCCAGAATGGCGCCGCCGGCCGGGCCGGACTCAACCAAGCGGATCGGGAACCGGATGGCGGTGTCCAGATCGGTGAGCCCTCCGCCCGAGGTCATCAGCAGGATCGGACAGGTGTAGCCCAGTGCCGTCATGCGGGCGGACAGGGCCGTCAGATAGCCCGCCATCTTTGGCCGGACATAGGCATTGGCGCTGGCGGTCGATTGACGCTCGTATTCCCGGATCTCGGGGCAGACCTCGCTCGACAGGGTGACCGACAGCTCGGGGTAGGCCTCCGCCAGGATTTCGGCCACCCGACGCTCATGCGCGCCGTTGGCGTAGGAATGCAGCAGGCCGATGGCGACGGCTTCGATGCCGTGGTCCTGGATCCGAGGAATCAGCGCCCGGACCGAGTCCGCGTCAAGATCCAGCAGCACCTGCCCCTTGAAGTTCATCCGCTCGGTCACCGACCAGCGGAGATGACGCGGGACCAGCGGATCCGGCCGGTCGATGTTGATGTCGTACTGATCGAACCGGTTTTCCTGCGCCATCTGGACCGAATCCCGATGGCCCTCGGTGGTGATCAGAGCGGTTTTCGCCCCTTTGCGCTCGATCAGCGCGTTGGTGGCGAGGGTGGTGCCGTGGATGAACAGTCCCAGATCACCCGGCTTGATTCCGGCCTCTTCCACCGCCTTCGCCACCCCCGTCAGCACCCCTTCCTCGGGTGCCGCAGGTGTGGTGAGAACCTTGGTGGTGATCAGGCGGTCCCCGATCTCGATCGCGACATCGGTAAAGGTGCCACCTACGTCCACGGCAAGGCGAGGGGCTGTCGTCTCTGAGGTCATGGCTGTGTCCGGAGAAAGGGCCGAAGAGGATCGTCAGGGTTCCCCGAGCGATGGGACCGCGTCAATAGTCTTTCCAATCCGACGGCTTTCCTGCGGTTTATTCCACCCTTAGTGACCAATAAGCGGTAATGGTCCGAAACACGCCTCCCGTATCACATGTCGTTGAAGTCGAGCACGCACCAAATCCGGTCGATACGATCCGTTTCGGTGGCGCGCAAGGGCAACAGCAGACGCCGATAGGTCTCAAATGCCTGGCGTTTCGGGATCAACGAGATGCGGGATCCGAAATATGGACAGCGGCGTTGTTCGAGTTCCCAATAGAGTTCGAGATCTGCCTCTATCGCCTCCGGTTCGAAGACCTCGTGCAAAAGGAGCCCGGTCAGGTCGCGGCCGGCGCGGGCCACAAGTTCGGTTCCGATCAGCCGATACCGGTAACCCCGTGTCGGCGACTCCGGGCCGTCGGGACGGTCGATCTCGAACATGATCATGACGGGAAGGACGGCCGGCAGCGCCAGCGGTGGATCAATCGCGTTCCGACACGGGACCTCGCCTGACGCGACCCGCGCGGACCGCCAATGAAGAAGCGCCGCGCGCTGGGCCGGAGCAATCGGGGAGAGATCCGACTCGTCGGAGATCCAGAGGCCGGTTTCGGTCATGCGCGTTCTCCACCGTCAGCGGAATCGCCACCCAAATCCTTACGCCACCGCAACCCGCACCAATGTCCTATACACGCAAGTGCAGACGTTGCGAAGCGCACGGTCCTTGCGGGATTCTGCCCGACTCACCTAAGTTATGGGTGAGGAGTGCCGAGATGGCGAGCGGACGCGGAAAGTCGAAATTCAAGGATCCGTCACTCGGCAGCCCGACCCTGGGGAGCGGAGGGCGGCGCGACGGGCGCAGGACGGCCGCCGGTCGGTTTGTGAAGCCTGCCCTGATCCTGGCGATTGCCGTCGGAACCCTCGAAATCGGCGCGCGCCTGCTTGATACGATCCCGTTCGTGTCCCGCAACTATGTGGCGGAGCGGCTATCGCTTCTGAAATCGGCCTATCCGACCGTCTACGATCCCGATTTGGGCTACATCCCGGAGCCGTCCTATTCGAGCTCTGCGAACCCCTGGAGTGTTCAGGTCACGACCGACGACCTCGGGCTCCGCACCACCCAGAAGCCACCCGCCATAGCTCCGGACTCGGTCGCCGTCCTGGCGGTCGGGGATTCGTTCACCTTCGGCGGGGAGGTTTCCGATTCCGAGACTTGGCCGGCACGACTGTCCGAGATGCTGGAAGCTCCGGTGGCGAATGCGGGCGTCTTCGGCTACGGGCTCGACCAGAGCGTGCTGCGGGCCGAGCGCCTGGCCCCGGCCCTCTCGCCCTGGGCGATTGTGGTGGCGTTCAAACACGAGGATATCCTGCGCACCGAACTGGTGCAGCGGGCCGGGGTCGAGAAGCCGTATTTCGAGCTGGTCGAGGGGCAGCTGCAGCTGCGCAACTCGCCACCTCAGAAATTCCATCCCCGCATTGCCCAGCTCGGCGTGCTGCGTACGGCGGCGGGCTACAGCTATCTGGCCGATGTCGCGATGCGCGGCTTCGGGTTTACCGACTGGTGGTATGCGGGCGGCCTGACCGAGGTCCGAGCGCATCAGGACGGCGCCTCGGTCTCCTGCCTGCTGATGCGACGCCTGAGGGCCTTGGAGGAGGCGACCGGCGCGCGGGTGCTGGTGGTGGCGCAATACGTCGCCCGCGCCTTCACCGATCCGACCTCGCCCGCGACCCAGAGCGAGCTGGCCGGCTCCCGCCAACTGCTCGATTGCGCCGAGACCCAGGGTCTTGCCACCATCGACACCTATGACGCTTGGGCCGAGCCGGCGGCTCGGAATCAGAGCGCGTTCCTGTCGCGCATGTTCCTGCGCTCCCACATGTCCCCCGCCGGCAATCAGGCGGTCGCGGATGCGGTCGCGGACGGATTGTTCCAGGTACTGGGCGGAGATTGACGGGCAGAACCTTCAGGAGCCGCCGTCGCCGAACAGCATGGTGATGTTGATCCGCCGGTTGAGAAATCCCGGCGTGAAACGGGCGCTGTCGGTCTCGTGAATCAGCCGGCTGTCGAACAGGGCCGCCCGGTTCGACCGGTGCGGGATGCGGATGAAGTCCGCCCGGTCCTCACCCAGAAAATCGTAGATGAAATCGGTCGACGCGGAGTTGTAGGCCCGGAAATCCCAGGCCGCGGGCGCAGCCTTCCGATACACCACCAGCCCGCCACTGTCTGGGTCCAGATTGGCCGCGTCGGGGGTGATCCAGAAGTTCATGTTGACGCCCGCGAAATCCGCATGGGGATTGATGCCGACCATGCCCTGATCATAGCTGTAGGCCCAGATCATCCGCACCGGCTGGTCTCCCAGAACCGCCGACAGCCGCTCCCGCAACTGCCCGGCGATCGCCAGGATCAGCGGGTCGGAAAACCCTTCCCTAAGATAGGCGCCGAGATATCCAGCCCCCTTTATCTGATGCCAGAAGGTGCTGTTCCGGCAGATCCGCAGCAACGCCTCCAGCGCCTCGGGCGTGACCAGTCGATCGATCGCAAGACAGCGCGGGTCGCCACCCAGAAACGCCGCCTGCAACCCCGGCCAATCGAGATCCGGGTTGAGCGCCGGGCGATCGAGTGTCCAGCCGGTCTGTTCCAGATGGACATAGCGGTTCCAGCTGCGGGCGATGGTCAGATACCGTCGACCATCGAGCGGAAAGGTGATCGCCGTGCGCTCCTCCTCGGACAGGCCGTCGATCAGCGCCTGATAACGTTCCGGCTCGTCGTCCATGGCGCGCGGCAGCAGATCCTGGTCCCGCAGGTGCGCGAACTGATCCCGGTCATGGGTGAGACGATGCAGGCAGCAGACCCGTGAGACCGGCCGGACCGGCTCGACCGGCAGGCTCGGCATCGGGTCGGTGGCGGCCTGGTTTACGGGCCGTCCATGCAGCAGTCGAGCATAAGGCAGGTAGGCCTGGGCGGCCCGCTCCAATTGGTCGAGCTGAATCCGGAGAACGCCCAGATTGTACCAGATCTCCGGATTGGTCGGGTCCAGCACCGCCGCCCGGGCGTGCGCCCGTTCCGAACTGGATCGCTCGCCCAGGTCCGAGAGGATCTGCGCCAAGGCCAGGGCCGCCCCGGCCGATTTCGGATCCAACAAGATCGCGCGCCGCTGCGGCATCAGCGCGTCCCGCCCCAGACCGCTACGCCGCAGGGCGGTCGCCAGATTGCCCTGGATCGCGGGGTTTCCGGCCAGACGTTTGGCCGCAACCGACAGATGCCGGATAGCATCCGCCCCGTGCTCCAACCCCAGGGCCGCCATCCCGGCCAACGCGTGCGCGCCCGGATGATCCGGCGCCTCCACCAGCACCTGATCCGCCTTGGTCTTCGCCGCCGCAAAGTCTCCCGAGGCGACCAGCCCGCTGGCGATGCGCAACCGGGAGGGGATGTCGGCTTCGGCACCGGGCTTGTCGGTCACGCCGGGTCAGTCTCCGCCATCTTGCAGATCAGTTTCCATTGATCCTCGGTCACCGGCACCACCGAAAGCCGCGACTGGCGGATCAGCGGAAACTCCGCCAGGGCCTCGGTCGCCTTGACCTCGGCCAGGGTGACAGGCCGCTTGACCGGCTTGACCGCCTTGACCGTGACCATCCCGAACCGGGCAGAGGCGTCGGTCGGATCAGGATGATATTCCTCGATCACCTCGACGATGCCGACGATCTGCTTCTCGTTGACCGAGTGATAGAAGAACCCGCGATCACCGACCTTCATGGCCTTCATGTTGTTCGAGGCCTGATAGTTCCGGACCCCGTCCCAGCCCTCGCCCTCATCGCCCTTCCGGACCTGATCATCCCAGGACCAGGTGCCCGGCTCCGACTTGAACAGCCAATACGCCATGACTATTCGAGCTCCGGCTTAACAAGGACCTTGCGGAAGCCCTTGATGGTCACACTCTCGAACAGGCCGGCCTTGGTATAGGGATCGGCGTCCGCGAACGCCTTGGCCTCGGCAGCGGTCTCCGCCTGGAACACCAGGATCGAGCCGATCGGCGTGGTCCCGTCCTCGGCCAGATTTGGGCCCGCCAGCAACAGACGGTCGGCATGGGCCTTCAGGTGCTCCACATGCTCCGGGCGGGTGTCCATGCGCAGCTGGACCGAGTTCGGCTTGTCGACGCAGACAATGGAAAACAGCACGGGTTTCTCCCCAAAAGTCATGATTGATCCGAGGACCGGACGCTACCCCAACCGATCGCGACGGGGAAGACGCGGCGGACGGGCCTACGCCTTCACGGCACCTGCACCAATGGATCTGGCAGCGCCGGGATCGAGTGGCCAGCGGGGGCGGGGCTTGAAGTCGAGGCCGTCACCCTGTGGGTCTGCCGCCATCCGCTCGTGCCCGGCCCAGGCGATCATCGCGGCGTTGTCGGTGCAAAGAGCCATCGGCGGGGCGATGAACGGCATCCCCCGGCTCCCGGCCAGTTCGGACAGGGCAGCGCGCAGGCTCTGATTCGCGGCCACACCACCCGCGACCACAAAGGCATGGCCCGCACCATGGTCGACCTCGAACATCTCGATCGCATGGCGCGACCGGTCGACCAGTGAGGCCGCCACCGCCGCCTGAAAACAGGCCGCGAGATCGGCCGTGGCCTGGGGATCGAGCGCCTCGCCCAGTTCATCGACCCGACGGCGCACGGCGGTCTTCAGACCGGAGAACGAGAAATCGCATCCAGGCCGTCCCAGCATCGGACGCGGCAGGGCGAACCGCTTGGAATCACCTGCCTTTGCCGCCCGCTCCAACGCGGGTCCACCGGGATAGCCAAGTCCCATCAGCTTGGCTGTCTTGTCGAAGGCCTCGCCCGCAGCGTCGTCGATCGTGGTGCCCAGACGCCGGTAGCGCCCGACACCTTCCACCGCCAGCACCTGGCAGTGCCCGCCCGAGACCAGCAGCAGCAGATAGGGGTAGGCCACATTGTCGGTCAGCCGCGCCGTCAATGCATGACCTTCAAGATGATTGATCGCCAGAAACGGCAGCCCCGCAACCATGGCCAGGGCCTTTGCCGTGGTCGCCCCCACCAGCACGCCGCCGATCAGCCCCGGCCCGGCGGTGGCGGCGATCGCCGAGAGATCGCCCAGCTTCAGCCCAGCATCGCCCAGCGCCTGAGCAACGATGCGGTCCAGATGATCCAGATGCGCCCGCGCCGCGATCTCCGGAACCACCCCGCCGAATGCCCGGTGCTCGTCGAGCTGGCTGAGCACGACATTGGACAGAATTGTGCGATCCGCGGCCACCACGGAAGCCGCCGTTTCGTCACAACTGGTCTCGATGCCCAGGATGGGTTTCACTCTCGTGCGTTTCCTCTTTAGGATCGCCACGTCAACGATCATTCAACCGCCGTCTACACGAAAGACCCATGAGCGCAAACAGTTCGTCTTCAGAAACGCCCAAGGTCATCCTGGGGTCTCGCGGGTCCCTACTGGCCCTAGCGCAAACCCACGAGACCAGGGACCGGCTGATCGCGGCCTTCCCGGAGCTGGGTGCCCCGGGTGCGATCGGGATCGAGAAAATCACCTCGACCGGGGACATGGTCCGCGACCGACCCCTGGCCGACGTGGGCGGCAAGGGCCTGTTCATCAAGGAGGTCGAGGACGCACTGCTCAGCGGGCGGATCGATGTTGCCATCCATTCCATGAAGGATATGGAGACCAGCGTGGCGGAGGGCACGACGATCACCGCCGTGCTGCCGCGCGAGGATCCCCGCGACGCCTTTGTCTCTCCCCATGTGAGCGCCATCGAGGATTTGCCGAAGGGCGCGCGATTCGGGACCGCGTCCGTGCGGCGGCGCGCCTTGCTGCTGAACCGGCGGCCCGATCTGGACGTGGTGCTGTTCCGAGGCAATGTAGACACGAGGTTGCGCAAGCTGGCAGAGGGCGATGCCATGGCCACCCTGCTGGCGACCTGCGGGCTGAAACGGCTTGGCAAGGCGGATGTTATCACCAAAATCCTTGAACGGGACGAGATGCCGCCGCCGGTGGCCCAGGGCGCAATCGCCATCCAGACCCGCGACGGCGAGGCTTCCGCGCGCGACTCGCAGATCCGGGACTGGGTGTCGACTCTCGATCATCCGGACAGCCACACCGTTGTTCGGGCCGAACGGGCCATGCTGCGGGCGCTCGACGGATCCTGCCGGACACCGATCTCAGGCCATGCCCGGCTGGTGGATGGAAAACTGATACTGGAAGGCGCCGTGCTATCGCTCGACGGCCAGCACCGGTTCGACGATGCCGGTTCCGGCGACCCGCAGCGCCCGGAGGACCTGGGAACCACGATCGGGGAAGCGATCCTGGCGAAATGCGGCCGCGACTTCCTCGCGGTCTGATCCATGGCGCGGCCCGACCATAGGGGGCCAGCCGGCACGAAACCGATCGTAGCGGTGCCGGTCGTGATCACCCGTCCCCTCGAGGACGCGCGGGTGCTTGCAGACACGCTTCGGGCACGCGGCCGCGAGGTCATCCTGGCGCCTGTGCTGGAGATCCGGCCGGTCGACTTCGATCCCTCGGTGCCGAAAGATCTGGACGGTATGATCGTCACCAGCGCCAACGGGGCCGATGCGCTGGCCAGATTGCAGATCCGGCGCGACGCGACGGTCTGGGCTGTTGGGACAGCAACGGGACAGCGGGCGCGGGCGGCGGGGTTCACCGATGTGCGGGACGGCGCAGGGACCGCCGCCGATCTGGTTGAAGACCTGCGCGCGGAACTCGGAAGCGCCAGCAGACATCTGCTTTGGCTAAGCGGCCGGGACATTCGGGTTGATCTGAGCGCCGCGCTTTCCGGCAGCACGATCTCGGTCGAACGGCGGGTCGCCTATGCCGCCGTGGAGGTGGAGCGGTTCGACGCGGATCTATGCACCCGTCTGCGGGCCACGACGGACGCCGATATCGTGTTTTTCTCTCCCCGCAGCGCCCGTCACTTTGTTAGGGTGCTGGGCGAAACGCTGGGGCTGCCCCATATAACTCGATGGCGGGCGGTTTGTTTCAGCGCATCGATCGCCGACGCGCTGGTCGAGGAAACCGCGTTGGCGCAAGCTGAGGTTTCCGGCGATCCGGCCCGGTGGTCTTCGGTGACCGCCGCCGAGGCGCCGACAAGAGTTGCGCTGCTGACGGCCTTGATCGGGGACGATCCCCCAGCCCCAACCCGAACCGCTCGGGACGGACATGATGAAGAAGGAGACGGTCGTATGACCGAGAAGGACAACAGCAGCGTGACCGGCGCCGATCCGGACAAGATCGATGCGGAGTCCGCTACCGGCGCGGACGATAGCGGCTCGGGCCCCTGGGGTGCAGATACGGTCGCAGCGGAAAGCGGCGACGACAGCCTGATCGGGGGCGACGGCAACGATCGGACCGAGGATGTGGTGCGCGAGGACAGCTCCGACGCGGACACCACCCGCCCAACCGCGACGACCGTGAAAAGCAGCGGCGGCGGCCGGTTCCTGGTGACCCTGATCCTGATCGCGCTGATCGGCGTCGGTCTGTACGCCACCTATCCGGTATGGCGCCAGCACGCGCTCCCCTACGCCGAACAGGTGGGCGTGACACTGCCCCCGGTCGAGACCGCCGCAGACAAGGCCCCAGAACAGGCCGCAGCAGCCTCGGACACGGCCGCACCGGCGGTCCCCGACAGTGCTCAGGCGACGCAGGCGACGCCGACAGCCACCAGAGATGCGGAAGTTGCAGCACCGGCGCCAAAGGCCGAGCCGGAACCGGCCCCAGAACCGACCGCGCCCGCCGCGTCGGACAGCGATATTGACGCACTCACTGAACGCTTGGACACGATGGCGCAGGACATCGCAGCGTTGAAGGCAGCCCCTGCTTCAGCGGCCCCCGACGGTGATGTTACTGGTCAGGTGACCGGGTTGCAGGCCCAGATCGACGATACCCAGCGCACGCTTTCGACCTTCGGGGATGAACTCGCCATCCTGCGAGACAATCTGGGTGGGGATTCGGACGGCAACGGGATCGGGCCGCTGGCCGCCGAACTTTCCAGTAAACTCGCCGACATGGGGACACGCCTGGAGGCGCTCGAGACCAAGACACCCGCGCGCGCGGTCTCGCCCGAGGACTTTGCGGAACTGTCCGGAACGGTGTCCGAACTGTCCGGTCGGCTGGACCGGGCCCTCCAGGAGGAGGCCGCAGCTCGGGGGACGTTGTCCGCGAAGCTCGACGGGATCAAGGCGGAGGTCGGCAAACTCAGCACCGCGATCGCCGACACCCGCAGCGACAGCGAGCAGGCCGGGGCGTTTCTGATCGCCGCCAACCAACTGGCCCTGGCGAGCAGCCGGTCGGGCGGGTTCTCCGCCGAGCTCGAAGCTGCGGCGGTGGCGGGTGGCGATGCGGGTGCCGACGTGGCATCCGCACTCGACACCCTGAAGACATTTTCCGGCGGCGTGCCGTCGCGCACCGTCCTGCGCGACACCTATCCAAGGGTGGCGACCGACATCCTGGACGCGGACCTGGTTGGTATCAATGAGGGGTTCGTCGGCGCGGCGCTCCGAAATGTGGCAGCACTTGTGAGCGTCCGTCGGACCACCTCGACCGGCGGCGACAGCTTGGACGAACTGGTCACCTCTGCCGAGAACGCGGTCCGCGCTGGCGATCTGCAGGCCGCGGTGGATACGCTGTCCCGCCTGGAGGGCGTTCCTGCACAAGCGGCGGCCCGGTGGCTTGCGGATGCGAAGGACCGGCTCGCCGTGGATCAAGCTGTCGGTGTGCTGCAATCGGCGGCGATCGCCAACATTTCCGGGGGCTGATCGATGGGACGCACGATCTTTTTCTTCATCAAGCTCGCGATCTTCGTCGGGATAGCGATCTGGCTGGTCGAGAACCCCGGATCAGTCACGGTCAATTGGTTGGGCTGGGAATTGCAGACCAATTTCGGGCTGTTCGCGCTCCTCGTGGTGGTGGCGATCTTCCTGACCGCCCGGGGCTGGCGGATGCTGGATGCCATCTTGTCCGCACCAGGGTCCTGGTTCCGAAGCCGGGCCGACAAACGCAAGCACCGGGGCTACCGCGCGCTCACGCTCGGCCTTGCCGCAGTGGCCGCCGGAGACGCCGAGGAAGCCCGCCGTCAGGCCAGGCGTGCCGATCAACAGTTGCAGGACCCGGAGCTGACCCGGCTGCTCTCGGCTCAGGCCGCGGCGCTTGCCGGCGACCACGCCGCAGCCGCACGGTATTTTGCGGCCCTGCGGGAGAACCCGGAGACCGCTTTCATCGGCCTCTCAGGCCTACTCCGGCAGGCGGTCTCGCGCGGCGACGACGAGCATGCGCTGGAACTGGCGGAAGAGGCGTTTAAACTGCGTCCGGACGCAGCCTATGTTGCGACCACGCGGGTCTTCCTCCTGGCCCGGGCCCGGCGATGGGTTGACGCGCAGAGAGCCGTTTACGAAGCCGTCCGCGCCAAGATTCTGCCGGAAGACGTCGCCTTGGGGCACCGATCCGCCATCCTGGTGGAGCGGGCGCGGGACGCGATCGAGCAGGGCGATTCCGATGCCGCGATCAGCCATGCCGGCAACGCCGTCGACAGCGCACCGGACTTCGTCCCCGCCTTGATCGAAAAGGTGCACGCGGAGATGGCAGCCGGCAAACCGAAGCGGGCGAACCGGTTGGTCGAGGACAATTGGGCCCGGGTCGCCCATCCCGACCTGGCCGAAGCTTTCATCGCCCTGGTTCCGGACGAGACGCCGCACGCAACCTATCGCCGGGTGACCGAACTCGCACGCAAGGCCCCCGATCATGTCGAAAGCAAATTGATGGTCGCGGCTGCGGGCCTGGCCTCCGAGCACTACGCCGAGGCGCGGCTTCAGTTGGAGGCAGTTTCCGAATCCGAGCTATCGCCGCGGGCCTGCCGATTGTGGGCGGCGCTCGAGGAGCATGACCAGGGCGACGTCAAAGCGACCCGTATTTGGCTGGAACGGGCCGCCACCATGGACCGGGATCCAAGTTGGACCTGTGGAACCTGCGGCGCGATCTCGGACCGGTGGTCGGCGATCTGTGGGAATTGCGACGGTTTCAACACACTGAGCTGGAGCACACCGGCCCATGTCACAGTTATGATTCCGCTCCCTCACGACGGGTCCGGTCAGCACGGCAGCGATGGGCCGGTCATCGATATGGACGGAGCCCCGGTCGGGCCGAGCGCCTCAGAACGCACGGCGGCATAGGATGCGAAACTGAGAACTGATTTTTTTCTGAGACTCTTGGCATAAAGTTGGGTATAATTTTAAGCGTCGGCAATAAAGCCGAGCTACGGGAAGCTGTTTCTGGAAGCGAACGGCTTCTTCCCAGAAGGGGATGTGCCATGGATTTTGCTTCTCTGAGCTACGGCCTCGCGGCCGCACCGTCACTGTCGACCTCCGACACGTCGAAGACTGCCGGATCTCTCGGTACGACTCTGTCAAGTGCCTCCCTCTCCCGCGCGGCACCGAAACCTTCGATACTTCCGACTAGCCGCCCGGCTGCGGTGAACGACCCAGGCTACATCACGGTCGAGCCCGACGGACGCGACGACGTGACCTTCCGGGACCGTTTGCTGCAGGCCATCAAGGGGTTCTTTGACACCTTCCAGGCCAATTCCGAGGAACAGACTCAACGCGCGCTTGCCTCCATTGAAGACTCCGTGTCGGCCGCTGAACAGAGCGGGGAGCCGTTCTTCGTGCAATTTCGCGTCACCTCGGTCGAGGTGACCTTGGCGGAGGAAGGCGATCAAGACGGAGGTTTCGCCTCGATCCGCCAACTCGGCCTCGAGATCGCGGTTGCCCGCGACGGCAAGGTCGAAGCGGCGGATACCAAGGTCCTCGATCTGGCCGGCCAATCGGTAGGCCTCACGGCCGAGCAGATCCGTGCCGGCTTGAGCAAGCCGAATTTCGAACGGCGCGACACCGGAACCCAGTCCTCGGAACGGGCGACCAAACGGCTGGAAGCAGCGCAAGCCAGCCTGGATCGCGTTACCCAGGTTCAGGACGCCCTGAAGGCCTATCGGGGTGGCGATATCGCGCCCTTGCAGAAGTTCTTCGAGTCCGGAGGATCCGGCGTCGCGAACCCGCTCGGCTCCCTGACTTCTCTCCTCCCCAGCCGTGGCGCCATCAGCATCGACGCCTGAAGTCAGACGCTCGGCAGCGGCACTCGGCTTGGCGGGCAAGACTGACTTGCAATCCGAAGTCAGCAAACGTATTTAGGGCGCTCCCAAAGGCGGTGATCGCATGGATCGCCACCGAGTCGGGTCCGGTGCCGCGGTAGCTCAGTTGGTAGAGCAACGCATTCGTAATGCGTGGGTCGGGGGTTCAAATCCTCTCCGCGGCACCATTTTTCCGGAAATGTTTTACACTTTCACAGATGTTTTACAGTTCTTGTTCGCGATTCATCCGAGTGATGGCAGAAGTTGCTCGTCTCTTTCGGTCTGCCCGACTTGTGTATTTCTGAACCATTGCGAGCGACTTGTGACCCGTGACGGCCATAATGTCGCGATCATCGCAGCCTGCATCGGCAAGGTTCGTGGCGGCCGTGTGACGAAGGCCATGGAACGTCAGGCCGGGGTCAACTTCGCCAGATGCTTCGAGTTCCGCCCGAATACGCTGAAACATCGTTCGGAAGCCGTCGCCGGTGTAGGGCTTGCCGCGCAGCCCCGTTACGATCTGTGGCGATACCTTAGCGATCGAATCAAGGACCGCTATTAGTTCAGACCGCAACGGAAGCCATATCACGTCACCAGTCTTCGCTTGCCGCACCTCGATCGCGCCATCCCTGATTGCAGACCATGTGAGCTTCAGCGCGTCGCCCTCACGGATCGCGGCATATGCCCCAAGGGCAACGGCAGTACGAACGCCGGGCGGTGAGGCTTTAAGGAACGCCGCGACCTCAATGTCAGACCAAGGCCGGTTCGCTTCTGGCATCCCTTTCGGTCGCTGAATATGTGGCACACCCTCGACTGGGTTCTCAGTCATCAAGCCATACAGCCTGCCGTGGTTCGACATGACGGACAGTACGGAAAGCAGTTTGTTCGCGAACGTGCGGCCTTTGGCTTTGTTTGCCTTATCTCGAATCTTGACCACCAGAAGGAGCGAGAGCCGTACGAGTGGCGTATCGCGGATCGGGAACAGATAATCCAGCACCCCCTGATAGTCGGCCCTCGATCGAGGTGCTAGCATCTTGAATTTGTCCGATGCCCTATAGTGGGCGATGAGCCCGCCTAGTGTGCCCTCAATGGTGGTTGGGCCGCCTAGTGACTCTTCCTCGGCGGTCCATGCCCGCATGAACTCGGTTGACCCAGGATCCCCAGGAAGCCGCACCTTGGTCTTGCGGTGGTAATAGTAGAGCTTGCCGCGCCGGCGCACCCGATGAATGTTCCTAAGGTTCTGTCTCAACCGAGCCTCCCAACCAACTCGTCATCAGATTCGATAATCCGCCGCGAAAGACTATTAGCAAACTCGTCGAGGGTGTAACGGTCATAAAGCATAATAGATTTTGCCTTGACGCGAGGTATCTCAAGACTGTTAAGGGTGCCGCTCCCCATCCCCAGATACGCCGCTGCCATATCGGCGCGCATCAGACGCGGCCAGCCCGGCAAGACGTGAGGTGGTAAGCGAGCAGGCATTATTCAAAACTTCCTTCAGTGACTGCCACACTCTGTGCATTGAAAACCGATCAGCCATCGCTTGTTTAGAAGGTACTGTGCGGAGAGAAGATCAATCCAAAATCGCTTCTGGAACTGAGTAAGAGAGGGTCTGTTTTGGTTGCATATTTGCCTCATGCACCCATAGATAGCCTCCGACAAAATCAAGGCCAGTAAAAAACTTTAGTCATGCCCATTTTTAGTCCGGCGACTATGCGACTTTTCGGGTAAGGTTGATTTGGGCCGCAGACAAGGCCGACTGCACAGCTAATCAAAACCTGAAGTCCGCTTGCAATCGGTGGCATCAAGCCCCTGCAATCAGAGCACTCCATTTTGCTCTTCCCGTTTCTCAAATATCGGTCCAAGCACGAATTTTTGGCGCGCCGGATTGTATTTCGCGTCCTGGATTCAGCAGCATTTACGCATCTTCAACAATCTGGGAGATGCGCAATGGTATCATCACCGCGCTTTTACACTGGTGCCGAGGTCGCAGCCTTGCTTCACTGCAGGTCGGCGACTGTGAGGCGAATGATTCAGCGCGGCGACCTCGCGGGTCGATTGGTTGCCCGGGCCTAGCTCATCCCAGCGAGTGAGATCACCCGCCTCGAGCGGAGTGCCTTTGCCTCTCTGCTCCGCGGTGATGAGGCATGACTGATCGAGCGGCCTCGAGTGCTGCAAACAGAGTGTCAGAGCACTGGTAGGCGATGTAGGCGACCAGTTCCTCCGGAACCTCCTCGTCCACCCGCAGACCAAAGCCCGGATGCCGGAGCAGGCATAGCTGCACCGCAAAACCGAGCCGGTTCGCGGCACCGTATCGTCCGATGGCCACCTCGATGTCGTTTGCCGAAAGGGTGTAGTGCTGGATCAAGCCCGCCTCATGGCGGGGAACTTCGAACATCTCGCGCCGCTCGGCATCGTTCAGCAGTCTCCGGCGCGCCATGGTTCCCTCCTGTCTGGTGCAGTCGGAAAACCTTGCGCAGCATCAAGAACCGGTCACCAGAGCGACCGGTGGCTCTTCAATCAAATCGGCTCGGCAGAATGTTCACGATTTGTCCGGGAAAACGTGGTCTGGCGAACAAACCTTGAGGTGACCCCAATTGGACCCGTTGAGTTCGTTCTGTAAGGGGTTCCCGTACCGGTTTTGCAGTTTTTGCCGAGACCGCAACCATTGCGGGACGTTTATGTTCCAATCAGTCTCGGCACTCACTGCAAAACTGGTACGTAAACCTCTAGACCGGCATGATGCCAAACAGAGAGTCGCAACGGCTGTCGGGTCTGGCTCTTACCTAAACGAGACGAGCCGAGGCTCAGGTCAGCCCTTCCAGCAGCCGCGCCACCGCTTCTGCGCCGGGATCGTTGTTTCCGATGAGACTGGTCTCCGGCACATAGGCAGCCCGACCCGCTTTGGCCCTCCGCATTTCGGCTGTCGCATTCGCGCCGGCTCGGGCTGCTTTCGCAGCGGCGGGCATGCCATCTGGAAGCGCTTCCAGCGCGGGCGCCAAGGCGTCGATCAGCGTCCGGTCGCCCAGGCGCGCGCCACCCACCTGCTGAATCCGCTCCAACCCTCTGACCAGTGCTCCGGCCGCATCCTCGCCGCCGGCTGCCCCATCGCCGGCTGCAGAAAAGAAGATCGCCAGCAATACACCTGAAGACCCTCCCATGGTCTGGCTGAGTTCGAGGCCAATCGCGCGATAAAGCTGGGTCATATCTGCAAGCGGCAACCGGTCGAGCGCTGCGATCAAGGCCCGGGCCGCTGTCGCCAGGGTGGAGCCTGTGTCGCCATCGCCGGACTTAGCATCCAGCAAATTCAAGTCCGCCTCCGCCGCGATCATCAGCTCGCAGCATTTTTTAAGGAAGGCCCGCCGCTGCGAATGCTCGGACGGCATCGGCTTGATCGGCGTCAGACCGTCTGGCAACGGCAACGCGCGCACCTCCGATGGCGCTGTCGCGCCCGGCCAGGCAATCGGCTCGACCGGCGCCATCAGGGCGGCCTCGTCTTCGGGTGTCAGAGGCAGGATCGAGACAGAAAATCCCCGCATGTCGAGCGAGGTCATCAGCGGCGCCGGACCGATCGTCAGCTTGACACGGTTTCCCAGGGGCGAGCGCATCAGCTCTTCGGCCAAGATCGACATCTCGAGCGGCGTCGCTCCGCCCAGATTGTTCAACAAGACCGCGTGCGGTCCCTTTCCGGCATAGGGAACCAGTTTTTCGGTCACCATCTCCATGGCGTGGCGCGCGCCTTCGAACGTGACCTGGCTCACCCCGGCCTCACCATGAATTCCCAGACCCAGCTCCGCTTTGTCGAGCGCGATGCGGTCCTCCTTTGGAGACCCCGGAATGGTGCAGGTGTCCAGCGACATGCCGATCGAGGCGACCCCGTCGATCACACGCTCGGCCGCCCGAGTGACCGCATGCAGGTCCCGGCCCTGGTCCGCCAAAGCGCCCGCGATCTTGTGAACGAACAGGGTACCCGCGACGCCGCGCGGCTGCGGCAGATCAGGGAGCGCGATATCGTCGTCGACCACCACCATCGAAACCTTGTGGCCGAACGCCCGCGCCCGTTCGGCGGCGAGGCCGAAATTCAGCCGATCCCCGGTGTAGTTCTTGACGATCAACAGACATCCGGCGCTTCCGGTCACCGACAGGATCGCCGCCAGCACCGCATCGACCGAGGGGGACGCGAAGACTTCGCCGCAGACCGCGGCGGTGAGCATGCCTCGGCCGACCAATCCCGCATGCGACGGTTCGTGACCAGACCCACCGCCCGAGACCAGTGCCACCTTGGAGCGATCCCAGTCAGTCCGCATGACCACCTTGATGTGCGGATAGCCGTCCAGTCGACATAGCGTGCCGCCGGACATGTGCAACAGCCCGTCGATCGCCTCGGTGACGATGGCATCCTTGGCATTGATGAATTGGCTCATGGGACCCTCCTCATGGAATCCGCATCCCCCGGTCGTCGAAGTACAGGGGCGCGCGCGGCTGTAGCCTGACGGCGTCTCCGCGCACCAGATTGGTGTGCGGGTCCGTCAAGGTGATCATGTCGTGCCTGCCGCACACCAGGTGCAGACGGGTCTGGTCTCCGAGGTGCTCGACCCGCGTGACCGAGGCATCCTGGCCATCTCCGTCCGGCCCCGGCGTCTGGATCATGTGTTCCGGGCGCAATCCGATTGTTCGAGCGCCGGTGGGCGCTCCGGGAAACAGGTCTGCCGGCAGCAAGTTGATGCGCGGCAGACCCAGCCGGGAGGCGACATACGTGTTCAGTGGGGTTTCGTAGATCTCGCGCGGCGTCCCGACCTGCACCAAACGTCCGCTGTCGAGCACGCCGACATGGCTGGCCATGGTCATGGCCTCGACCTGGTCATGGGTCACGTAGAGCAGGGTCGCTCCCAAATCCGCGTGGATCCGCTTGAGTTCGACCCGCAGGTCCCCGCGCAATTTGGCGTCGAGCGAGGACAACGGCTCGTCCATGAGATAGATCGCCGGGTCCCGCACCAGGGCCCGGCCAATCGAGACCCGTTGCATCTCCCCGCCGGACAGGGCCGTCGATTTGTTGTCCAGCTTGTGCGAGATGTGCAGAACCTCCGCGACCTCCGCCACCTTGCGGGCGATCTCAGCCTCAGGCGTCCTCAGGATCGGAGAGCGGAGCGGAAACGACAGATTTTCCCGCACGCTGAGATGGGGATAGAGCGAGTATTGCTGAAACACCATGGCCACGTCGCGCTGAGCCGGGGTCTCGCCGATCACGGAACGCCCGTCGATCCGGATATCTCCCGCATCAGGCCGCTCAAGACCGGCGATCAGGCGCAGGGTGGTGGTCTTCCCGGCCCCGGTCGGGCCCAGCAGAACGACGAAGCTGCCATCGGGGATATCCAGGCGCACATCGCTGACCCCGATGTCCTTGCCGAAGCGCTTGGTTACGCCGTCGAGAGAGACGTCGGCCATCTCAGATCTCCCCGTCGTTCAACTCGGACCGTAGAGCCCGGCCGGAATCCGCGTCGAATACGGTCAAGGTGGACCGGTCGAACTGCAGCGCGACCTGTTCGCCGATCCTCATAGAGGTGTCGGAAGCGATCCGGGCCTTCACCTCGCCATGGGACGTTTCAAGCGTAATGATCTGGGTGGTGCCCAGATATTCCGTGGCGATGACCCGGCCCCGATAAACCCCGTCATCGGAAAACGAGACATGCTCCGGACGGACACCGAGAACGAGCTTTCCGTCGGCCGGCTCAAGAGCCCCTGGCACATCGATACTCTGATCACCGACCTGTACCTGAGTGGCTCCAGCCGCGATCGCCCCCTCGAACCGCAGAAAATTCATCGGCGGAGAGCCGATGAAATCCGCCACGAACATGGTCGCCGGTTTGTCGTAGATATCCTGAGGCTTGCCGAACTGTTCGACGACACCGTGGTTCATGACCACGATCTTGTCGCCCATCTGCATCGCCTCGAGCTGGTCGTGAGTCACGTACACGGTCGTCGCGCCCATTCGGTCATGCAATGCGCGGAGCTCCTCGGCCATCCGCTCCCGGAATTCCGCATCAAGCGCACCGAGAGGCTCATCCATCATGAAGGCCTTGGGATCCCGGACGATGGCCCGTCCCAGAGCCACCCGCTGGCGGTCGCCGCCGGACAGGCCGCTGACCGGCCGGTCCAGAATGTCCTGGATCCCCAGAATATCCGCGATCTCCGACACTTTGGCTTTCACGGCCGAAGCGCTCATGCCCTGGCTGACCAAGGGGTAGGAAATGTTCTTGCGGACATTCATATGAGGATAGAGCGCGAACATCTGGAACACGAAGGCGATGTCGCGTTTCGAGGCCGGCAGTTGCGAGACTTCCTCGCCATCCAACCAGATTTCACCGGAGGTGGGCAGCTCCAGACCCGCAATCATGCGCAGGGTGGTGGTCTTGCCGCAGCCGGACGGCCCAAGGAGCATGAAAAACTCCCCGTCGGCGATGATAAAGGACGAGGACTGAACGGCGGTGAAGTCGCCGAATTCCTTGCGCAGATTCTTGATGACGATCTCTGCCATGGGTTAATCTGGAAAGTGGCTGACGATGATGAACATCACCGTGCCGATCAATGTGACGATAAAGGAATAGGTGAAGGCAGCCAGAAAGAACGGCTGCATCAACATCACCACCCCGACCGCGATCAGGAGGGTCGCCAATATCTCCCAAGCCCCGCGCCGGAAACCGATGAGGCCTTGCAGAAACCTGGTCATTTGCGCACCGCCCCGAATGTAATGCCGCGCAGCAGATGCTTGCGGAGCATGATCGTAAAGATCATCACGGGCAGCAGGAACACCGTGGCGCCCGCCGCCACCGCTGGCCAATCAAGGCCGCCGATACCGATGATGGTCGGAATGAACGGCGGGGCTGTCTGGGCGGTTCCCGAGGTCAGGAGCACCGCGAAGGCGTATTCATTCCAGGCAAAGATCAGACAAAAGATCGCGGTCGACGCGATGCCGGTCGCCGCCTGCGGCAGCACCACTTTGTAAAACGCCTGGAATCGCGTGTAGCCGTCGATCAACGCGGCTTCTTCGTATTCGCGCGGGATCTCGTCGATGAACCCTTTCAGAAGCCAGACGGCCAGCGAGATGTTCACGGCCGTGTAGAGCAGGATCATACCGAGATGGGTGTCGGACAGACCCAGCTCGCGATACATCAGGAAGATCGGTATGGCGACCGCGATTGGCGGCATCATTCGGGTCGAGAGAATGAAGAACATCAGATCGTCGGTGAACGGGATCTTGAAGCGACTGAACGCATAGGCCGCCAGGGTGCCCAGAAAAATGCTGAGAAAGGTGGAGCCGAAGCCGATGATGACCGAGTTCAGGAAGCGTTCGCCGAAACGCGACGGACCGACGATCACCATGCCGCGATTGCGCACGATCTCGTCCGCGAAGTTGTCAGGTGCCGGCAAGGCCTGCAGCTCCGCCTCCGACAGGCGTGTTCGGGTGGTGAACAGGTTCACATAGCCTTCCAGAGACGGCTCGAACACAACCTTGGGCGGATAACTGATGCTGTCCGGCGGCGTCTTGAAACCGGTCATGAAGATCCAGATCAGCGGCGCGATCGTGATCAGCGCATACGCGATGACCAGCGTGCCTGCGATCCACTTCTGGGAGGACGACGGGTCGGTGACGGAGGTGCTCATCGTTCCTTCACCTTGTTCAGGGCCTTCACGTAGATCGAGGCCAGCCCGAAAACCGTGACGAACAGAATGATCGCGAAGGCGGAGGAGTATCCCGTCCGCCATTTCTCGAACGCTTCACGCTTGAGATTGATGGACGCGAGTTCGGTGATCGAGCCGGGCCCACCGCCTGTCAGCTGAACCACCAGATCAAACATCTTGAAGTTTTCGATCCCCCGGAACAGCACGGCCAGCATCAGAAACGGCAGCACCATGGGCACGGTAATGGTCCAGAACTGCCGCCATTTCGAGGCGCGGTCGATCTCCGCCGCCTCGTAGATGTAATCGGGGATCGACCGCAGTCCGGCGAGGCAGATTAGCATCACGAAGGGCGTCCACATCCAGGTGTCGACGATCACGATCGACCAGGGCGCCAATGTGACGGAACCGAGCATCTCAAAGCTGGACGGATCGACCCCCGAGAAAAAGGAGACCACGTAATTGAACAGGCCGATCTGCGGTTGGTACAGGAACGTCCAGAAATTCCCGACCACCGCAGGCGATAGCATCATCGGCAACACGATGATGGTGGTCCAGAGATCGTTGCCCTTGAACTTGCGATTGATCAGCCAAGCTAGGGTGAATCCGATCAACACCTGAAGGACGATGGTCCAGACCAGAAAATGCGCGGTCGCCTGCATGGACAACCAGATATCGGTGTCCGTCAAGATACGTTCGTAATTTCGGAGACCGATATAGTCGACCTCACGGTTCACCCGATTGGCCCGGTAGTTGGTCAGGCTCAGATTGATCGTCCAGATCAGCGGAAAGATGTTGATCGCCAGGAGCAGGAAGATAGTCGGTGCGACGAAGATCCATGCGATCGTGCGGTCACTGACGCCCTTGATGACGCGCGCGACGCGGCGTGGTGTCGCCCTGGCAGCCTTGTCGATCGGGGTGTCGGTCATGACCCAAAATCCGCTTGCTACGGTTCCGCGATGCGGACGCGCCGGTGAGACCAGAATGGCAGGACACGAGGAGGGTGCGGAAACCCCGGATGCCAGAATCCGGGGTTTCGCGAGATCTGGGTTCTAGAGCTTGCCTTCGTCCTCAAAGACCTCGGTCCAATCGGCGATCAGCTTGTCGAGCGCTTCCTTCGCAGTCCCCTGACCGGCAACGACATAGTCATGCAGACGCTTTTGCATGGCCAGGAGCAACTCGGCATAGACCGGTTCCTGCCAGAAGTCCTGCACGTCCTGCATGGCAACCAGGAAGTCCCCGGCGAACGGCTGGCTGTCCTTGAAGCCAGGATCATTGAGCACCGAGTTATGCGCCGAATAACCGCCCAACGACCACCAACGGGCCTGGACCGTGGGCTGCGCGAACCACTTGATGTACTCGAGGGCCGCGTCCTTCTTGTCGGAGTAGCTGACGACCGAAATCCCCTGCCCGCCCAAGGTCGAGCCAGCCTGATACTGCGGCGGGTTCACGAAGAAGTCGATCTTGTCGCCGCCGGTGACCGGATCAGCATAGAGCCCTGGGAAGAAGGCGAACCAGTTCATCGCCATCGCCACCTGGCCGGATTTGAACGCGTCGAGCGACGCCGACATGTACGAGTTGGTATAGCCCGGCGGGGTACAGCAATCGTAGAGCTCCTTGTAGAACTCAAGCCCCTCGACCGCCTGAGGCGAGTTCACCGCCCCTTCCATGTCGTATTTTCCAGGGGTGTTCTCGTATTTGAACCCGAATGTGTAGAGCGCGCCGGTCGCCCCCATGGTGATCCCTTCCGACCCACGCTCGGTGAAGATCGAGGCGCCGTAGACAGTGTTGCCGTCGATCTCGCGTCCCTGAAAGAACTTGGCGATTTCCATCAGATCGCGCTGGGTCTTGGGCTCTCCCAATTCCTTGCCGGTCGCCTTCTTGAACTCGGCCCGGATGTCGTCCCGCTCGAACCAGTCCTTGCGGTAAAACCATCCATTGGCGTCGCCCATCGCCGGCAGCGCGTAATAGTTCGGCGTGCCCTTCGGCCAAGTGGAATAGGCGTAGACCGTGGCAGGTGCGAAGTCATCCATCGAGATATCGTTGGCGTCGAAGAACTCGTTCAGCTTGACGTAATGGCCGTTCTCGGCGCCGCCTCCGATCCACTGGCTGTCACCGATCAGCAGATCGCAGAGCTTGCCGCCGGAATTCAGCTCATTCAGCATCCGATCCGCGAAATTCGGCCAGGGCACGAACTCGAAGCTCATGTTGTGGCCGGACTGCGCCTCGAATTCCTTGGACAGCTCCACCAGGGCATTGGCCGGATCCCAGGCCGCCCAGCAGAGCGTCAAATCCTCGGCCTTGGCGTGTCCCGCCGCACCGACCACGACAAAAGATGCTGTCGTCAAAGCAAGTAATTGTTTTTTCATGGCTTTCTCCCTTACCGAAATGCGCCCATCACATCTGAGGTGAATTATCACTGCGCTTTCTGTCTTGAACCGTAAATGACGTACGTACCTCATGTCGAGAAAAAAGACCTTGGCGCACGAAAATTTCCAAATCGCCTCGGCCGGTAGACGTCAGAGCGCGAGCGAGACCCAGGCGCCGTTCTTTTTGGACGACCTGACGCAGGCGTCCACGAAGGCCACGCCCTCGAGGCCATCCTGCACGCCGGGGAGGAGCGCGAGTCCGGTTGACGATCCGTCTCTCTGCGCAGAGATCGCATCGGCCGCCTCGGTGTAGATCGTGGCGAAGGCCTCGAGATATCCCTCTGGATGACCGGCCGGTATCCGGCTGACCCGGGCGGCCGCCTCGCTTGCCCCCGGTCCGGCGCGGGTTAACACCCGCGTGGCCTCGCCGAAAGGCGTGAACCACAGCCTGTTCGGATCCTCTTGCGCCCATTCGAGCCCACCCACAGCGCCATAGACCCGAACTCGGAGACCGTTCTCGTTGCCCGGCGCCACCTGACTCGACCACAGCATGCCGCGCGCGCCATCCTTGAACCGAAGCAGCACATGGGCGTTGTCATCGACCCGTCGACCGGGAACAAAGGTCTGCAGATCCGCTGCCAGGCTGTCCAGCTCCAGCCCGGTCACGAACCGCGCCAGATTGAAGGCATGGGTGCCGATATCGCCGGTTGAGCCGCCGGCACCGGACCGGGCGGGATCGGTGCGCCAACCGGCCTGCTTCTGGCCGGTATCCTCCAGTGCCGTGGTCAACCAGTCCTGAGGGTATTCGACCTGCACCACCCGGATCGCGCCGACGGCGCCGTCGGCGACCATCGCGCGGGCCTGACGAACCATCGGGTATCCGGTGTAGTTGTGGGTCAGCACGAACACAGCACCCGACCGTTCTGAAGCCCGCACCAGCTTGCGCGCGTCCGCGAGCGTCGACGTCAGGGGCTTGTCGCAAATCACATGGATGCCGCGCTTGAGAAATTCGCGTGCGGCCGGAAAGTGCAGATGGTTAGGGGTAACGATGGCGACGGCCTCAATCCCCGCCTTCAGCCGCCCCTCACGCTTGGCCATCTCGGTGAAGTCGCCGTAGACCCGGTCGTCGGCCAGCCCCAGATCCGCTCCTGAGGCCTTTGATTTCTCGGCTGTTGACGCGAAACAACCCGCCACCAGCTCAAACCGATCATCGAGCCGCGCCGCGATCCGGTGGACGGCCCCGATGAAGGCGTCGCGGCCGCCGCCAACCATCCCCAATCTGATCCGGCTCATCGTCCCGTCCCCTCTGGCAGCAACCCCAGCATGCGTCGGTTGGCTGCTTCGTCCGTCCCTGCCCCGGCGAAATCGTCGAAGGCCCGCTCGGTCACCCGGATGATGTGGTCGCGTACAAAAGCCGCTCCCTCTCGTGCGCCATCTTCGGGGTGTTTCATCGCGCACTCCCATTCGACCACCGCCCAGCCGTTGAAATCGTATTGGGTCAATTTTGAGAAGATCGATTTGAAATCGACCTGGCCGTCGCCGAGCGACCGGAAGCGGCCGGCCCGGTCGATCCAGGCCTGGAATCCGCCGTAAACGCCCTGTCGGCCGGTCGGATTCAGCTCCGCGTCCTTGACGTGAAACATGCCGATCCGTTCATGGTAAATATCGATGTTATCAAGATAGTCGAGCGCCTGGAGCACATAGTGCGAGGGGTCGTACAGCATCATGCAGCGTGGATGATCACCCAGCCGTTCCAGGAACATCTCGAAGCTGACGCCGTCGTGCAGATCCTCGCCCGGATGAATTTCATAACAAACATTGACGCCGTTTTCGTCGGCGTGATCCAGGATCGGTCGCCACCGCGCCGCCAACTCGTCAAACGCGGTTTCGATCAGCCCGGCCGGGCGCTGCGGCCACGGATAGACGAACGGCCACGCCAGCGCACCTGAGAAGGTGGCGTGCGCGCCGATCCCCATGTTGCGCGAGGCGGAAATCGCCTTCTTCACCTGATCGACGGCCCACACCTGACGCGCCTTCGGATTGCCATGGACGGACGGGTCGGCAAACCCGTCAAACGCATCGTCAAAGGCCGGATGAACGGCGACCAATTGGCCCTGAAGATGGGTGGACAGCTCCGTGACCTCGACGCCGTTCGCCAGGGCCACTCCCAGGAATGCATCGCAATAATCCTTGGACTCCGCCGCGGTCGCGAGATCGATCAGACGGGCATCCCAGGACGGAACCTGAACGCCCGCGTAGCCGCATTCGGCTGCCCACTTTGTAATCGAGTCCCAGGAATTGAATGGCGCCTCATTGCCCGCAAATTGGGCCAGGAAAAGGCCGGGGCCCTTGATGGTTTTCATGATGATGTCCTCCCTGTTGCCGCACCCCGTGTTCCCGGGATTGCGGGATCGTTAAATGAGATTCTCCTTGAGCATGATTTCGATGCGGATGCGCTCCTGAGACGCGATGATCTCGCGTCCGTCACAATCGGCACGAAGCACACGGATCGCGCTGCGGACCACATGGCTGACATCCTGGGAAATGACCGCGTCCAGGCGACCCTCGAGCAGGGCCGTCCGGGTGGGCGGGGTGAGTTCGTGTGCGATCACGACAACCTCGCGCCCGACATCGAGATCGGAGAGCGCGCGCAACAGTCCGGAGGCACCACCGCCGAAACAATAGACACCGACAATGTCCCGGCTTTTTCGAAACGCGTTGCTGACCACCTGGTAGACGGCCTCGGCGTCGTCCCGCCCCTCGAGCGAGGCAAGGGTTTGAAGCCCAGGAAAGTCCTCGCCGATCACCTGATCAAAGCCGAGCCGCCGTTCCAGATGATCGCGCACCATCATCGAGCCCGCGACGGTCAGGATATTGCCAGATGGACGTCCGATGAATTGCCCCATCAAACGTCCCGCAGTTCGTCCCGCCGCAACACCGTCGATGCCGATGAAGTGCGAGCGTGCCGTGCTTGGCAGATCAGAGATCATGGCAACCGTCCGGATGCCGGCATGCGCGGCCCGGATCAAGGAATCCCGAATCTGCGGGGTTTCAGCGGACATGATGGCAATGCCGTCGACAGCCTGGTCCTGGAGCTCGACGACCGTGCGGGCGACCGCATGTGGATCCAGCGCAGTCGGCGTGCATACACGGATCGAGACCCGGTCCGCCATCGCGGTTGGCATCGCATCCCGAATGGCCTCGTGCAAGCCAATGAGAAAGGAGTTCGTCGGCTCCGGCAGTACGAACGCGAAGGTATATCCCCGTTGGCGCGCCAGATTTGCAGCCGCAATGTCACGGGAGTATCCAATCTGCTCAACCGCCTCCAAAACTTTGGACACGGTCGCCTGTCGAACGCCGGGCCGCGCGTTCAGAACTCGATCAACGGTCGCCAGGCTGACGCCAGCGACCCGTGCCACGTCATGTACTGTTGGCCTTGTCATACGAGAAAGTCTGGTTGCCATCATGAGGTACGTCAATCAGAACGATGAATGAGCAACGAAACTCGGTCAGATTAGAACAAGTTGTTTGTTGTTAATACTCACGAGACAGAAATCAGACGCTTCGAAGGGCACTGTCACATGAACCCATGGCGGATGTCCGACGAGATCATTAGCTTTGCCATATGAAACCGATCTCATACGCTCGCTTGCATTATCCGCCATCGATCGTCCAGCACGTCGTCTGGCTGTATCTGCGCTTCAACCTCAGCCTGCGCGACGTCGAAGACCTGTTGGCGGAGCGGGGGCTCGACGTGAGCTACGAGACGGTGCGGCGTTGGGTGGCGAGGTTCGGACCGGCCTACGCCCGTCGGCTTCGATCAAGGCGGCCGAAGCCCTGTGATACGTGGCATCTGGATGAAAGGCACTGTCACATCAATGAAAGAAGGGACTATCTTCGGGGAATTGAGAAACGATAACCCATTGAAATTTCGCAACGGAAAATTTCTCTGAGACCGGATACTACCCGGGAGATTCGTTGGTGTGACAGTGCCGTCCTCAGAGAACGGCAGTGCCCAATTTTCAGAAAAGTTTGCGACAGAACCTTGCCGCGGCACCAGCCCGGATAATCGACAGATGGCGCGTGAAGACGTTTTCCGACACCACGGGTCGGAAACACGGCATGGGCTCATGGGATTCAAGATTATAACCGTCAAAATTTAATGATGTGGGGAGGATGAAAAGATGAACAGCGTTGGATTGTTTCGATTCGGTACGCAGATCAGAAAATCACCCTATTTCGAATCGACAGTAAAATGGGGTGCACAGGAGTTTTCGGTATATAATCATATGTATATACCAAGAAATTTTACGAATTCAGAGCATAATTTTTGGAATTTGATCAATAGCGCCATTCTTTGTGATGTTGCCGTAGAGCGACAAGTGGAGATAACCGGACCGGATGCGTTCAAGTTTGTCCAGCTCCTGACGCCGCGAGACCTGACAAAAATGGCAGTTGGCCAATGTAAATACGTGCTCATCACGAATGCCGATGGTGGTATTCTGAATGATCCGATCTTGCTGAGATTAGGAGAAAATCATTTCTGGTTTTCTTTGGCCGACAGCGACATTTTGTTGTGGGCGCAGGGAGTTGCCATCAACAGTGGCATGGATGTCTCGATATGCGAGCCTGATGTTTCTCCACTACAATTGCAGGGGCCGATCTCGGGAAAAATCATGACCGAGTTATTTGGAGTTTCGATCAAGGACCTGCGTTATTATTGGCTCACGGAAGCCGAATTGAATGGCATTCCTCTGATCATTTCCCGAACGGGTTGGTCGAGCGAGCTTGGCTATGAGCTTTATCTTCGCGACGGGTCCCGTGGCGCGGAGTTGTGGGAAACAATCATGAAAACCGGCCAGCGCTTCGGACTGCAGCCGGGCCATACGTCGACTATTAGACGCATTGAAGGGGCAATGCTTTCGTATCACGCCGACGCGGACATAAATACAAACCCGTTTGAGCTGGGATTGGATCGCCTGGTCAACTTGGAGTCGGGTGTGGACTTTATCGGCAAGAGCGCTCTCCGCCGTATCAAGGAGGAAGGTATCAAGCGCAAGCAGGTCGGAATGGAGCTCGACATCCAGCCGTTAGCAGGTTCGAACAGCTCGTTTTGGCCCGTGTCCCGGAACGGTGAGGTGATTGGCAAAGTCACATCTGCTGTTTATTCGCCTAGACTCGAAAAAAATATTGCACTTGCGATGCTTGACATTGAGCACACTGAGACAGGCACCAAAGTGGAAGCCGAAACGGAGCTGCGAACCGTCGAGGCAACTATTGTTGAAACGCCATTCTATGATCCGAAAAAACTTCACGCAAAAGGCTAGCTGAACAAATGGACATGCCACTCTCCGCGTTGAACTTGGCTTCCGCGTAGAGGTCTTCGCCCAATTGCCGGGCCTCCGCCTCATCAACCGTGTTAAGGGATTTGTAGACGTAGGGTTTGGCGGACAGCTTGATTCGGCATTGGAAGAAGGGGGACGCTGCACGGGTGAACACCATGAGCTTGCTCTGGCGGAGGATGATCTTCTGCTGGTGTTTGGTATCCATGAGCGGTGTCCTGGCTCTGCTGACAATCTGCAAAGCCTGAGCGTCAAATGCGAACAGGGATATTGGGGTTGAACCCTAACTTGTTGGGCCGCTTCGGGTGGGGAGCGGTCGTTCGCCGCAGCACAGCGGCGATTGGATTCCCAAATTATAACCGCTGTCTGTTAGAGCCAGCGGATGCACCACCTCCTTCACGGTGCGGGCGAGCAGATCCCGGTTTTTCCTCATCAAACCGGATCTAGTCTCGGTCGTATTATTTCTGCTTCTCCAATCCGCTCATCGCCCGCACGGCTGACGCTTGCGCCCGCGCACCCGCCATCAGGAAACCGAAGTCGCTACCTGCCAGGATTAGACGCGCGCCCATCGAGATATAGCGCTGCATGACCGCCGGATCGTAGACGCCGCCCATGCCCGGGTGTTTTCCGTGCTTCCGGCAGGCGGCGATCATGATTTCGTAGGCCGCGATCACGTCCGGATGCTCGAACTCGCCGGGGATCCCCATCTCCATCGTCAGGTCGCTGGTGCCGATCAGCAGGGCATCGACGCCGGGCACAGCCGCGATGGCGTCGGCATTGGCGATCGCTTTCGGCGTTTCCAGCATCAGCACCAGCAGGGTCTCGCGGTTCACGGCTTCCGCGGTTTCGCCCATTGAATGGGAGACGAAGTCGAGCTGCGGCAGCGCCCCGGTCACGGACCGGTGCCCGAGCGGCGGATAGCGGACGTTGCTGACCATCTGTGCAGCGGTCTCCGCGTCGTCTACATGGGGCACCACAATGCCCTGGGCACCGCCGTCGAGCACACGGGTGGCGTGGAAGTGCTGGAAGCCGGGCACGCGGACGATCGGCGTGATCCCGGCATCCTGCGCCGCCACGCTGATCTGCACCGCCATATCGACATTCATGGAATTGTGTTCCATGTCGATGAACAACCAGTCGAACCCTGCGGTTTTCATCGCTTTGGCAATGTCCACGGTCCGTGCCTGGCGCAGCCCCACGCCGAGCGACAACTCGCCAGCCCGCAGCCGGTCCAAGGCGTGATTCTTGATCTCGATCATCGAGTCTTCCCCTCGTTTGTCGTCATGGCGCGGCCTTTCCCAGGATCAGATCGGACGCCTTCTCGGCGATCATCATAGTGGCGGCATTGGTGTTGGCCGAAACCATCGTCGGCATGACCGACGCGTCGACCACGCGCAGCCGCTCGAGACCGCGGACCCTCAGCGCCGGGTCCACAACCGCGGCCGCATCGGTGCCCATCCGGCAGGTACTGACTGCGTGGTAGACTGTGGCGCCCTTCGTCCGGGCATATGCAAGCAAGTCGTCGTCCGTTTGAATGTCCGGACCAGGCAGGGCCTCCGGTCCGCGGTATGTCGCGAGATCGTCGCTCGACAGCAGCTTTCGGCACCAACGGATCCCCTGTACGAGGGCTCGCTGATCGGCCGGGTCCGTCAGATAGTTCGGCTGTATTTCCGGCGCATCATCCGTGTTCGAAGACAGCGCCCGGACATGCCCGGTGCTGTGGGGGCGCATCTGCCATACGCCGATGGTCATCCCCGGCTCGCGCTGCAACTGCCCGATGACACCGTCAGAGTAGCTTGCCGGCGTGAAAACGAACTGAAGATCGGGCTCCTCAAGGTCGTCGGATGAACGCACGAAGGCGCCGACATGGGCTGGGCTGAAGGCGAGCAGACCTTTGCCGGTCGCCAGCCACCGCCCAATCTCCCAAAGCAGGCGGGGCCCACGGGCGCGCTCGTTCAGCGTGATCGGCCGGGTGACCCTATGCACGACCCTGACTGCGTAGTGATCCTGGAGACCCAGGCCTACCGACGGCAGGGCATGGACGATGTCGACGCCGATCCCACGCAGGTGCGCGGGATCGCCGATGCCCGAGACCTGCAGCACCTGCGGGCTGCCGATCGCCCCGGCCGCCAGAATGACCTCCCGCGTCGCGGTCGCGGTATGCGATTGACCGTACCGGCGATACTGCACCCCAACCGCCCGGCGTCCCGCGAACACCACGCGCTCCACGTGAGCATGGGTGACGACCTGAAGGTTCGACCGGTTGCGCACCGGGTGCAGGTAGCCGCTTGCCGCACTGTGGCGTTTGCCGTTGCGGATCGTGCGTTGGTAATACGCAACGCCTTCCTGACGCGCACCGTTGTAGTCGGAGTTGCGCGGGAGTCCGAGGGTCTCTGCCCCGTCGATGAAGGCCTCACAGATCGGGTGCCGCTCATGGATGTCGGAGACGTGCTGCGGTCCACCGACGCCATGGTAGGCGTCGCCGCCGGTCGAGCGGTCCTCCGCCCGGCGGAAATACGGCAGGACATCCTCATATCCCCAGCCACGATTGCCCAGTTGAGCCCAGGTGTCGAAATCCCGGTGCTGGCCGCGAACGTACAGGTGGCCGTTGATCGAACTCGATCCGCCGAGAACGCGGCCGCGCGGAAAGAAGATCTCGCGGCCGTCGACACCGGCTCCAGGCGCCGTCGAGAAGCACCAGTTGAATCGCGGTTCCTGGAACGTCTTCAGGAATCCGACCGGGGCCTGGATGTACGGATGGCGGTCGCTGCCGCCGGCCTCCAGTAGGAGCACGCGCATATTGGGATCGGCGCTCAGCCGGTTCGCCAGGACGCAACCGGCCGTGCCGGCCCCGACGATCACGTAGTCGGCGGTTTCGGTCATGCGGCCGCCGCCAAGGTCGGCGCGTCGCCGGCAATGGTCGTGCGCACCATTAGACGCTTCTCGGTCGCGCTCTCGAACGGTGTCGCCCGGTGGATGACAGCCCGGTTGTCCCACAGGATCAGGTCGTGGGGCCGCCATTTGTGCGCGTAGACGAAATGCTCCTGCGTGGCGAATACCATCAGCTCGTCGATCAGCGCCCGCCCCTCGTCGTCCGGCAGGCCCTCGACCCGCGCGGCATGGGCACCGAGATACAGCGACCTGCCGAGATCGGATCCGTGATCGATCACCATTGCCTGGCGGACCGGCGGCACCGCCGCACGCTCCTCGTCGGTCACCAGGTTCGGGTCGATCTTGGAGCGGGAATAGGCGTAGTCATGGACGACGACCTTACCCTCGACCGCCCGCTTCAACCGTGTGGGCAACTCTGCGTAGACCGCCCTCATACTGATGTATTGGGTATCTCCACCCTTGGCCGGAATGATCCGGGCGGACAGCATCGAGGCCTTGGCCGGCACCGCCTTGAAGGAGCTGTCGGCATGCCAGAGACGGTTGGCTCGGTTGTTCAGGACCTGCCGGTCGCTCGGCGGCGCGACGGTGCCGTCCGCATCCATGTTGGACAGCACGATCAGCTTGCTGCCCGTTCCCACGGTTCCGACCTTCGTTGTCTCCAGATCCCCGAAGCGCTCGCTGAAGGCGACCTGATGGTCATCGGTGATCGGTTGGTCACGGAAGATCAGAACCGAATGCCGGCGGAATTCCGCCTCTATTTCGGAGAATACGGTTTCCGGGATCGGCGCGGATACGTCCAGTCCGGTGATTTCGGCCGCGAAGAGCGGATGCAACTGATTGATAGCGATCATGGCGTTTCCCCAATTCTCAGAGCGTTTGTTTGTTGACCGAACTGTGCCGCAACATGCTCTCCCGAAAAAGCAGGGTAATTCAGGAAATGTTTTCCCGAATATCAGGATAATTAGTCGAGATGGGTGCCCAGATGCCGCTGGAGATGGCCGAGGAAAGCTTCGACTTTTCCAGGCAGACGCTTATCGCGTCTGTAGACCGCATAGATCTCCGCACTGTAGCGGGCTGGATAAAGCCGCAGATCGTCGAGACAGGTTTGCAGGCGTCCTTCCGCGACGTCCCAGGCGATCATCCATTCCGGTAGGAGTGCTAAGCCGAGGCCATCCAAGGCCGCCTGGCGCAGAACCTCCCCGCTGTTGGAGCGCAGAGAACCCGTGACCACGATGTCCTGGCGTTTGCCGAGATGCTCGAACACCCAGACCGCCGGTTCCGCCTCTTGGCCATAAGCAAGGCAATTGTGGCGGTCTAGGTCGCTGAGACCAGTGGGAGGCGTATTTTGGTGAAGGTATTCCGGACTGGCGCAGAGCATGCGCCGGTCGGTCGTCAGGCGCTCCCAGTCGAGGGACTTCTCCGCTGGTTGGCCCAGGCGGATGGCGATATCAACCCCATGCGACGGGGCAATTTCCAAAGTCTCGGTCAAATGCAGGTCGACCGAGACCTCGGGATACGCCGCCCGGAAGGATGGCAGGCTCGGCACGATATGCAGCATCCCAAAGGACCGCCTGGCGAGAATGCGGAGCACGCCCGATGGCGCCTCGGTGCTTTCGGATATCTGCTCGATAATGGCGTCCATTTCCCGGATCATCGGTACGATCCGGTCATAGAGCGCTTGACCCGCCTCGGTCGCGGAGACATGACGCGTGGTGCGGTTGAGCAAACTTATGTTCAGGTTGGCCTCTAGATCCTGAAGACGTTTCGAAGCCACCGTCTTCGACAACCCTAGTGAGCGACCGGCCGCCGAGATCGTCCCCCGCTCGACAACGCGGGCGAAGAGCTGAAGCGCTTGTAAACGATCCATGGAATGTCTGGCCCTCGGTCTTGATTTTCTGGTGACGTCGCCCCCAGTCCTGCTTACAGCAGCATTGGCTAAAGCTCATTGTTCGTAATTCCGATCGCCGACTGGCGTCAAAGCTAAACGTCCGCTTTGGGTTGCGAGTTGCCGTTCGTTTCCACAAATTGCCGATAACTATCCTTGCCGCGAGTATCAAAAAACCGTCTGATTCCCACGAAAGCGTCAAATTCAGCGATCTGTGCGGTTCGAAATGTGACCCGGATGTCGCCTTCGCTGGCAATCGTCGCCTCGCTCAAGTTCCCGAGCGACGGCTCTAGGGTTGACGGTGAAGAATACGCGACGGCTGCGATTGGGCGGACAGCGCCCATATGTCAGTGCCGCGCGACCGGTCGCTGAGGGTCGACGGCGGTTATATGCAGGTGCTGGAGTAAGCAAGTTCTTTCCCTTACTCGATGATCACCTCACCGAAAGCTGAGCGCGCTGCGATCTCGGCTAGCGCGCTGCGGCCTAGTTTGCTGGCATCGGCAAGCAGTAGCGAGGTTCTGGCGATCCGCATCGCGGTCTTCTTCACCTCGATCTTGTTCAGGTCGAAATCCATGACCCGTCCGGAGGGTTCGATCCCGGAACAGCCGATCAGGGCGAAATCGAGATTCAACCCGGATAGTGCGGTGACCACCCGACCACCCGTAAGAGATCCGTCGCGCCCGGTAAGGGTGCCGCCAAGCACATGGACGTCGTGTTGAGCCGGTTCGAACCGCAGGGCGGCCCGCAGATTGTTCGTGAAGATACGCAACGCCTTACGCCGGTTGAGGGCCTCCGCCGCCGCCTCGATCGTGGTGCCGACATCGAGGAACAGGGTGGCTCCATCATGCACCAGGGCGGCCGCGCGCTCCGCGATCCGTCGCTTCGCGTCCGGGCTGAGATCCTTTTTGTGGGCGTGGCCGAGCCGCATGGTCTCGACGCGCTCGTTGCTGCCCGCGCCGCCATGGAACCGCTGCAACAGCCCCGCCTCGTCCAGGGCGATGATATCGCGGCGCACGGTCTGAGCCGAGACCTGGAACCGCTGCGCCAGGTTCTCGATGGTAACGAAGCCCTGGGACTCAGCGAGGGACAGAATCTCACGCTGACGCTCCGAGACCGGCAGGTCGATGGTGACGTTTGTCATCTTTCCGTAACTCATCCAAGCTATCTGTAAATTATCTTACAGTACTCTCAGGCCGGAGCCCAGCAATGACGACCCCTTATTTGTATGACGAGCGTAACGGCGTGTTGTCCGACGAGACCGGCCGCCTTTTCGATCCATGGACCTGGACCTGGCAGGACGCCCAAGCAGCGACGAAAAACTCCCTGAGTCCCGCCACCGCGGCGGATGCTCTGGCACGCCTTGCCCAGGTCGGAGCGCTCCGACCTCTACCGGTCGGCGTCATTGGCCCGCGCGAGGCGACGGATCTACAACAGCGCGCGGCCTTCGCGGTGGGAGCGGCTCTCGCCCGCCTCGGCCTGACCACGGTCTGCGGAGGCAAGACCGGGGTGATGGCGGCAGCAGCGGCCGGCGCCCGCCAAGCGGGCGGCCTGACCATCGGACTGCTGCCGGACTCGGAATGGCATGCCGCCAACCCAGACATCCTGGTGCCGATCGCGACAGGCCTGCGTGAGGCCCGCAACGTCGTCATCGCCCGGTCGTCGACCGCCCTGATAGCGGTCGGTGGCTCGACCGGCACGATGACGGAAATCGCCTTCGGCCTGCATTTCGGTCGGCTGGTGGTCGCGCTGCACGACACCGCCACCTTGCCCGGCGTGGTCCGCGCGGAAGATGCGGAGGCCGCCGTTGAGCTGGTCGCGCAGCATCTGCTCTCCGGCAGCGCCCATAGCGGAGGCCATTGACCAGTCGTGACCGGCGCACAGGCACGTCATAAATATTACATCGTCCTGTGCTAAATGACCAAGACCTTACATCGATATTCGTCAGTGCCGCCCAGCCGGGCGGTCGGAAGGAGCGGCCGTGGCCTCCCTCGGAGACAGCCACATTCTCGACCTGCGCCATGTCAGCCAGACCCTTGGCGGCAATCGGATTCTGCACGATCTGTCGCTCGGCGTAGCGCCTAGCGAGTTCACCGCGATTCTCGGCCCGTCGGGCTGCGGCAAGTCCACAACCCTGCGTCTCATGGCCGGCCTCGACCGGCCAAACGCGGGAACGGTGCATATGGGCGGCCGGGATGTCACCGACGACACGCCGGCGATGCGCAACATCGCCATGGTGTTCCAGTCCTACGCGCTCTACCCACACCTGACCGTCGCGGAGAACATCGCCCTGCCGCTTGTCATGCGGGAATGCAAGCCGACCGAACGGGTGCCCTTCCTGGGCGCGCTGTTGCCCGGTGCCCGGGACAAGCTCCGGGATATCGGAAAGCGGGTGCGGCGGATCGCGGCGATGCTGGAGATCGAGCCACTGCTGGAGCGTAAGCCCGGCGCCTTGTCGGGAGGCCAGCAGCAGCGGGTGGCCGTCGGTCGCGCCCTGGTGCGAGACCCGGCGCTGTTCCTGCTCGACGAGCCGCTGTCCAACTTGGACGCCAAGCTACGCATCCAGATGCGGACCGAACTCTCCGCCCTGCACCGCCGCTCCGGCAAACCGTTTGTCTATGTCACCCACGACCAGACCGAGGCCATGACAATGGCCGATCGGGTGCTGCTGATGCTGGAGGGCCGGGTCATCCAGGACGGCCGGCCCAGGGAGCTCTACGAGCGGCCGGCCGCCCGGGAGGTCGCCGCCTTCATCGGCGCCCATCCGATGAACCTGATCGATCTGCCGTCGCCCGCCGGGGATGCGGATCATCCGCTCACCAGGCTCGGTCTCGCCCTGCCGAACCACCGGGGTCGGATCACGGTCGGGCTGCGCCCGGAACACCTGCGGTGCGCCACGGCCGCGGCCGACGGCTTTCTCAAGGGCAGGGTCGAGCGCCTGGAGTATCACGGCCGCGACACCATGGTGACCCTACGCCTCGACGGCCTGGAAACCGCCGTGGATCTCTTGCAGAACGCACAGGCGTCGTCGCTCAATCCCGGCGACTGGGTCGGTCTGGCCTGCCGCAGCACCGACGTTCACCTGTTCGACGCGGAAACCGGGGGGCGCCTCCACCCCACACCGGGCGGGGGGACATGATGGCCCCCATCTCTCGGGCATGGCGCGAAGGGCTGACGGACCTCTATCTGGTCGGCCCGACGGTACTGGTGCTGGCAGCGCTTGTCTTCGTGCCGGTGCTGATCGTCTTCGTGCTGTCCTTCACCGACTACCAACTCGGCGATCGCAGCGTCACCTTCGTCGGCTTCGACCAGTATGTGGCCCTGTTCACCGATCCGATCGGCCGGCGCGCGATCACCAACACGCTGATCTACGTCGCGGTCATGGTCCCGTCCTCGATCCTGCTGGCCTTGCTGGTCGCCACCCGCCTGCATGGGATGGCCCAGTGGTCACCGGGGCTCTCGCGGTTTCTGCGCGCCGCCTATTTCCTGCCGGTCGCCGCGACCCTGGTAGCCATGGCCCTGGCATGGCAGATGATGCTGCACCCCTCGATCGGCATCGTTAACATGACCCTGGTGAGGCTCGGCCTGCCGGCACCGGCCTGGTTCTCCGACCGCGGGCTGGTTATCTACACTCTGGCGCTGATCGGCATTTGGCAGACCATCGGCTACAACATGGTGCTGTTCCTCGCAGGGCTGGCTGTGATCCCGCGCCATCTCTACGACGCTGCCGAGGTCGACGGCGTCTCCTCCGCGTGGAGCCGGTTTTGGACCGTCACCTGGCCGATGCTCGGCCCGACCACCCTTTTCGTGGCGGTGATAACGGCGACTGCGGGCTTCCGCGTGTTCGAGACCGTCGCGGCCCTGACCGGCGGTGGCCCAGCCTTCGCTTCGGACACCCTGGTCTATGCGCTCTACCGAGAGGGCTTCGTCTATTTCAAGGTCGGCTACGCCTCGGCGATCACCGTGGTGTTCTTCGTCTTCGTCGCCCTGCTGACCTTCATCCAGTACGGGCTGCTGCAGAAGCGGGTGCATTACCGATGAGCGGGCGGTTCCCCCGGAGGCTCCCCCGGCATCTGACCGGCCGGATCCTGGGCACCGCGTTACTGCTCCTGGGCGCGCTGGTGGTGCTAGCCCCGTTCCTGTGGATGCTCTCGGTGTCGTTGAAGCCGGCGGACGAGATCTTCACCTCTGACGTCCACCTGATCCCGAACCGCATCGCCTGGGAGAACTACGTCACGGCGGTGACCACGGTGCCGCTTGGTCGCTTCCTGCTGAACGGGGTGATCGTCTGCGGCGGCATCCTAGTCTTCCAGATCCTATTCACCGTACCCTGCGCCTATGCTCTGGCCCAGCGCAGCTTCCCCGGCCGCAGCCTGCTGTTCGGCTGCGTGCTCGCCGGGCTGTTGGTGCCGTTCCACGTAACCGCGATCCCGATCTTCATTGGACTGGCCAAGCTGCGGCTGCTGGACAGCTATACCGCCCTGATCCTGCCCTTCATCGGTTCGGTCTTCGGCATCTTCCTGTTCCGGCAGTTCTTTGCGCGCCTGCCGACGGCGTTGTTCGACGCCGCTCGGGTCGATGGCCTGTCCGAAGCGGCAATCGTCTGGCGTATCGCCCTGCCTTTGGCCTGGCCGGCAGCGACCGCCTTCGCCGTGTTCTCGGTCACCGCCCATTGGAACGACCTGTTTTGGCCGCTGGTCGCGACGACTTCGCCGGAGATTGCCACGCCGCCGCGGGGGATTCTGTATTTCCGCGACGAGGAGGCCGGCACCGATCTCGGCCCACTGATGGCCGGGGCGACGCTCGTCACCGCCCCGCTCGTCATCCTCTTCCTGCTCGCCCAACGGACATTCATGCGCGGTGTCGCCTCCGGGGGACTGCGTGGATGACCCAACAATAAGAGAGCCACACCAAGAGGTTCGATCACCGTAACCGAGACCAACCAGATGGAGCATCTCAGATGAAATCGATCTTCAAGACCGCCCTGGCGGCCCTCGGCCTGACGCTGGCAGCGACCCAGGCACAGGCGACCGACATCCGCGTCCATTATGCGATCCCGACGATCTGGGCCGACACCCAGGAGCAGCTCGCCCAGGCCTTCATGAAGTCCAATCCTGACGTCACCGTCACTATCGACGGGCCGGCGGAGAGCTATGCCAACGGGGTCCAGCGCCTGCTGCGCGAGGCGGTGGCCGGCAATCTGCCCGACGTCGCGTATGTCGGCCTCAACCGCTGGCGTATCCTCGAGGCCCGCGAGTTGACTAAGCCGCTGGATCCGTTCATCGACGACGCGGCCGCCTTTGAGAAGGCGGGCTACTCGCCGGCGATCCGCTCGCTCGGCCAGTACCAGGGCGCCCAGCACGCCCTGGGCACCTCGGCCTCGACCATGGTCATGTATGTCAATCCGGACCTGATCGCACGCGCCGGAGGCTCCATGGCGGATTTCCCGACCACCTTCGACGGCATTATCGAACTAGCCGCGAAGATCGACGCCCTGGGCGACGATGTGGAGGGTATCTGGATCGGTCGGCATGACTGGCGTTTCCAGGGCCTGCTCGGCTCTCATGGCGGCCGTCCGCTGAACGAGGACGAGAGCGACATCACCTTCGACAGCGACGCCGGCATCGCTGCCGCCACCCTGTACAGCCGCTTCTACAAGGAAGGCGGCATGCCGATATATGGCCAGAGCGACGCCCGTCAGGCCTATCCGGCCGGCACGCTCGGCATCTTCTTCGAGAGCTCTTCCCTGCTGAACAAGTTCACCGAATCCGCCGGCGATCGTTTCGAGGTCACCGTGCTGCCAACCCCCGTGGTCGTCGAGGACGATTCCAAGGCCTACTTCCCGACCGGCGGCTCGGCCCTGGTGATGCTGACCGATGACGCCGAGAAGCAGAAAGCGGTCTGGGACTACATGCGCTTCGTGACCGGTCCGGAAGGTGCGAAGATCATCGTCGAGAATACCGGCTACGCGCCAACCAACACCATTGTTCTGGAAGACGACAGCTACCTCGGTGCCTTCTACGAGGCCAACCCGAACGCCCGCGTGGCGCACCGGCAGGTTGCCGACCATGCCGGTCCTTGGTACGCCTATCCGGGTGACGAGGGCGTGGCGGTCACCGACCTGATCGGTGCCGCCCTTGTGGAGATCTCTGAAGGAGCGGATCCGAAGACGACTCTCGACACTCTAGCCGAGACGGTCCGCGCCAAGCTCGGCATGAAGTAAGCGACACGATCCGACGACAAACGGGCGTCGACGCGGCATCTTCCGTGTCGACGCACTCCGTTCTAGCTACCGTCCTTCAATGTCCATTGCGGCACAATCGGCAGCATGTCTTTGCTGATACGTCGCCTCCGATCGCTTGCCGGGGTGGGAGTTTTCAACTCGGAAGCGCCTACATTCCAGCGGTTCGGTCCTCGTCCTCCCGCTTTGGGGCGATCAGGCATTCCGCCGGCACACCCCATTCGGAGTGAAGGCGCCACATGGCGGATTTGGACAGCTCGCGAGCACCCTTCAGGATTTCGCTGGCCCGCGACCTGGAGTTCAACAGCGCGCTAAGATCGGCCTGGGTGAAGCCCTGAGCGGCCATGGTGTGCCGGATGGCGCTCAGCGGGTCGGCAGGGGCGATCGGGGCGTGCGTCTCTTCATAGGCCTCGACCAGGGTGGCGAGGACGTCGAGTTCGTCACCTTCCGGCGTGTCTGCCTCCGCATCCATAAGCATCTCGATCCGCTCCAGGGCAGCGGCGTGATCGGCTTCGGTCTTTATCGGACGGATGTCCATCACTGTCTCCTTTCGAGGTCACACGGCGGTGACGTCAATCCTGTCGTACGCGGCGTGGGTTCCGATCCAGCGGATGTAGACCACCCGGTGCGGATAGTTGATCTTCACCACCAGCCGATACTTGTTTCCGTGAATGTTGAAGACGACGCGATTGTCCCTGACGATGCTGGCGTTGCGGTAGGCAGCCTTCACATCGGCCGGTGTGGCCCAGTCGCAGGTCTTTCCGTTCACGGCATTGAACCACGCCGTCAAATCCGCTTCGGCATCCCTTTGGTTGGGCTGAGACCAGAAGTTCACAAGCGTCTGACGGGCGATGATTCTCATGCGGTGAATATAGTCGTTCCCAAAAGGGGAACAAGCAGAAAGTACCAACAAGGGGAACATTCTCGCTTGAACCGAAGACAACAGACTATTTCTGCAGTGCGCGTACAAAAGCGGGAGGGCCCCGAGCCGATGCGGATAGCCGGGCACTCGCTCCGCCGCGGCGTGGCCACGGAGGTGGCGGCGCGCACGAACGGCGACGTCAAGAAGGTGATGGAAGCCTCGCACAAAATGCCAACAACAAACCGGCACGCGGCATGACCCCCACGTTCCAATCAGTCCCGCTACTTTGGGGAAATCCGGTACGGAAACCCCGAGCCGCACTTTATTTAATACCAGTTTTGTGTAGCCCGGCTTTGTGATTTTCTAATTCCCCGAAGTTTTAAATTGCGTTTTCTTTGAGATGGTTATATTTTGCACAGCATGAATGTGCAAAAAAGATCGAAGTTAAAGAAGCTTGAGGAGGTTGTCCCCGAGGGACTGCTCATCTCGGCAGCCTGTCTGACAGAACGTGGATATTCCAGTTCGCTGCGATCGCAGTATGTCGATGCGGGATGGCTAAGCCAGCCGGCACGCGGTGTGTTCTGGCGTCCCCGCGGCGATCTCCGTTGGGAGCTGGTGGTGATCTCGTTGCAGAACATCATGCAGATCCCGCTCGTGGTCGGTGGCCGCACAGCGCTTGAGCTGCAAGGCTTTGCCCATTTTCTCTCCCAGGAGCCCCGTGAGGTTCACCTCTATGGCGAGGAGACCCTGCCCGGGTGGATGAACAAGCTCCCGATCCGGCAGAAATTCATACTTCACCGCAGCCGGCGATTATTTTTGAATGACCCGATCACCAGGGCACTGAGCAATCTCAGCCTGAACGTAAAGAGCCATGTGCTCAAAAACACCGATCCAATACACGGACCCAGCTTCAGTGTGATGCCCTGGGGGCACTGGGACTGGCCGCTTCTGGTCTCCACCCCTGAGCGAGCGATCTTCGAGCTGCTCGATGAGCTGCCCGCCAAGGAAAGCTTTCACATGGTAGACAAGCTTTTCGAGGGGTTGGTGAGCCTGAGCCCGAACCGCTTATCTAAACTCCTGGCGGACTGCCGGAGCATTAAGGTTAAACGCCTCTTCTTCTTCTTCGCCGATCGTCACAACCCGGCCTGGCGTAAACGTCTGAACAGCGAGGAATTCGATCTCGGCAGCGGCGACCGGATGCTGGTGAAGGGCGGGCGGCTGGACCCCACCTACCGCATCACTGTGCCGGAGGATCTGGATGCCGTTTAGCGATATCTACCGGCGTCAGGTCTCACTGCTCGTGCGCGTTCTACCCTTCGTTGCCCGTGAGAAGTGCTTCGCGCTTAAGGGTGGCACGGCGATCAACCTGTTCATCCGCGATATGCCCCGCCTCTCGGTGGATATCGATCTCACCTATCTGCCGGTCCAGTCTCGACCGGAATCGCTCAAAGAGATCGATGCTGCCATGAAACGCATTGCCGTGAATTCCGGTTCAGGCTCGCCAGCGGAAGAGGTCATCCCGGCTTCACTGAACAAAGAAGGGGCTGTCACAAAACTGATCGCACGGGGCGAGGGGGTACAGATCAAGATCGAGGTCACGCCGGTGTTGCGCGGCTGCGTGTTCGAGCCCAAAGAGCTAACTGTACGGCCGGCTGTCGAGGAGAGTTTCGGGTTTGCGGAAATACAGGTGGTTTCGTTCGCTGATCTTTATGGCGGCAAAATCGTCGCCGCACTCGATCGCCAACATCCGCGCGACCTGTTTGATGTGCGCGATCTTTTGGTGAACGAAGGTATCAGCGATGAGCTGCGTCAGGCGTTCATCGTCTACCTGCTTAGCCATGGTCGTCCCATGCACGAGGTGGTCGACCCCACCCGCAAGGATATCCGGAAAGACTACGAGCGCGGGTTTGAGGGCATGACGGATAGGCCAGTCACGCTTGATGAACTGCTTGAAGCCCGGGAGGCGTTGATCAGGGAGATCATCGGCAATATGCCGGACGATCACCGGCGCTTCCTGATCTCTTTCGAGCGGGGCGAGCCTGACTGGCCTCTACTCGGCCTGGAGCATGCGTCCGACCTCCCGGCAGTCCGTTGGCGTCAGCTCAATCTGGACAAGCTAAGTCAGGAGGCGCGCGGCAATCTGGTCAGGGAGCTGGAGCGCAAGCTTGGTGACGATGAATAAGAGGCGAAGGTCTGGTTCTCGATCTGGGCACAGGCGCAATACAGCTTCTCGGAGAGTCTGCCGAACGTGCCCTTAAGGTGGCTACTCGCAAAAACCTACCCCAAGGGTCTTCATGTGATTCGCTTCCGAGTACGGATTGAACGGAGCAGGAAGTGGGTCAGTGATGCGAGTGCTTGGTGATGATGAACTGGCTGTCACTGCTCTGCGTGGTGTCATCGTCTTCTATTCGCATTTTGACAGGCTGAGTTCTTATTTTAAGGCGCAGTGTTATGCTCCGTAACGCTTCTTCTGGATATAGCGAGCAACAAAGTTCTCATTCGGTATGGCTGTCTGTCGCTTGCCCGGCCGACTCTTTGAATTCGGGTCCTAATTAGATGAATGGCCGGCGGTCCGTGGGACGCCACAACCATGATGTGACAACCAGGACGAGGATGTAATGCAGAAGATTCCGAGGACATCCACACCGCCGCCGCTCTACGTGATTCTCATGAACCTTGGTGATCGGATCTCAAGGTATCGAATAGCACGCGGAATTCGCCAGCAGGATTTGGCCAAAAGCGCAGGGATCTCACGGCGAACACTGACCAACCTTGAGGGCGGTTCCGGCGCTACCCTCGAGACGATTCTCCGCATCCTTCGGGCACTCGACATCGAGGAGAGATTTCTGGATCTCGTACCAAATGCCGAGATCAACCCGCTCGACCATATGGCCGCACGACGGCGTCCCAGGCAGAGGGTAAGGCCCTCGAAAAAGTCTGAACATGCCATAGGCTGGAAGTGGGGGGACTGTGACGGTGGAGGAAATTAAACACACAAGCACCGACTATCCCGCCAGCTTATGACGCGGGTACCGAGGGAGCGATATCCGGTGAGGCCGAGTGCATGCATATTCGCATTGGCGGCGACACAATGCATTTCACGAAACGACAAGCTGCAGTGCCGCCTCAAATCGCTTCCAATTGAGTTGGGATCGGCATTTCAGATCGTAAACCTGCATTCGACCAGGAACATCACGAACAGGATGTGGAAATCCCGATTTTACCCATCCTTGTGCCTCAACAAGCGTGTCTGCATCAGATGAAGCCAAGAGGTTACGCAGAGTAAACGCGTTATCCCCGATATCGTGCATTCTGAGAGCTTGATTGCGCTTTTTCGTTCTGTTCTCGGCGTGAGCCTCCGCCCCTATCTGTTGTGCACTCTCTCGCTTTCTCTCGTGGCGGAGCTTGGCTTCACGAGCAAGGGCGTCGGCAACCTTTACACGTTCGCGTTGGAGATAGGCTTTGCGCTGGGCCCAGCCCCGTTTCGAGGACTTTCTCGTCCATACAATGCCGACCTTCTCAGACATTTTTCCGATGTATTCATCGGTCTCGAGGAAATGGATCTTAACCCTCGCTCCAATATGCACCACGCGTACCCAGCCATCGAAGGACATGTCGATCGCCTGGACCGGACTTGTACCGACGCGGCTACGCCGCCGTGAGGACCTTGAACGCAGAGAAAAATTGGTCCAGCTCACCAACGCCACTCCATATTCCTCGAAATCTTGCTTATTTTTGTTGCGTTCACGCTTGGCAGCGCGAGCCGCAACGTAGGTTTGCCGATGCGCCTCGATAGATCCTGTATCCGCCTCAAGAAGTTCGCGTAGATCGTCTACGGAATAAAAATCCACTTTGCGATACCACCGGCCACCGCTGTGGTGCCACTCTGATGGGTCCCACGCGCCGACGTGCGCCAGGTACTTTGCGAAGTCGACAGTAATTTCAACTTTAGACCTCCTCAGCCGCGTAGCATTTAACTTTGATAACGGGAAGAGGCCTCCCCTGTATGCAGAAACTGCGTTATTACTCATTCCGTTAACATAATCATAACCAGCCATCAGTTCTCTCCTTCGACGACGAGGAACGCTCCTGGAAGACGGACTTCTCGTTCCAGGAGCCTTAGAAATTCCGGATTTTTCTCCGGAAACAGAAGAAAAATTCTAGGAAAAGCGCCCTAGACAGCAATTCCAGGCCACCAAATGAACTTCAAAAATCAAAAGGAAAGAAAAAAGAACTATCTTCTGCTGTAGACGGCAAAACGATGGGCGCTGCCATCGATATCAGACTAATAGGCCTAGGCGCCGTAGCAGGCTCCCGTAAAGTATCCAGATTCGGCGTGCTGACGTGCTTCTGCGCTTGTGCGTCAGCGCGCTCAGCGGCCGAGTTGAGTGGGGAAGCCAGGCATAAACGGAGACACGAAAAGCTTCTGGCAGAAATAGCCATCGAGATTCTTTAAAAATCCATATTTCAATGATTAACAAACCGTTAAAAAATTATAGCAGGTCGAATTTTTCTGTTGTGACGACTTCTCTCACCTCTAGTTCTTGATTGCGAGGGCGACATGCCAGTCCTTGTGCGCTGTTTATGTTGAGAAACCAGCATATGGCAGTGCGACGAAGTTGGCGCTGATGTGATCGCCGTAATGGCAAAGCGCTATCGAGCCACTCAGGATACCCAGATCTCACAGGAGAGAGCTATGACTTCGAATTCTTCATCCAACCTGAAGACCAATCCTTATATGGCGCTTAAAAATTCGAAAACGGTGCTGGAGGCATTTGAAAGGATAGTCGACTGCGTCGGCACAGAAGTTGCGTTTGATTACATTCGCTTGGAATGGGGCCTGTACGAATATTTTTCAGTATGCTCAACGCCGACTGCATCCTATTTGCCGTGGGTTAAGTCGCTGATTTTTGAATCCGCTAGTTTGTCGATGAAATATTGGCTAGATGAAGCAGGCATCGAGCATGATTATAATCACGAAGGTTTAAAATTGTCTGGCGATGATTATGTGAAGTTTTTTTATGTTCCACTTGATCTGGGAATAAAATATGGCCTGACTTATGATAGATATTGTAGTTCTATCGACGACGATTGTAACAGCACCTCTCAAATTGATTGGGATGACATGATAGATGATGCAGGCAATGATGATGACCTTCTAGACGTAGAGTCTTATAATTCGCTTCCAGACGTGGTCCTTCAAATACAGTCAGATTTTCTCGATTTAGCTCGTACCGTCGGTGGAACAGCGGCAATTGAAACAATGTTGGAACGGGACAATCCCGTAGAGTGGATCTGGATGACCCATTTCGGACCATTTTCAAGTTCGAGGGGGCCAGAATTCGAATTGTTCAGAGTCGCCTATGTCACACTTAAAGATCACCTTAAGACCAAAGGTATCGAAACCCGATATTTTCCTGAGTTAGATTTTAGTGAAGCTATTCAAAACGAGGTATTGAAATGAGAATTTAATGGCCTTCTGCCGGGTCCACCGCCTGTTAAGTGATCCACCTATTTGGTCAGATTTGCTCGGTTTTTAAAAGATGCTGTGAGATGGCAGACGAATAAGAGAAGGCAGAAGATTTCGTCCTGAGGTTTCAGCACGTGGAGGCTTTTCGAGGCAAAACGGCATCGTGTTTGGGTGTCGATCAAAAATAAAAAATGCCCGAAGAGCCGACAAAACAAATAAAACCGAATTGTTAAATAATGTCTGTGGATATTCTGTCAGACAAAAATCATAAAGAAAAATTCTATTAAAATCAATTGATTGTATCGGAGTATCTGCGCGCATTTTGTTGCTCCCGTTTCTCAAATATCGGTCCAAGCACGAATTTTTGGCGCGCCGGATTGTTTTTCGCATCCGGAATCCAGCAGCATTTACGCATCTTCAACAATCTGGGAGATGCGCCATGGCATCACCACAGCGCTTTTACACCGTTGCCGAGGTCGCCGACTTACTCCACTGCCGGTCGGCGACTGTGAGGCGAATGATTCAGCGTGGCGACCTCGCGGGTCACCTTGTTGCCCGGGCCTGGCTCATCCCAGCGAGTGAAATCACCCGTCTCGAGCGAAGTGCGTTTGCGTCTCTGCTCCGCGGTGATGCCACATGAGTGATCGAGCCGCGTCGAGCACCGCGAACCTTGTGTCAGAGCAAGAGACCCAACGCGTCAGGCAACGCGCCTCACGACTTCCGTTGCGTCGCAAATACGAACGCAACGGAAGCCGGGAGGCACCTGTGAACACCGTCAAACATCTTCAGATCATCGCCGATATCTTCGATAAACTCCTCAGCACGGACGTTAAATCCGCGCTGGCCGGAGAGCTGGACCGGCTTGAGGCCCACCACTCTGGTGACGACATCCAGCGGGAACAGAGCGAAGACTCGGTGCTCCCAATCATCCATCAGCTTGATTGTCTCCCTGCCGGTTTGGCTGAGCGCTTTTCAGCTGAAGTCTGCACGTTGGCCGACTCGGTCACCGTGGTAGGTCTTGCAAAGACGGCAGGCCTGAGGACAACCGAGTTGGACCGATGCGTCGGCGATGCCCGCCGCCTCTCGAAGCACCTCTTCAAGTCCGACGCTGGCCTCGCGTCATTGCCGGTCGCTATCGCTGCGCTCAACCAGCGCTTTCCCAAAATCAGTCCCGCCGAAATGGGAATGACACCTAAGTCTTTTGGAGCTTTTCGATCGCGGATTTTTCGGCTGGCACGGATTCTGGACCGGCGTATGCCGCGAGTGGTGCTTCCTAAGGACTGGGCAGCGTTGGTCGCCGATGCAAAGGCAGCCGGAATGGGCCATCAGGTCGGTCGCGCCTACGTCTTCATCCGCACCGCAGCTCGCCTCAATCTCGCACCATGCGAGGTAGACGGGCTTCTGGTGTGCACCGTTTTTGAGGAAGCCTGCTCTCGCCAGTTAGACAAACCGCATGCGATGACGGTTCGCGCTTGTCAGGGTTGGAATTCGCTCGCCGAATCTGCACCAGGTTGGCCAAAGGTTCAATTGACAGCGCCGGATCGACCGGAAGGTCAGCCTCAGACGCGCGTGTTCTTCAGCGATCTGCCGGCGGCGGTCCAACTCCTCTGGCAAGATTTCGAAGACCGCCACCTTCGCTTTGAAGAAGCGGAGGGGGGCTCTGTCTCTGAGAAACCTGCCGCCGATGGGAACCGCTTTTTGTTGCTCCTCAGCAATGCCATCGAAGACGAGATGCCGCGGTACTCGCGCACGACCTTGCATGAGTATCGCGGGGTCTGGTTGCGGCTCGCGCATATGGCGCTCAACGAAGGTGTGGCGGTTGCCGAAGTTGGCGACGTTCTCTCACTCGATCGCTGCACCCGATTGCTCGAGCATATCGAAAACGATCAGATCGCTCGTGCGTCAACCAAGGGAGAAAATCACAACCAGAAAAATGCGACTTTGGTTGGTAAGACGGCTGCAATGATCGCACTTGTGCGTGCGACACATGGCGATCCTGATCTGATTGACGCGCTCATTCGGATGCGGGGAGCGGTCAATCCTATGGTCGAGCGGATGAAGATCGATCGGGAAACAGGAAAGCTAAAATGCGTCTACAGCAAGTCTCGCCGGCGGACAGGCCCGCGCCACCAGCGTGTGATCGATCAGTTTTCGGGAGATGCGGCAGACGCAGTGAAAAGTGCGTTTTTCCAGCTACCGGAACGGCTCATCGCGCCGGTTTTGCCGAAGGTCCGAGCAGGGGTTTCTTTGTCCCGAACAGAGCAGGTCGACGTGATCGTCGCTCTGATCTGCCGGATTCTTATGGAATGTCCGATGCGCCGCGCCAATCTGGCCGGCTCGCTTCGCATCTCTGGTGACCGGCAGACTCTTTTTCTACCGACAGCCAAAGGACGACCGGCGCGGCTTCATATACCTGCTGCAGAGACCAAAACCAAAAGGTTCGATGTCGTCGCGGAATTCTCTGAAGAGACAACAGCTCTTTTAAAGCTGTTCATCGAGAAGATCCGCCCTCAGTTGGCTAAGCGCGTCGACGCGAGCGCCTGTAATGTGTGGCTGTTTCCTGGAGAAGAAAGCTCACCAAGATCCGCGTGGAGTTTCTCGACGACACTGAAAGCACGTGCCGAAAAGGTGGCTGGAATCAAGCTGAACCCCCACGCATTCCGACATGTGGTTGGGCGGTTGGTTCTCGAAGAGGACCCCAACCAGCTTCCCTTGGTCAGCACATTGCTTGGGCACAGCTCGTTGCGCACAACCTCAGATTGGTATGCGGACGTACCACAAAAGCAGGCTCATCAAGCCTATCTCGCCAAGCTGGCATCGGTGTCGGCAAAGGTCACGCGTGCGTCAGTCAACAGGAGGAAACGAGGCAAATGAACGATCTTAGTTCAAGGCCTAATGAGGCTTGCCGCATCGAACGTGAGTCTGCGGAATGGCCGGAACAAGACCGCAACCGCTGGCAAGCGATCTTTGGTTCGCAGGCTCGGTTTGCGCTCTCGGTCGATTGGGCAGAAGCCACCCGACGACAGGTTGCCTGGGTTTACCTGAAATACATCCGTCATGTCCGGGATCTTGGCTTCGCCGCAGATGTGACACCGGAGGGTGTTGAGGATTTCGCATCGGCCGCTTTGGCAAGAGGATGTGGGCTGCGCACAGTTGCCAACTACGTTCAGTGCATTGAGCAAGCGCTCTCAGTGCTGCGCTCAGGAGGTTCCCGTCGCCTCGACTGGCTGCGAGATCTTTCAAACGCGCTGAACAAGGCCGCAAAAAACACACCAAAGAAGAAGGCGGGCCGGCAACGGCCCGCCAACGACATCTTGAATCTCGGTCTTGCTGAGATGGAGCAAGCCGATCTCGCGTCTGGATCCTGGCACGATTCCAAGCGCTACCGCGACGGCCTGATTTTAGCCCTGTGGATCTGCATGCCCGAACGTCGGCGCGCGTTCACATCGATCCGGCTGCAGGATCTATCTGCAGATCTGACATCGATCGATTTTCCGGCCGAGCATCAGAAGACTGGAGAAGCGATCAAGCGTCTCATCCCAGACTTTCTGCGACCGCACCTTCGGCGATATCTCGATGAAATCCGAAGTCTTCATGCCGGTAGCCATGATCGTCTCTGGATCGTCGAAGGCGGAGACCCGGCCGGCTCTCAAACCCTCTACAGAGCGGTCGGAGATATAACGAAAACTCGCTTCGGCATCGCCCTGTCGCCCCACCGGCTGCGGGATTGTGCGGCACGGTTCGTCGTTGAGGAAATGACTTCTGAAGCACGTCTGGCCTCTGTGATCCTAAACCACCGCGACGCGCGCTCAACAGCACCTTATCTGGAGGGTGCAAACACGCTCTCGGCCTCCAGAAAGGCAATGGCACTTCTGCATCTCTCGCGCGCCAAAGCCCTCAGCCGCTGACCTTAAAAACTCCTCGATGCGACACCCCCTTTGCACCGCCCCCCGCTTTCTGCGGAGCGGCGCAAAGGGTGCGGCTCGCAAACGAGGATACAAACACATGAATGAAGATTTTTTTGTAAACCACATTCTGAGGCTTGCGCCTGATGAGGTGCATCTCGAGATACCGTCGCTTCTCGATTTTCTCGGAGCAGCCGCCGCTCCCTTGCGGTTTGAGATTGGCCACCCCGAAGATACGATCGGGCTCTTCCCCAGCCAATCCGGTGACATCGATATGTGTGTAGCCGAGGGATTGTCTCGTTGGATAAAACAGCTGCGAGCTTCGATAAAGCCGTGGGCGCTGATACGTATCGACGGTGCTTTTGAGCCGTCTCATGCTCCAGAGCGGGGCCGTAGTGTCAAATCCCCGATCGACACGGATTTTGATCTGCTCGTTCTTGGGATGTCGGCATACATAATGCGCCGATCATTGCCAGAAGGTCTGGCCACTCAGGTGAAGAAAATCGACCGCCTGATCCTCTCACTCCGCGTTCAGTCGCAGCGCCGGTCTGGACTTTCGATCAAGGCCCACATCCAGCTGGAGGATCGCGATGTCGAACGCAGGCTCAGCAATGAGCATCTGGCGGATCTGACTTTTCGTCTGCAGAACTGTGAGATTGAGATTGCACAGTTCATGGAGGCAGTCCTGCCGTGGTTCCAATCCAGCGGTGTTCGCCGGATGGATCTGGCGATCAGAATTTTGCCGGATGCGGTCTACGCCTAAGTTAAAATCTGGGCGGCCGGAGGGCCGCCCAGAGCCCTCTTTGGACGCAGCAGTCAACAGCGTTCAAAACCGCTCAAAACCGCCATTTTTCCGATACCGTCAAAAACGGCCACAAACAAACTCGCCAAGTTTCTTTGCGACCGTCTTTGACCAAAAGCGCTCAAGATCGCTCAACGACGCTATGTGGCTCTTGAGGCACTGCCGAACCCGTCGGGCAGCGGGATACAATGGTAATCTGCCGGGAGACTCTCGCGCATCTGATACGCCCATTCCCATTCAACCTTGTAAATATCTACAAGCCGCTGGAGACGAACTTCACGCATGGGCCTGACGGACGCGGTTCCGACAAAGCAGGCCGAAAGCGAGTCACGCGGATGCTCCGTCGCGGTTGTAGCCAAGATTATGTGGGGCGTATCAATCAGCCTGGATATCCATTTTTTGCCTTCTCGGAAAATCAGCCCTGTATGGGCATAGCTGTGAATTAAGCTCCCGAAGCATAAAGTATCGTGTCTGTAGGTCGCAGGGTACCCCGGATCCAGAAACCGAATTCCTGTCTGCATGGAGAGGAATACCTCATCAGCCTGCCGCAGCCGTTCGAGCGCGGTGGAGATTTTGCCAGAGTTGAGATTCGCGAGATAAGAAAAATTGCCAGTAAGCCAGGCAATCTCGCTCCCAATGCCTGAGATCTGGTGCGCTGTTCCAAGACCAGGAGGCTTGGATTGCCATGCGTTGAGTTGTGCCAGCCTCTCCTTCCAAAATTGAGCGATATTGGTATCGAAGATGCTCCTGTCGACTACCGGACAAATTCCGACGATCCCAACCTGCTTCATCGGACGATTTTCGCCGATAGACGAGTACAAACCGGCCCTGAAGCTATTGTTGGTGAGGCTGGTGTTACCGGAGATGAGTTGCTCGTGAAGTGTTGTCATAGCGCGTGACTCCTCAATGTGAGGGCGGTCTCGGCATCAGCGGTAGGCCGTTTACCGCCGTCCTCAAACAAGAACTAGGAGGGCGCTGGGCTGGCGGAAAAAAAATTTGCGCGCGGCGATTTTGAATTCATGGAATGGGCTGTCTTCCAACCCATGCGCAGCTATGGCTGCGAGTTGGTTGGAACCGGAACGAGCATTCAGATTCAGACGCATTCATCGAAGAAAAGATTCGTGCAAGATTATCCAGCAGTCTTCCAAGGTCGGCCGCCCGCCACGGGGCGGCCCCGTTCCGGATGGGTCCGTGCAAAGATATCGGCTGCGATGAAGGCTTCCCGCGGGATTGAACGATAGTCATCCACAAGGTCATTGATCGTATCGCCATTGGCCAACCTTCCGGAGACCGAATAGACCGGAATCCTCGTTCCCTTGATAATCGGGACACCCCCGAAAATCTCAGGATCTCTGGTGATGTAACGCTTCTTGTTCGCGATATAGGCGCGCGCATTTTTTTGTTTTGTGCCCGCGATCATCGGCAGATCGAGGTGCAGCCCGGGTTCAAGATCAATCGGCACAAGGTTTGTGCCTGCCATCTTTCGAATGGCCTTCATCAGGATCTTTTTGCGGCTAACCGGGATTTCCTTGAGAAAACTCAAGTGCCCAACGACCGCAAAGTAGCAGACCGCATCTAGATTAAGGAACCGGGTGCGCGTCTTAGTAAGCATCTCAAGGCGCTTTACCGGCTTGATGATGCCGGTTTCAATCGCTTTTTCCACACTGCGCGACGGAACCTCCGCGATGTGTGCAACTTCATTGACGGTCAGTTCAGCAGCCATGGATAAATGTCTTCCTTATGAGGGAAGAAATATACTGAACACGTGAAGATTTCAACCTGGCACGTTTGGAACAGTCCCCTTCATCGCCTATCAACAGCCCAACAACCCCAATCCCTTAGCCATTCTTCAGGGCCTACTATTTGAGGTTCTGATGGTTTCTGTGGATGGTTGTCTGCGCCTGGCCGCCGCAACGTATCGTCAGAAAGGATGCCCCATGCCGAGCAGCCATGACCTGAAGGGTCTGATGAAGTTCATGGAGCGCGATGAATGGCGCGCATGTTTTGAGGATGTGTTTGAGGATCACTTCGGGGCTGTCCTCGATTCCGGAGATATGGAATTCGCTGACATCTCTGACATTCTCGGCGATGACTGGGCCATGACGCTGTGGGGTTGTGCCTTTGAGGACTTTCTGACCCGTGACTTTGAGATCGAGGGCGGGAACATTGTCGATGAATATCTCAAACGCCGCGGATGGCGGGAAAACCCTCAATCCAAAGCCTATATGAAGGCACTGCGAACCTCGGTCATGAGCCTGTATGAGGTCACTGAGGTGGTTCCGGGGACGTCTTTCTTAGCGCGTGACCTTATTCGAGGCGGTACCCCGATTATGGTTAGTGAGGGAACAGCCACCAAAACGCTCCGGCAATGGGACCGGATTGCGGCTCGTATCGTGCCGGTCATGAACAAAAGCGTCCTTGCCGGTGGTCTCTTGCCGTTTACGCTGGAGGCCACCGACGCGCTGTTTGACGATCTGCGCCAGATGTTCGGCAAAAAGAACGTGAAGAAGATGCCGTCCCTTGCGGATGAAGACCTCCAGGCCGCAGGTTTCCTTTTCACCTTTTCATGGCTGGTCGACACACTTGAGCGAACAATGAACATGCCATCGCTGCAGAATGTGGATGGAGATGATCTCGAATTTCACGAGGTTCGGTTTCCGCTGGCGCCGGGTGTGGTGCAAAAGGAAATTGCCGCACGGGTGAACACCATCCCTGGCATGTCGCAGGAAAACATAAAGTTCTGGAACTGGCTCGAGGATGCGACCAAAAACACATCAAAGAAGACCACCGGCCTTTCGCTCGACACCCTCATGAACGGCGGCTCGCACGTGCTCGGTAACCTGGAACTCAAAGGACGAGTCCTGCATCTTTCAACTAATTCGTCCGCCCGCGCGCAAAAAGGAAAGACCCTCCTCCAGCAGACATTCGGCGATCTCATTGGCTCACCGCTCACTCAGATCCGCACGGTTGACCAGATGATGGCGGAAAAACCTGTTCAAGATGACACCGAATTGTCCGCTGGTATTCCGCCTGAAATCGCCGAGCAGATTGTTCATCGGAAGATGGATCGTCATTACCGCGAAACCCTCGACCAACCAATCGGCATGCTTGGAAACAAGTCCCCGCGCCAGGCGGCAAAATCAAAACCGGGGCGCCAGAAGGTCGCCGAATGGCTCAAATATCTCGAAAATCAATCGGCAAAGCGGATGGACCCAGATGATCCCCAGGCTGATCCCATGACACGATACAGTTTTGACTGGATGTGGCATGAACTTGGAGTCTCCGATCTGCGCCGATAGCCATTTTCGGAGGTCTTCACCTCAATCATCTGCTCAGGTCGGATAGGGCAGGGCGATTCGGGCCGTCCCCTGCCAACTTCCATGCGGATTGTGGTCCTCGGCACTGCAACGAATTAAATCATTTTGATATTAATTTCATTTGAAGAACATGGACTTTATCAATATGAGAACTTGAGAAAAATGAATCTGGTAAAAATAGGAAAAAACCAAAATGTCTGAAGACATGCCTGTAGTAGAAAAAAATGAACTGGTAGCTCTCACAGCCGAGATTGTCTCAGCTTTTGTCGCTAATAATTCGGTATCGCCAGGTCAGGTCCAGGAGGTCATCCAATCCGTGCACGAGGCATTAGCTGCTTTAGGTGGTGAGCCACACATGGAGCCGGAAGCGCTGGTGCCAGCTGTGCCCATCAAGAAGTCGGTGACCCCCGATGCACTCATCTGTCTGGAAGACGGCAAGAAGCTGAAGATGCTGAAGAGGCACTTGCGGAGCTCTTATGATATGAGCCCAGAAGAATACCGTTCAAAGTGGGGCCTCGCGTCCGATTATCCCATGGTCGCACCAAACTATGCAGCCCAGCGGAGTGAGTTGGCCAAATCGATCGGCCTAGGAACGAAGGGCGCTTCAAGAGGCCGAAAACCCTCTAAAAAGAAGCAAGTTGATTAATAAATTGGCAGAAAGGCGGGACCTCCATGGTCCCGCCGCGCCTATACTAGGCTGGTTCCTTGCCATAGCCTTTATCTCTCCATACGTTCGGCGATCCACATCTTGATCAACGCCTGGCGAGTGAGACCTGGTCTGCCCCCCATGAAGTGGTCCACCCATTGGGTTAGATTTGACCCGTTTGAGGAGGACCAGGAGATGGCAGGCAAGCGAGAGAAGGCAGAAGATATCGTCCTGAAGCTTCGGCAGGTTGAAGTACTTCAGGGCCAAGGAAAGAGCGTTTCGGAAGCGGTGCGTCAGATCGGTGTGACGCAGCAGACTTACTACCGGTGGCGTCGCGAATATGGCGGGATGAACCGTGATCAGCTGAAGCGGCTTAAGGAGCTGGAGAAGGAGAACGGCCGGCTGCGCCGGGCGGTATCAGACCTCACACTCGATAAGATGATCCTGACAGAGGCCGCACGGGGAAACTTCTGAGCCCTTCGCGCCGTCGCAGATGCATCGACCACGTACGTCAGACCCTTGGCATATCCGAACGCCGCGCCTGCCGCACACTCGGCCAGTACCGGTCG
>JANSYC010000074.1 GCA_024742605.1 Alphaproteobacteria bacterium | reverse complement strand
CACCTTCGAGGATCTGAACCGTCTCGACCCGGCCAGCGCGCAGACGCTTCTGCGCTCGATCGACAACGACAAGCTGAAGGTGGCGCTCAAGGGCGCCTCGGAGGAGCTGCGGGATCTGTTCCTGTCGAACATGTCCGAGCGTGCCGCCAAGATGCTGCGCGAGGACATGCAGTCGATGGGCCCGGTCCGCCTCACCGAGGTGGAGGAGGCGCAGCAGGCCATGGTCCAGTCCGCCAAGGATCTGGCCGACCGGGGCGAGATCGTCATCGGCGGTTCCGGCGGAGACGACGAGCTGATCTTCTAGGGGCTGCTCTTCAAGGGCGGGACCGCTGTCGGATCGAAAGGCGAACCGGCCCGATCACCCGCCGCCGGCAGCGATCCAGTCCCTGACAAGCTCGCGCAGGATATCCAGGGGCACGGCGCCGTCTTCGAGCACGACCCGGTGGAAATCACGGATGTCGAAGCCGGGGCCGAGCTCGCGTCGGGCCTCGTCGCGGGCGGCCAGGATCTCGCGCATTCCGATCTTGTAGGCGGTCGCCTGGCCGGGCCAGACGATGTAGCGCTCGATCGCACTCACATTGGTGTCATGGGTCGCCGGGAGATTGGCGTCCAGGTAGGCGATCGCCTCCTCGCGCGTCCAGCGCTTGTGATGCAGTCCGGTATCGACCACCAGCCGTGCCGCCCGCAGCAGTTCCCAGGACAGCCGTCCGAAATCGGATTTTGCATCCCGATAGAACCCCATCTCCTTGGCCAGCCGCTCCGCGTAGAGCCCCCAGCCCTCGATATAGGCCGTGTAGCCGCCCTGTTTTCGGAACTCGGGAAGTCCCTCCAGTTCCTGCGCGATGGCGATCTGCATGTGGTGGCCGGGGATCGCCTCGTGATAGGCCAGCCCCTCCATGGCGTATTTCGGCAGCAGCGCCATGTCGCGCATCCCGAGATAGTAGATGCCCGGCCGATCCCCGTAGAGCGCGGGCCGGTTGTAGAACGCGACATCCGTCGCCGACTCGCGGTAGGGCTCGACGCGGCGCACCTCGAGACCGGCCTTGGGCCGCAGGCTGAAGTACGCGTCCAGGGCCGCATCCATCCGTTCGATGATGGCCCGGGTGTCCTGCAGATAGGCGTCCCGACCGGCATCCGTATTGGGATAGTAGTTGGCGGGGTCGGTCCGCATGAACCCGAAAAAACCCGAGAGGTCGCCCGTGAAACCCAGGTCTTTGGCCACCGCGCGCATCTCATCGTGAATCCGCGCCACCTCCTCCAGGCCGTAGGCGTGGATCTGATCCGCGGTCAGATCGGTGGTGGTTCGCGACCGGAGTTGTAGGGCGTAATAGGCCGCACCATCGGGAAATTTCCAGGCGCCGTCATCGGTCGTGGCCCGGGACGCGAGGGCGGCCATCTCGGCCCGCAGGCGGAGATAGGCCGGATGCACCTCCGTTTCGAGCGCCGTGATCGCCTGCCCGACCAGTGCCGCCGCATCCGGGTCCGGCAATCCGAGATCGGCCACCTCTTGCCGGAAATCGGCGAGTATCGATGTATCCGTAGCGGTGGCGTCGAAGGGAGTTCCGGTGAGCACCTTATCGATATCGGAGAGGACCCTGGGGAACACGAAACGGGGCGGTATGATTCCCTTTTCGGCCCGCACGCGGATCCGGTCGATGGTCTGGTCGATCACCTTCGGCACCCCCCGCAGACGGGCGATATGGGCCTCGGCGTCGGCGCGGGTATCGACCCGGTGCCGGTTGATCAGAAAGGTCGGAATCCAGGTATGGATCCCGCCCAGATGATCGACGGGATAGCCGTGATGGCGGAACGGAAACCACTCGATGTCCAGTTCGGACTTTCGTTCGAACAGCCGATAGCTCAGCTTGGCGCTTGGCTCGAGCCGGTCGAAGTCGAACGCGTGCCGCAGCCGCGCCAGGGTGCGGATGGTGATCTCGTGCTCGGCGAGCCGCCTGTCTTCGCTGCGATCGTTCCAGTGGGTGTTGTCGGTCTTGAGGCCGAGGCTGGTCTGCCATTCGGGCCACCGTGCGATGGCCGCCTGATGCACCTCCTCGAAGAAGGCGTTGAGCCGGCTGCTCTCGCTCTCGGCCAGGGCCTCGGAGGTGGCGGCCCAAACGGCGAACCATCCGAAAAGGGCGATGCCGAGTGTTCGTCCCGGGTTTGCGCGGACATGATGCGCGCGGCGACCGGTCGGGGGATGATCGGAGTCCGTGACCATGGGTACCCTCCAGCCCCGCACGCGACCGGCGGATCGGTCTCAGCCCAAACGGAAAGACGAAAGTCCTCCTCTGCCGCCGCAGTCTGCCGTACCCGGAGGTGATGTGCAATGTATAGGTGTGTTTTGGGTGTGGGTGCGTTTCGGGCTGGGCCGCGAAGCGACCCGGAGCCTATTCCCTCGCCTTGACCAGTCTCGGATCGGCGACTCGGGCCGTGAAGCGTTCGGTGGCTTTCTGGATCTGCGCCTGCTCGCTGGCCGAGGCGCGCGGCGTCAGCGGGGCCGGTTTGCCATAGAGATAGCCCTGCAGGTAGTCGGTGCCCGCCGCCGTCATCCACGCGGCCTCGCCCTCGGTCTCGATGCCCTCGCCAATGGTGACGATGCCGATTTCCCGGGCAATCGAGATCAGATGCCTGACGATGGTCTGCCTGACCGTGTCGGTGTCGACGCCGCGGACCAGGTCCATGTCGATCTTCACGTAGTCGGGTTTGTACTCGTGCAGCATGTTCAGCCCGGACCATCCGGAGCCGATATCGTCGAGCGCCACGCCGAACCCTGCGTCCCGATAGAAGGACAGAATCCCCTTCAGGTGCTCGGCGTCCCGCGCACGATGAGTTTCCGTCAGTTCGAACACGATATCGGAGGGCTGCATGCCCAGCTCCCGGATGGCGGCCGCGGTGGTCCGCAGGCGGTAGGCCGGATCGTAGATGCTGGACGGGTTGAAATTGATGAAGACCTTTGAGTCGATCTTGGCCCGTGCGGCACTTTCCACGGCCGAGCGCCGGGCCACCAGATCCAGCGTAAACAGCAGATCCGAGGTGCCCGCGATCCCGAAAACCTTGCCCGGCGGTACGATATTGCCCTGGGAATCCGACATGCGGAACAGGCCTTCCCGGGCGAACGGCCGGTCCGGGTCCGGATTGTTGGCGGAGACGATCGGCTGAAACCAGGTCTCGAACCGATCATTCTCGATCGACTCGACGATCCAGCCGCTCTCGTACCGGCTGATGAAGACGTCAAGCGGCATGGTCCGCCCGATGTCCGCCGGCTTCGGGTCGTGTCCGGCGGTGGTCAGAACCTGGGCATGGCTGAGCTCCGGTCCCTTCAGGACCGCTTCGACCTGCGATATCAGATCCGCGATCCGGTCGCGTCCTACCGTCACGACGAGCGCATTGCCGTCGAGCTTGTCGGCATCGAGTCCCGACGCCGTCAGGCGCGCGACCAGCTCGGATGTCGCCTCCGAGGTCGGGGGATAGATCCAGAACGCCGTTCGATCGAAGGTGATCGGCTCGATGTGTTCGCACTCAACGCACTTCATCTCGGTACTTTCGCCTGTTACCTCAGGCCGCTGGACATTGGGTGCGGACTGAAGAATTTCGAGCCAATGTCGGTTCACGGGGCACAACGCTGACGGTAAGCTTGTCCAATATCATGAAGATCTGGTTACCTTCCGTGATGAAAAATATATCAGACGCCGTGCATGCGCAAAACGTGCGGGATCAGCTTCAAGCGATCCGCCAGGAATTCGAGGCCCTGATATCAGGATCCAGCGAGTCGCGCTCGACCGTTGAACTGGACCAAAGCGCGGTGGGCCGTCTCTCTCGGATGGATGCCTTGCAGGGGCAGCAGATGGCGCTTGCCACCGACCGGCGCCGGGCTCTGGAACTCAAGCGGATCGAGAGCGCTCTGCGGCGGCTCGAGGACGGAGACTACGGGTACTGCGTGCGCTGCGAGGAGCCGATCACGGCCAAGCGGCTCGCGTTCGATCCCGCCGTCACCCTTTGCGTGGCCTGCGCCGAGGAGGGGTGATACCGGTTTCCGCGTCAGCCTCCGCGACGGAGCCGCCGGCCTCTTCCCTCCGGCGTTCACCGGTGGCACTGTCCGCGCTATGCAGGATCAAGACGGTTTTCTTCGGGACATCTGGTATTTCGCGCTGCCCGCGACCGCGCTCAAGGCCGGAGCGATGCAGCCGAAAACCCTTTTGGGTCAGCCCCTGTTGCTGGGGCGGGCGGCCGACGGATCTGTGTTCGCGCTGCGCGATATCTGCCCCCATCGCGGCATCCCATTGTCACACGGCCGGTTCGACGGCAGGGAAGTCGAGTGCTGTTACCATGGGTGGCGGTTTGCGCCGGACGGTCAGTGCACCTGCATTCCCGCGCTGACCGCCGATCAGGACATGGATGTGACCAAGATCCGGGTCCGCCGATATCCGGTGGCGGAGACCGGCGGCGGTATCTGGGTTTACATGCCGTCGGACGAGAGCCGTGAGGCCGCGCCCGCGACCCCGCCGCCGGAACTGCCCGATGTGACGTCTGACCGGTCCCCCGGCATTGTCGAGCGCATGGTCTTCCCCTGCCATATCGATCACGCGGTGATCGGCCTGATGGATCCGGCGCATGGCCCGTTCGTCCACAAGAGCTGGTGGTGGAGGTCGCAGGCCTCGATCCACGAGAAGGCCAAGCATTTCGCCCCCTCGGATCTGGGGTTCGCGATGGTCCGGCATCAACCGTCGAGCAACTCGGCCGCCTACAAGATCCTGGGGGGCACGCCGACCACCGAGATCCGGTTCCGGCTGCCCGGTCTGCGGATTGAGGATATCGAGATCGGCAAGCATCGGGTCTGCGGCGTGACGGCGGTCACTCCGATCGACGCGACCACCACCGAGATCACCCATATGATCTTTTGGACGATCCCGCTTCTGAGTGTCCTCAAGCCGGTGCTGCGCCCCTTCGCGCGGCGGTTCCTGGGCCAGGACCGGGACATCGTGGTCCGCCAGCAGGAGGGGCTGAAGCACAACCCCAGCCTGATGCTGATCAACGACAGCGACACCCAGGCGAAATGGTATTTCCGGCTCAAGAAGGCTTATGCCGCCTGGCGGGCCGAAGGAGGCGAGTTCCAGAATCCGGTGCGCGAGACCACGCTCCGCTGGCGGAGCTGACGGGATGCGCGGCTCCGCAGACATTCTCAAGGACCGGGAGGCCCGGGTTCTGAGCCTCTTTATATGTGCGCAGCTCCTGGGGCTGATTTTCCTGGGCCTCGCCATCATCGTGTTCGTCGAGCGTTCGGAGCCGCTGCTTGTCTTCTCCGCGGGCATCCCCGTGCTTGGTATGCTGGCCGGTTTGCTCGCGATGGTTCAGGCACGCTACCGGATGTCCTTGGCTGGACATGTCGCGATCCTTGTCTCGCTGTTCGCGACGGGTCCGATCATCTTCCTGGAGTGGAACGGCGCGGGCATCGAGACTTACTCGGCCGCCTACGTCGCGAAGACCGGATATCCGCTGGGCCTGGTTCTGGTCGCGATGACCGGTCTGACGCTTCAGCCGCATTATCCCGCGACCGTGACGGGCATGCTGGTGATCTTCCATCTCGGTCTTCTCGGTTTCGCGCTGGACGACCCGCGGATCGAGTTCGCCGATCCGATCCGTGCCTGGGGCGACCACGTGATGGGCCCCGCCCTGCATCTGGGCCGCTTCGCGAACCATCTCGCGATCACCGTGGTGACCGGAGCCACGGTCACGTTAGCGACCTGGATCGCACGAAAGACGGTGTTGTCGGCGATCTCGCTGGAACGCGTGAACGGACATCTCCGACGCTACTTCTCTCCCGACGTGGCCGAGACCGTGGCCGGCGAGACCGACGATATTATGCGTCAGGGCGGGCGTCTGCGCGAAATCGTCGTGCTTTCCTCGGATATCAACGGGTTCACCTCATTCAGCCAGGACTTGGAGCCGGACGAGACGGTCGCCATGCTTTCGGAGTATCGCGCTGCCATGATCGACGCGATTTTTAGGCACGGCGGTTCGGTCGACAAGTTTATCGGCGACGGAATCCTGGCCACCTTCGGCGCGGTTCGCGACCTGGACGGGGCGGGGCGGCGAGGCATGGCCGCCGCGCGCGACATGATGGTGGCGCTTGAACATCTGAATGTGCGTCGGAAGGGTCGAGGGCTACCGGAACTCGGTCATCGGATCGGCCTGCACAAGGGACCCGCGCTGGTCGGCAATGTCGGATCCGACGATCGGCTTGAGTTCACCGTCATCGGAGATGTGGTGAACGTCGCCACTCGCATCGAGCGGATTTGCAAGGAAACGGGGGACGATGTCCTGGTCTCCGCGCCGGTTCTCGATGAAGCGCCGAACGCGGCGGTCGCATCGCGGGGCTCCCCGCCTTTACGCGGGGTCCAGACGCCGCCCGAGCTGTTTGCCCTGGACTGGCGGACGCGACCAGGAGCCGGCGGCGCCGAAGGGCCATGACGGGCGGCGCAACGGAAAGCTCGGTCTCCCTGCTCCGCGCCGAGGCCAAACTGCTCGGCTTCGGGTTCATCATGGCCCTGGTTTCCAGCGCCGGGCAGACCTTCTTCATCTCCTGGTTCTCGGCCGAATGGCGGTCCGCATTCGACCTCGGACACGGCGATTTCGGCAGCCTGTATTCGGCCGCGACCCTGACCAGCGGGTTCCTGCTGATCTGGGTCGGCGGGATGATCGATCGGGTGGACCTGCGCTGGTTCGGCGCCTGCGTGATCGTCGGACTGGCGGTGGCGGCGGGCATGGCGGCGGCGGTCCAGGGTCCGCTCACCTTGCTGATCGCCCTGTTCCTGCTGCGGTTCTTCGGCCAAGGCCTGTCCAGCCATACCGCGGTGACCGCCACGGCGCGCTATGCCGACCCGCGGGTGCGGGGCAAGGCGGTCAGCATCGCCACCCTGGGCTTTCCGATCGGCGAGGGGCTGTGCCCGATCCTGGTCGTCGCCGCGATCGCGGCCTACGGTCCGTCGATGACCTATGCGGGCGCGGCGCTGATCATCATCGCCGTGGTGTTGCCGGTCGGAATGGGGCTGCTGCTGGGCCACGGCACGCGCCATGCCGCCTTCGTCGACCGGACGGCCCGCGCCAATGCGGAAGATCAGGCCGGGACGCCCCGGCAGTGGACCCGGGCCGAGGTGATCCGGGACCGGCTGTTCCAGCTCAGCCTGCTGGCCACCATGGCGCCGTCCTTCATCGTGACCGGGATCTTCTTCCATCAGGTCTATCTGATCAGGGTGAAGGACTGGGACATGACGGTCTTCGCGGGCGCCTATGTCGGCTTCGCGGCTGCCCAGGTTTTGGCCTCGATCCTGGCGGGCTGGTTCATTGATCGGTACGGGGCCCGGCGGCTGGCGGTGGTCTATCTGCTGCCGCTCTGCCTCGGATGCTTCGCGCTGAGCGGCGCGAACGGGCTTTGGGCCGGTTTCGTGTTCATGGTGCTTGGGGGCCTGTGCTCCGGTGCCAGCGGCACCTTGCTGGGAACGCTCTGGGCGGAACTCTACGGCGTCGCCCATCTGGGCGCGATCCGCGCCTTGGTCAGTGCCTTCTCGGTGGTCGCCAGCGCCCTGTCGCCGGCCTCGATGGGCTGGGCGATCGATGCGGGGGTGACGATCGAGACCATCGTGCTGCTGTGCGGTCTCTATCTGATCGGTGCGATCGGTCTCATGTACCGCTTGCACAGCCCGAAAGGCGGACGTCCCTTCGGCTAGGTCCGGCGGTTAGCGCGTTTCATACCTTCGAGCGCCTGATAGACTGCCCGAAAAGGCTCCGGCGAGCGCCGCCGGGTCACAAAGGGACAGGAACGCATGATGAACAGTGCATCTCACGCATCGAAGGCCCTGGCCGCCGGGTTGGCGCTTGGAATGATGGCTTGGGCGCCCGTCCATGCTGCCGAGGGCAAGTCGGGCTGGAGCTACGAAGGGGATATTGGGCCCGAGAACTGGGGCACATTGTCGCCCGACCACGAAGCCTGCGCCACCGGCGCCCAGCAGTCGCCGGTCGACCTGACCGGTGCCGTGGAGGCATATCCGGCGATACCCTCGGTGCATTGGCGGACGATGCCGCTCCGGGTGAGGAACAACGGGCACACACTCGACGTGATGGCCGCGCCCGGCAGCTTCATGATGTTGGGCACGGTGCTCTACGAGTTGGTACAGTTCCATTTCCACACGCCGAGCGAGCACGTCCTGGAAGGTCAGGCCTTCCCGATGGAGATCCATTTCGTGCATCGGTCGGAGGCGGGTGATCTGGCGGTGATTGGCGTGTTCGTCATGGAGGGAGCCGTCAACACCGCGCTTGAGCCGATCTGGGCGTTGATGCCGAAGGAGCCTGGAGAGGCAACCTCGGCGACTCTGATCCGACCGACCGATCTGTTGCCGGGCGACGGCGCGCTCCACCGTTATGCGGGCTCGCTGACAACCCCACCTTGCTCGGAGATTGTCACCTGGAGCGTCTACCTTGAGCCGATCGAGGCTTCCGGTGCGCAGATCGCGGCGTTCTCTCGGGTGTTCGGAGCCAATGCCCGCCCGATCCAGGCACCCAACCGCCGGTTCCTGCTCAGAGGCGACTAGGCGGGACCCGTACGGTGCTGGACATGGGTGCAACGGCATGGTGGGCTAGACAACGATTTTCAGAATGGAGTCTCCGGTCATGCCCGACAGCCACGATCGATCCCTGCCATCTCCCGAGATCTGCCGGTTCGGAGGCGTCGATGTCGATGCCGTGGTGGTGGGAGCCGGGTTCGCGGGGATGTTCATGCTGCATCGGCTGCGCGGGCTCGGTCTGAAGGCGCGGGTCTACGAGACGGGCGATGGGGTGGGTGGCACCTGGTACTGGAACCGCTATCCCGGCGCGCGCTGCGACGTGGAGAGTATGCAGTACTCCTATCAGTTCTCCGACGATCTGCAGCAGGACTGGTCCTGGAGCGAGAAATTCGCGGCCCAGCCCGAAATCCTGACCTATGCCGAACATGTGGCCGACCGGTTCGATCTGAACCGGGACATCCAGCTTGAAAGCCGGGTCAACGCCGCCCACTGGGACGATAGGACGGGAGTCTGGACCTGTTCGATCGAGCACGCCGGAGAGATCCGGTCGGTTACCTCGAAGTTCCTGATCCTGTGCGTCGGCTGTCTGTCGGCGGCGAACCGGCCCAGTTTCCCCGGGTTCGAGCGGTTCCAGGGTCCGAATTACCACACCGGATACTGGCCGAAGGACCCGGTCGATTTCAGCGGGCTGAAGGTGGGCATCATCGGGACCGGCTCGTCCGGCATACAGACGATTCCGCATGTCGCGGCCCAGGCCGATCACCTGACGGTGTTTCAGCGCACACCGAACTACGTGGTGCCGGACTGGAACGGACCCTTGGACCCGACCTACGAGGCGGAGATCAAGGCGGATTATCAGGGCCTTCGACGCAAGGCGGTAACGCGGCCATCCGGTATCTGGGTGCCGTTCAACACCGACAGCGCGCTCGACGCGACCGAAGAGGAGCGGCAGCGGCGGTTCGAGGAGTTCTGGGGCTATGGCGGGCTCGGCTTCATGGGATGCTTCGGCGATCTGCTGACCAATGCCGAGTCCAACCGGCTGGCCGCCGACTTCGTGCGCGGCAAGATCCGTGAGATCGTTACGGATCCGGAGGTCGCAGAAAAACTGACGCCGGACAACATCATCGGCTGCAAGCGGTTGTGCGTGCATTCGAGCTATTACGAGACGTTCAACCGCGACGACATCTCGCTGGTGGATCTGCGGACCGAAGGCTCGATCGAGCATTTCACCGAGACCGGCCTGGTCGTTGGCGGCATCGAGCACCCGCTTGATGCGGTGATCTTCGCGACCGGATTCGACGCCATGACCGGGTCGTTCGAAAAGATCGCGATCTCCGGCGTCGAGGGCCAGACCCTCAAACAGAAATGGGAGGCCGGCCCGCGCACGTATCTGGGTGTCCAGTCGGCGGGCTTTCCGAACATGTTCATGGTGACCGGGCCCGGCAGCCCGTCGGTTCTGTCGAATGTGCTGGTGTCGATCGAGCAGAATATCGAATGGATCACCGGCTGCCTGGGCACCCTGCTGGCGGGCGGCAAAAGCCGCGTCGAGCCCGAGGTCGATGCCGAAGACGCCTGGGTCGAGGAGGTCAACCGGGCGGCCGGCGGCTCGCTCCGCTCGACCTGCAGTTCCTGGTACAACGGTGCGAACATCCCCGGAAAGCCGTTGATCTTCATTCCGTATATCGGCGGCATACCGGATTACACCAAGGCCTGCGAAGCGGCGGTCGAGAACGGCTATGCCGGGTTCAGGATGCGCTAGATCACCTTCCCCGGATTCATCAGGCCTTTCGGGTCGAGCGCGTCCTTGATCGCCCGCATGGTCTGAAGGGCCACCGGGTCCTTGTAGTGGGCGAGTTCGGCCCGTTTCAGTCTTCCGATGCCGTGCTCGGCGCTGATCGAGCCGCCCATTTCGGCGACCACATCGTGGACTGCGTGATTGAACGCCGCGCTTTGTGCGAAGAAGGTTTTGGCATCGACCCCGCGCGGTGCCTGAAGATTGTAATGCAGATTGCCGTCGCCCACATGGCCGTAGCCGACCAGCCGGACCTCGGGGTCGATCTTCTGCACCTCCTGGAACGCCCGGTCGTAGAAGCCCGCGATCGCCGAGACCGGGACGGAGACGTCGTGTTTGATGGACGGTCCCTCCCGCCTTTGTCCTTCGGAGGTGTTCTCCCGCAGCCGCCAGAACGCCTGGCGCTGCGCCTCGGACTGTGCGATCGCCGCGTCCAGCACCAGACCGTCCTCGAAAGCGGTCGCCAGGATCGCCTCCATCGTGGTCCCCAGATCGCCGCTGCGGTTGGAGGTCGAGACCAGGTCCATCAGGACGTAGAAGTCGTGGCGCGCCGTCAGCGGGTCCGCCGTGTCCGGAATATGCGCCAGCACCAGATCCAGCAGCGTGCGAGGCATGAACTCGAAGGCCTCGACCGCGTCCCCGCTCTCGGCCCTCGCATGGCTCAGCAGGCTGACAGCTGCGGCGAGGCTCGGCACCGCGCAGAAGGCGCTGCGCTGATCGGTCGGCCTGGGAAACAGTTTGAGGACGGCGGCTGTGATGATGCCCAGGGTGCCTTCCGCCCCGATCAGCAGATCCATCAGGTCGTAGCCGGTATTGTCCTTCCGCAGACCGGTCAGCCCGTTCAGGATCCGGCCGTCCGGCAGCACCGCCTCGATCCCGAGCGCCAGTTCCCGTGCATTGCCGTAGCGCAGAGTGTTCACCCCGCCGGCATTGGTCGAGAGATTGCCGCCGATCATGCAGCTGCCTTCGGAGGCCAGCGACAGCGGAAAATATCGATCGGCCTCCAGAGCCTTCGTCTGGATATCCTGCAGAAGACAGCCCGCCTCAACGGTGATGGTGTGGTTGTCGGTGTCCAGATCGCGCACCTGGTTCATTCGGCCCAGCGACAGCACGATCGCGGTGCCGTCCTCTTCCGGCGTAGAGGCGCCGCAAAGGCTGGTGTTCCCACCCTGAGGGACGATCGGAATGCAGGCCGCGGCGCAGGCCGAGACGATGGCCGAGACATCCTGTGTGCTGGCGGGCTTCACCACCATCCGGGCCCGGCCCTTGTAGTGGCCGCGCCAATCCTCCAGATGCGGGCGCATCGCCTCCGGGGAGTCGGTCCAGCCGGTCGGGCCGACGATCCGCTCGATCCGGGCGAGGGCGGCTTCGATGCTCAGCTCCTGCTCGGGAGCGTCATCTGTCTGTGCGAGGGCGGCCATGGCTGGCGGTCTCATAAGTGGATTTGGCATCATTGCCGCTCGATATTAGAGCCTGCCGATGGGTCCACAAGGGCGGATGGCCCGAAGCCCGATGGGTCCAAATCCGGAGAACGTGCACTTAATCCGTGGGGTTTTCCGGAAGAGCGGCCTGGGACGGCTCAGTTGATCAACCGTAGCGTCCAGTTGCCGGTTTCGGTGAGGGTCAGGTCTTGCTTGCTGGTTCGCAGCATGCCGTAGGAGGCGTGGGGCACATCGGCATGCCCGGTCAGGATCGACGGACAGGCGTTCCGGCAGACCGCGTAGATCGTAATATTCACGTTCAGCCGCGGCTTGCTGGTGGCGCGAATGACCAGGGTCGTACCGCCCTCGATCGCGACCTCGTCGTCTTCCACGCTGGTGGCGGTGCCGCTCATCCGGATGTCGCCGACCAGCAGATTCACCACCTCGGCATTGGTGATGCGAAACCGCATTTCACCGCCCGGCGTGACGTTCCGGGCCTGGACGTAGAACCGGGATTCGACGGAGACCGCTTGGGCGGAGCCCGAGAAAGCCAGCACAGCAAGACAGCAAGCCAGCAAGCGCGCGATCATCAGCCGCCTCCGCTACATGTGGATGGTCCGCCCCGCGACGGCGAGGGCGGCTTCCTTGACCGCCTCGTTCAGGGTCGGATGGCCGTGACAGGTTCGGGCAATGTCCTCCGAAGAGGCGCCGAACTCCATGGCCACGCAGATCTCGTGAATCAGGGTGCCGGCATCCGGGCCGATCACATGGGCGCCCAGAACCTTGTCCGTTTCGGCATCGGCCAGGATCTTGACCATGCCTTCGCTGTCCAGATTGGCCCGCGCCCGGGAGTTCGCGCTGAACGGGAAGGTGCCCTTCTTGAAGCTGACACCGGCCTCCTTCAATTGCTCCTCGGTCTTGCCGACCGAGGCGACTTCCGGCCACGTGTAGACGATTCCCGGCACCAGATTGTAGTCCACATGACCCGACTGCCCGGCCATGGTCTCGACGGCCGCGATCCCGTCTTCCTCGGCCTTGTGGGCAAGCATCGGGCCCGGAATGGCGTCGCCGATCGCGAAGATCCCCGGGACCGAAGTCTGGAAATCCTCATCGACCTCGACGAAGCCGCGATCGGTCAGCTTCACACCCAGCTTGTCGAGGCCCAGGCCCGACAGGTAGGGCCGGCGGCCGATGGCGACCAGCACCACGTCGCCCTTGATCTCCTCGGTGTCGCCGCCCTTGGCGGGTTCGACCGTCAGGGTCACTTGGGTCTTCGTGGTCTTGGCCCCGGTCACTTTGGAGCCGAGCTTGAAATTGATGCCCTGTTTCGCCAGAACGCGCTGGAACCGTTTGCCGATCTCCCCGTCGATCCCGGGTGCGATCCGGTCCAGGAACTCAACCACCGTGACCTCGGCACCCAGCCGCTTCCAGACCGAGCCCAGTTCCAGCCCGATCACGCCGCCGCCGATCACGACCAGGTGCTTCGGCACTTTCTTGAGGTCGAGCGCGCCTGTGGAGGTGACGATCTGCGTCTCGTCCACCTCGACCCCTTTGAGCGGCATGGATTCGGAGCCCGTGGCGATCAGAATGCGCTCGGCCTTGATCGACTTGGCCTTACCCTTGCCGGACACCGGTTTGACCGAAACCTCGCCCGGAGCGGTGATGCTGCCCCAGCCCTCAATCCATTCGACTTTGTTCTTCTTGAACAGGAAGGCGATGCCGTCGGTCAGTCCGGTCACGATCTCGGTCTTCCGGCTCATCATCTTCTTCATATCGAGCTTGGGCGTGCCGACCCCGATGCCGAGATCGGCGAACTGATGCTCCGCCTCCTCGAACTTCTCGGAAATGTTCAGCAGCGCCTTCGACGGGATGCAGCCCACGTTCAGGCAGGTGCCGCCGAGCGCGCCACGGCCCTCAATGACCGCCGTTTTGAGGCCCAGCTGTGCGGCCCGGATTGCCGCCACATACCCGCCCGGTCCAGCACCGATGACGACCAGATCGTAGCTCTCGCTCATGATATCCTCGTGTTCCAGAAAGTCGGAATGCGGCTCAGGCTTACATGTCCAGCAGCAGGCGGCGCGGATCCTCGATGGCGTCCTTCAGGCGGACCAGGAAGGTCACCGCCTCACGGCCGTCGATGATCCGGTGGTCGTAGCTGAGCGCCAGATACATCATCGGACGTACCTCGACCTGATTGCCGACCGCGACCGGGCGCATCTGGGTTTTGTGCATGCCCAGAATGCCCGATTGCGGGGGGTTCAGGATCGGGGTCGACATCAGCGAGCCGTAGACGCCACCGTTCGAGATGGTGAACGTTCCGCCCTGCATATCGGCGATCGACAGCTTGCCGTCGCGCGCCTTGCGCCCGAGGTTGCCGATCTCCTGCTCGATGCCCGCGAAGGACAGCTCATCCGCATCGCGGACGACCGGAACCACCAGACCCTGAGGCGTGCCGACGGCGACCCCGATATCGTAGTGGTTCTTGTAGATCAGCTCGTCGCCGTAGATCTCGGCGTTGACCGCCGGCAGTTCCTTCAGGGCGGCGATCGAGGCCTTCACGAAGAAGCTCATGAAGCCCAGCTTCACGCCGTGTTTCTTCTCGAACCCGTCCTTGTACTCGTTCCGCAGGCTCATGACGTTGGTCATGTCCACCTCGTTGAAGGTGGTGAGCATGGCGGCGGTGTTCTGCGCTTCCTTCAGACGCCGGGCGATCGCCTGACGGAGGCGGGTCATCTTGACCCTTTCCTCCTTCGGATGATCCGGGCGCGGCGGCAACGGGCCGGATGCTGCGGGGGCGGCACCGGCGGCCGGGCCGGCCGCGTAGCTGCGCTTCGCGGTACCCGCGTCGATCGCCTTCTGCACGTCGTCCTTGACCAGACGCCCGTCCTTGCCGGTCGGCTTGATCTTCGAGGGGTCGAGATCGTTGTCGTCGACCAGCTTGCGCACGGCGGGGGACAGGGTCTTCACATCGTACTGGCCCGACGCGGTCGAGGTATTGGCCGCGGCCGGAGCGGGCGCCGATTTCGGTGCCTCCTTCGCGGCCTCCTTGGGGGCCTCTTCCTTGGGGGCCTCGGACTTCGCCGCTTCCGCCTTGGACTCCGGCGCCTTGGAAGCGGCGGTGGCGCTCTCGTCGATCCGGCCGAGCAGGGCGCCGACCTCGACATTGGTGCCGTCTTCCACGCTGATCTCGCTGAGCACGCCGGAGCTGGGCGCGTTGACCTCCAGCGTCACCTTGTCGGTCTCGAGCTCGACCAGCGGTTCGTCCGCCTTCACGGCGTCTCCCACAGCCTTCATCCACTTCGCAACCGTTGCCTCGGTTACGGATTCCCCCAGCACGGGTACGGTGATGTCGGTCGCCATTGGCTTCAGGCCCTCTCGTTCTTTCTCGGTCTGGTCAGGTCGATATTCGGTTCGATGCGGTTATTCGGCGGCCATCCGGCCCTTGCCGGATTCCAGCGTCAGGGCCTCGTCCACCAGCTTCTGCTGTTCGCGGACATGGCGGCTGTGGTTTCCGGTGGCGGGTGACGCGGCTTCGGGCCGCCCGACATAGCGCGGACGCTTGCACGCACCGTCCAGTTCGACCAGCACATCTTCGAGACGGCGGTCGACAAAGGTCCAGGCGCCCATATTGCGCGGCTCTTCCTGGCACCAGACCACCTCGGCCTGCGGGAACCGCGACAGTTCCTGGTGCAAAGCCTGGTCCGGGAACGGGTAGAGCTGTTCCAGCCGCAGGAAAAAGACGTCCTTGATGCCGCGCTTCTCCCGCTCCTCGTAAAGGTCGTAGTAGACCTTTCCGGAGCACAGCACGACCCGCTTGACCTCCTCGTCCTCGCAGACCTTCTTGTTGTCGTACATCACCCGGTGGAAGGTCGTGCCCGGCCCCATCTCCTCAAGGGTGGATACCGCCAGCTTGTGCCGCAGCAGGGATTTCGGCGTCATCACGATCAGCGGCTTGCGGAAATCCCGACACAGCTGACGGCGCAGCACGTGGAAATAGTTGGCCGGGGTGGTGCAGTTCACCACCTGCATGTTGTCCTCGCCGCAGAGCTGCAGATAGCGCTCGAGCCGGGCGGAGGAATGTTCCGGACCCTGGCCCTCGTAGCCGTGCGGCAACAGCATCACCAGACCGGACATGCGCAGCCATTTCGCCTCTCCGGAGGAGATGAACTGATCCATGATCACCTGGGCGCCGTTCGCGAAATCGCCGAACTGGGCTTCCCACATGACCAAGGCGTTCGGCTCGACCTGGGAATAGCCGTATTCGAAGCCGAGCACCCCGGCTTCCGAAAGCGGACTGTCGATCACTTCGTACTGGGCCTGACCTTCGGCTAGGTTGTTCAGCGGGACATAGCGGTCCTCGGTCTCGGTATCGCGATAGACCGAGTGGCGCTGAGAGAAGGTGCCGCGTCCGCTGTCCTGACCGGAGAGGCGAACCGGATTGCCGCCGACCAGCAGCGAGCCGAACGCCAGGGCCTCTCCCGTCGACCAGTCGACGCCCTTGCCGCTTTCGATGGCTTTCTTGCGCGCGTCGATGAAGCGGTTCAGCTTGCGGTTCAGGTTGAAGCCCTCTGGGACCTCGCACAGTTTGGTGCCGATCTCGCGCAGTTTGTCGATCGGGATCGCGGTGTCACCGCGGCGAGCGCCGCCCGATGCGACCTTCATTCCGGACCAGGAGCCTTCCAGCCAGTCGGCTTTGTTCGGCTTGTAGGACAGACCGGCGTCGAACTCTTGCGCCAGATAGGCATTGTGGGCCTCGAACAGCTCCTCGGCCTCACCTTCTTTCAGCACGCCCTCGCGGGTCAGCTTTTCGGCATAAAGCTGGCGGGTGGTCGGGTGGTCGGAGATCTTCTTGTACATCAGCGGCTGGGTGAACGACGGCTCATCACCCTCGTTGTGACCGAACCGGCGATAGCTGATGATGTCCACAACGACATCGGTTCCGAACTCGTGCCAGAACTCGGTTGCGATCCGCGCGACGTGGATGACGGCTTCCGGATCGTCGCTGTTCACATGGAAGATCGGCGCCATCACCATCTTCGCCACATCGGTCGAATAGGGTGACGAGCGCGAGAAATGCGGGCTGGTGGTGAAGCCGATCTGGTTGTTCACCACGATATGCAACGTGCCGCCGCTCTTGTAGCCGCGCAGGCCGGAGAAATCGAAGGTCTCTGCCACCACGCCCTGGCCCGCGAAGGCCGCGTCGCCGTGCAGCACGATGCCGATGACTTTCTTGCGATCGACATCCTTGCGCTGCTGCTGCTTGGCGCGTACGCGGCCAAGCACGACCGGGTTCACGATCTCCAGATGCGACGGGTTGGCATTCAGGGTCAGGTGGACGTTCTTGTCGTCGAATTCCCGATCGGCCGAGACGCCCATGTGATACTTCACGTCACCGGAGCCGCCGGCTTCTTCCGGGTTGGCCGGATTCCCGAGAAATTCCGAGATGATCGCGCGGAACGGCTTGCTCATGAAATTGCAGAGCACGTTCAGACGGCCCCGATGAGCCATGCCGAGCACGGCTTCTTCCAGGCCCAGCTGGCTGCCGCGCTTGATGATCTGCTCGAGCGCCGGGATCAGGCTTTCCGAACCGTCGAGGCCGAACCGCTTGGTGCCGACATATTTCACGGCCAGGAACTTCTCGAATCCCTCGGCGGCGTTCAGACGGTCGAGGATCGCGCGCTTGCCGCGCTCGGTGAACTCGGTCTGGTTCCGGATCTGTTCGATCCGTTCCTGGATCCATGCCTTCTGGGCCGGGTCCTGAATGTGCATGAACTCAACGCCGATCGAGCCGCAGTAGGTGGCCTTCAGCAGTTCCATGATTTCGGTGAGCGTCGCGGTCTCAAGCCCGAGGACGTGGTTGATGAAGATCGGGCGATCCCAATCCTCCTCGGTGAACCCATAGCTGGCAGGATCCAGTTCCGGATGCTCGGTCGGCGGCTGCAGGCCCAGGGGGTCGAGATTGGCTTTCAGATGGCCACGGATCCGGTAAGCCCGGATCAGCATGATTGCGCGCAGGCTGTCGAGGGTGGCGGCCCGCAGCGATTCTGCGGAGACGTCGCCCCCCTTGGCGACCGCCTTGCCGATGTCCTTGGCCGTATTCTCGTTCGCGGGGTCGGCGGCGCCGATGATCTTGTTGCCGCGGGGCGCCCAGCTCGGGCCCTCGGAATCACCCAGAGCGGCGTCGACACCGCTCTCCTCATGCAACTGCTCGAAATATTCCCGCCACTGCTCGTCGACCGCGGCAGGATTTTCCAGGAACTTGGAATAGAGCTCCGCGAGGAAGTGCGCATTGGCGCCGTTGAGGAACGTGAGGTCGAGAGTTTCCGTCGCCATGATCGGATCAGCCTTTCATTCGCCTCCGAAAGAGCCGGGCACCGCGATAGGCCCGTCCGCGCTTTCGGGTTCAGTTCCACCCCGGTCTCCGGCTCCGCCGGATCGGGGCACCGTTTAGTCCCTTCTCAGTGTCGCCGCAAACCCCTAACCGACACTTAATCCGGGATGGTCCTCCCTTACTCCCGTATTCGCAAGGACCGATCCATGTCGCCGGCCCAATCGGAAGAGTCCGGCGTTCCACCCCTAAAAGCGGAAGGGCGGGACCTGGTCTCAGGTCCCGCCCTTTTTCTGTGGGTCAGCGACCCATTGCCTTGAGCATCGTTTCACCCAATCCGGCAGGCGAATCGGACACCACGATTCCGGCGGAGCGCATCGCCTCGATCTTGTCGCTGGCGCCGCCCTTGCCGCCGGCGATGATGGCGCCCGCATGGCCCATCCGCCTACCCGGAGGGGCCGTGACACCGGCGATGAAACCGGCCATCGGCTTCTTCACCTTGCTCGCCTTGATGAACTCCGCAGCTTCCTCTTCCGCGGCGCCACCGATCTCACCGATCATGATGATGCCCTGGGTCTCATCGTCCGCCAGAAACATCTCCAGCACGTTGATGAAGCTGGTCCCGCTGACCGGATCGCCGCCGATGCCGACGCAGGTCGACTGGCCCAAGCCCGCCGCCGTGGTCTGGGCGACCGCCTCATAGGTCAGGGTACCCGACTTGGACACGATGCCGATCTTGCCGCGCTTGTGGATGTGCCCAGGCATGATCCCGATCTTGCAGGCGTCGGGCGTGATCACGCCCGGGCAGTTCGCGCCGATCAACCGGGTCGCGGAGCCGGTCAGGGCGCGCTTGACCTTGACCATGTCCAGCACCGGGATGCCCTCGGTGATGCAGACCACCAGCGGCAGTCCGGCATCGATCGCCTCCAGGATCGAGTCGGCGGCGAACGGCGGCGGCACGTAGATCACGCTGGCATTGGCGCCGGTCGTTGCGACCGCCTCGTCCACCGTATTGAAGACCGGCAGGTCCAGGTGGGTCTGACCGCCCTTACCGGGGGTGACGCCACCGACCATCTTGGTGCCGTACTTGATCGCCTGATCGGAATGGAAGGTGCCCTGACTGCCGGTGAAACCCTGACAGATGACCTTCGTGTTTTCGTCGACGAGAATGGCCATTATGCAGCCTCCTTCACGGCTTTGACGATTTTCGCGGCGGCATCGCCCAGGTTATCGGCGGAGACGATCGGCAGGCCGCTATCGGCCAGGATCTGCTTGCCGAGCGCCACGTTGGTGCCTTCCAGGCGCACCACCAGCGGCACGTGGAGACTGACCTCCTTGGCCGCGGCGACCACGCCTTCGGCGATCACGTCGCAGCGCATGATGCCGCCGAAGATGTTGACCAGGAT
>JANSYC010000094.1 GCA_024742605.1 Alphaproteobacteria bacterium | reverse complement strand
TGGCAGCGGGACGGCAGTTTCACCATGATCGACCAGGACGGGGATCCGATCCATGGCCGCAATGTCGGGCGGTTCGCCTCCCTGCCGATCGTGATCGGCGACGATGTGCCTCGGCGTGCATCCGAAGGCCTGTCGATGCTGGCGACCGAGCCCAATCTGGCCCGCCGTGTCACCCATCTGACCTGGATCGGCAACCGCCGCTGGAGCGTGCGGATCGATCACGGGATCTCCATCGAGCTGCCCGAGGTCGAACCGGCCAGGGCCTGGACGCGGCTTGCCCTGATCGAACGGGAGCGCGGCGTCCTGAACGCCGACGTGCACACCGTCGATCTGCGTCTGCCGGATCAACTGATTTTCCGTACCACCCCCGAGGTGATCGAGCGCGTTCGTGCGCCCGGTCGCAGCACCTGAAGGAAGCCGAACGTGAAGAAACCCCTCGGCAAGCAACGCAGCGGACTGGTCGCCGCCCTCGATATCGGATCGAGCAAGGTGTGCTGTTTCGTGGCCCGCATCGGAGACGGTGCCGGCAACGCCTTGCTGCCGCGCGCGGCCTCGATGGGCGGCGGCGTCGGCAGCCCGGGCATTCGCGTCGGCGGGATCGGCCACCAGATCTCCCGCGGGGTCAGGGCCGGTCAGATCGTCGATACCGACGAGCTGCAGACCTCTATTCTGAACGCCGTACATGCGGCCGAGAAAATGGCGGGCGAGACCCTCGGCGGGGTGATCGTGAACCTGTCCGGTGGCTGGCCGATGTCCCAGACCGTCGGCGTGGAGGTCTCGATCGACGGCCATGAGGTCGGCGATACCGACGTGCGCCGGGTATTGGATCAGGGCCGCTCGCTCGAGGGTCTGGACGATCACGAACTGATCCACACGATTCCGGTCGGCTTCGCGATCGACGGCGCCAATGGCATCCGCGATCCGCGCGGCATGTTCGGCCAGACTCTGGGCGCGCACATCCATGTGGTCACCGCCGCCACCGGGGCGGTGCGGACCTTGCGCACCGTCATCGAACGCTGTCACCTCGACATTGAGGCGACCGTGATCGGTCCCTATGCGTCCGGCCTCGCGACCCTGGTCGAGGACGAGATGGACCTGGGCGTCACCGTGATCGATATGGGCGGCGGGACCACCAGCATCGCGGTCTTCTTCGACGGTAACGTGGTCTACACCGACTGCATTTCGGTCGGCGGCCAGCACGTGACCAGCGACATCGCGCGCGGTCTGTCCACTCCGCTTTTGTCGGCCGAGCGGATCAAGACCCTTTACGGCTCGGCGATGGCCAGCCCGCTCGACGACCAGGAGGTGATCGACGTCCCCCAGATCGGCGAGGAAGAGCATGCGCATCCGAACCACGTGCCGAAATCGCTGCTGGTCGGCATCGTCCGGCCGCGTCTGGAAGAGACGTTCGAGCTGGTCCGGTCCCGGCTGGAGGCCAGCGGCTTCGACAAGATCGCGGGCCGCCGCGTTGTCCTGACAGGGGGCGCCAGCCAACTTCCCGGTGTCCGGGAGTTGGCGCAGTCGGTGCTCGACAAACAGGTCCGCATGGGCAAACCGAACAAGGTCATGGGCCTGGCGGAAGCGGCCGGAGGCCCGGCCTTCGCCACATGCGCCGGCCTGCTGGTCTACGCCGCGCAGCCGCACATGGACGCAAGCCGCCTGCTGCCGCTCCCGCAACCCGAGCAGGCGGGGCTGGTCGGCCGCGTCGGTTCCTGGCTGAGGGCCCATTTCTGATGCGCCGCTTTACCCCAATCGTCCGGCGAAGACGCCGCCAATCCGGCGCCGACCCCCGGGCCCCGGATGATCCCTGGCCCGACCGGAGATCGCGAACCGAACCGCCCACACGCACAGCACCTGACGGGTCCGCCCGTCCCGAAGACAAAACCGAACAGACCCAGTCCCGGAGGCTACCATGACCATCAACCTGACCGTTCCGAACGATGACAAGGACCTGTCCCCCCGCATTACCGTGATCGGCATCGGTGGGGCCGGCTGCAACGCCGTCAACAACATGATCCGCTCCGACCTGGGCGGGGTTGAGTTCATCTCGACCAATACCGACAGCCAGGCGCTGAACCAGTCGTTGGCCGATGTCCGCATCCAGTTGGGCGCGGAAGTCACCCGCGGTCTAGGTGCCGGCTCGCGCCCCGATGTGGGCCGGGCGGCCGCCGAGGAATCGATCGACGAGATTCTCGGGGCGATCACAGAGAGCAACATGGTGTTCATCACCGCCGGCATGGGCGGGGGTACCGGCACCGGTGCGGCTCCGGTCATCGCGCGGGCGGCCCGTGAGAGGGGCCTGCTGACCGTCGGTGTGGTGACCAAGCCGTTCCACTTCGAGGGCCACCACCGGATGCGCCTGGCCGAGGCCGGGATCGAGGAGCTGACCGACTATGTCGACACGCTCATCATCATTCCGAATCAGAACCTGTTCCGTATCGCGAACGAGAAGACCACCTTCGCCGACGCCTTCAACATGGCGGACGACGTGCTCCATTCCGGTGTCCGCGGCGTGACCGATCTGATGGTGATGCCGGGCCTGATCAACCTCGACTTCGCCGACATTCGCACGGTGATGAGCGAGATGGGCAAGGCCATGATGGGAACCGGCGAGGCGTCCGGTGAGAAGCGGGCGGTCGACGCGGCGGAAGCGGCGATCAACAATCCGCTGCTGGAAGACACCACGATGAAGGGCGCGCGCGGCGTTCTGATCAACATCACCGGCGGCTTCGACATGACCCTTTTCGAGGTCGACGAGGCGGCCAACCGGATCCGGGAAGAGGTCGACCCCGACGCCAACATCATCTTCGGGTCCACCTTCGACGAGAAGCTGGACGGCGTGATGCGGGTCTCCGTTGTCGCAACCGGCATTGCGGCGGAAGGCATGGCGGCCAAGCCGCGCCCGAACGCCCTGTCGCTGGTCCGCCCGGCCGCTCCGAAGCAAGTCGAGACGGCCAAGCTGGAATCCCGCCCGCAGGCGCAGGTCCGCCCGGCGGTGGCCAATGCCCAGGCGTCGGGAATGTCCAATCTGGACATCAGCCGTCAGGCCGAGGCCGGATTCGGTGAGCTGACCATGCCTGACATGCCGCACACCGAGGCCGAGGATGAGGCGGAGCAGGAAGTCGCCGCGACCGCAGTGGGAGAGAGCGCTCCGCTGCCGCTGGATCAGCCGGAAAAGACCGCAACCGCCAAGGACGAGGCGCCGTTCATCGCGCCCGCTCCGACCCTGCCGGAACGCCGTCCGCTCAGCTCCCACTCGGCGGCTCCGGCCGATCCCATGAAGGCGGCGGAGATGGCCAATGCCAGCGGATCGGGCGATGCGCCGAAGAGCGGTACCCGTCTGTTCCGGGCGATCACCGGTCTCGGGATGTCCGGCAAACGTGAGGACGCACCGGAAGCTGCGCCCGCTCCGGCCCGCGCGTCGACCGCGGCCCAACAGCCGGCCCAGCAACCCGCTGCGCAACCGACCGCCGAAACACCGGCCAAGCCGGTCCAGCCGCGTCTCGGTGCGCTCAACCCCGGCGATCGGGTCCGTTCCAGTCAGAAAGAGGATGATCTGCTGGATATCCCGGCCTTCCTGCGCCGGCAGGCCAACTAGACGCCGAATGTGATACATTCGGGTCTGTTTCGGCGGACGCTCGGTCACAATGTTGCAGGCGAGCGTCTGCCCGTAACAACCGGTAACAATTGGTGATTTTGCTAGCCCCATTGGATCGGATAGATCTAATGGGGTTAGTCTTTTGTTCTGTCGGGTTCGCCAGTTCTTCAGGCGGCGATTCGCGGGGAACTAGAGGGCTTCCAACGGGACAAGGGGTCCCGGGAGTCTTCGGAGCGGTTGGGGAGCGACGTCGAAACTCAGATCCATCAGCGATTTGTAGGCGTCAATTATGGCCCGGTCGGGTCCACTTTAAGGCGAGACGAGGGTTCAGATGCCGGAAGGATTTCCAAGAGTGATGTACGGAACCGTACGGCAAAAAACCATCAAACAGGCCATCCCCTGCCGAGGGATCGGGCTGCACAGCGGCCGGCAGATCAGCATGACGCTCCGGCCGGCTCCGGCCGATACCGGCATCGTTTTCCATCGTGTGGATATCGCCGCGGCCGGGCGGGAGGACCCGCGTATCCCCGCGCTCTGGGACCGGGTGGTCGACACTCGGCTGTGCACGGTCATTGCGAACGGCGACGGCGTGCAGGTCGGTACGATCGAGCATTTGATGGCGGCCTTGGCCGGCTGCGAGATCGACAACATCGTGGTGGACATCGACGGTCCCGAGCTCCCGGTGATGGACGGCTCCTCGGACCCGTTCATCCTGCTGATCGAAAGCGCGGGCGTGATCGAACAGGACGCAGCCCGCCGTGCGATCGAGATCCGCTCGACCGTGCAGAGCGGCGACGAGGTTCGCGGCGTGACCTTCGATCGTGGGCCGATCTGTTCGATCGATTTCGAGATCGATTTCGACAGCGCGGTGATCGGACGGCAGCGGCGGCGGTTCGATCTGGTAGGCGATGCCTTCAAGCAGGAGCTTTCGAAGGCGCGGACCTTCGGATTCCTCTCGGATACCGAGAAGCTGCGGTCGATGGGTCTGGCCCTGGGCGGCTCTCTGGAGAACGCGGTCGTGATCGACGAGGACCGGGTGCTGAACGAGGGTGGGCTGCGGTTCAAGGACGAGTTCGTGCGCCACAAGATCCTGGACTGCGTCGGCGATCTGTATCTCGCGGGCGCGCCGATCATCGGCGACATAACCGCCCTCCGCTCGGGCCATATGGCCAACAACCGCGCGCTCCACATCCTGTTCGCCGATCCCTCGGCCTATCGGATGGTGGAGATGACCAGCGATATGATCAGCTATCCTACCGAGATGCGGGTCAGCGCTTAGTTCTCTTCCTGATAATTCCTAGAATTCGGCCGAATCGATGATCATCGGTTCGTCTTCGGCCGCATCGGCCCAGGCTTTCATGTCGTGCCATTTCAGCAGCGCATCGCAATAGGCCTGCTCGGTCTCCCCCAAGTCGACCTGGAAGGTCTGGAATCGGGTGGCGACCGGCGCGAACATGGCGTCGACGATTCCGAAATCCCCGAACAGGAACGGCCCGCCGGCACCGTACCTGTCACGGCAGCTGCGCCAGATCGCCTTGATCCGGTTGATGTCGTCCTGCACGCCCGGCTTGCGGCCCTCCTCCGGGAAGCGGGAGCGTATGTTCATCGGCATATGCCGGCGCAAAGCCTCGAACCCGCTGTGCATTTCGGCCGACACCGAGCGGGCGACGGCACGATCGGAGGTCTCGGTCGGCCAGAGGCGGGCATTCGGAAAACTCTCCGCCAGGTATTCCCCGATCGCCAAACTGTCCCAGACGACCAGATCATTGTGAATCAGGGTCGGCACCCGGCCGGAGGGGGAATGCTTGCGGATCTCCGCCTTGTACCCCGCCTCGTCTAGCGGAATCAGAACCTCGTCGAACGCGAGCCCGGCGGCTTTCGCCATCAGCCAGGCCCGAAGCGACCAGGACGAGTAGTTCTTGTTTCCAATAACCAACTTGGCGTCCGCCATGCGGTCTCTCCCTGTTTATAGACTCCGGAGGCCAATCCACCGATCCGAAGCGCCCCCGCTTACGTGGGGAGCATCTTGTTAGGTTTAACCAGCTGGCGTTATATCAAATTCCAGCGTCGGTCATTACCGGTAAAGCATCTGTTGAGATTTTCAGACCACCCTACAGGAGAAATCGCTCGTGACCTTGAACCTCATAGCTCGCGCCAATGCCGGAACCGTGCCGGTGACCCCGATCTCCACCAAGGGCTTGAAAGCTTGGTCGGACAAGGCGCCGAAGAAGGTCGCGGCATGGGCGGAGGCGACCGGTTTCAAGGCGAAAGCAGGTGAGCTGCGGCTGGTCCCGGACGATGCGGGCGGAATTGCCCGGGTGCTGATCGGGGTCGAGGACCAGACCAAGACCGGTCTCTGGGACTATGCGGGGCTCCCCGCAGCGCTGCCCAAGGGCCGTTACGCCATCAATGCGGATCTGGAGGCGGCGGACGCGACCCGTGCAGCCCTCGGGTGGGCCTTTGCGCAGTACCGGTTCGACCGCTACACCAAGATGACCGCGCCCGAGTCGGAGCTGGTCTGGCCGAAGAACGCCAACCGGGGCGAGGTCGAGCGGATCGCCCTCGGCACCGCCCTGACCCGGGACCTGATCAACACTCCGGCGCAGGATCTGGGCCCGACCCAGCTGGCGGAGGAGGCCAAGGCACTCGCCAAGGCCTACAAGGCCAGGATAACGGTTCTGGTCGGCGATCAGCTGCTCAAGAAGAATTATCCAACGATTCATGCCGTCGGTCGGGGCGCGACCGACGCGCCGCGGCTGATCGATTTCACCTGGGGAGACCCGAAGCACCCGAAACTGACGCTGGTCGGCAAGGGCGTGTGTTTCGACACCGGCGGCTACGACCTCAAGCCGTCATCAGGCATGCTGCGGATGAAGAAGGACATGGGCGGCTCTGCCCAGGTGCTGGGCCTTGCCCGCATGATCATGGATGCCGGGTTGAAGGTGCGGCTGCGGGTCCTGATCCCGGCGGTCAAGAACATGGTGTCCGGCGACGCATTCCTGCCGATGGACATCCTCACCACCCGCAAGGGGACGACCGTCGAGATCGGAAACACCGATGCCGAAGGCCGGTTGGTGCTGTGCGATGCCCTGACCGAGGCGGATTCCGAATCGCCGGATCTGATCGTCGATTACGCGACCCTGACCGGCGCGGCCCGGGTGGCGCTGGGGACCGATCTGCCGGCGATGTTCACCAATGACGATCAGGTGTCGGACCAGATCCTCAGCCATGGCCTGGCGGAGGAGGACCCGGTCTGGCGTCTGCCGCTGCATAAGCCGTACCGGAAGATGCTGGACACCAAGATCGCCGATATGTCGAACACCGGCAGCGCGCCGTTCGGCGGTGCCATCACGGCGGCCCTGTTCCTCGAGCATTTCGTGTCCGAGTCCACGAAATGGGTGCATTTCGATCTGATGGCCTGGAACAACAGCGACCGGCCGGGGCGACCCGAAGGCGGGGAGGCGATGGCGGTCCGGGCTGTCTACGGTATGATCAAGGAACGATTTGCGGGATAACGCGACCGGATCGCTCGGAACCACTTTCAACACGGCGCGGGCAAGGGTATGTTCGGTTGCGATGCCGAAACGAAATTATCTCCTATGTGTGCTCCTGAACTGGACGGTCGAGCGTAATGCGGTCCGTTGAGCAGCATCGCGCGCTGAACCTCTGGCGAGTGGCGTCGGTCTCCAGCGTCCGTCGCGACGGCCCGGACCTGACCGCCCGGCAGACCGCTATTCTTCTGACCGTCTATATGATGCCGCAGCCGCATACGGTGCGGGGCCTGTCGGAGCAACTGTCCGTGTCCAAACCGGCGGTGACCCGGGCGCTGGATCGTTTGAGCGTCCTGGGCTTCGTCCGTCGCAAGGTGGATGACGACGATAGGCGCAGCGTCCTGGTCCAGCGCACGGTCAAGGGCTCGGTTTACCTTTCGGATTTCTCGGAGATCATCCGGGATGCAGAACGCGAGGTCGCGATCGCCGGGCCGGAGCAGCCCGAGGACCTCTGAGCTAGAGCCTGACCACCTTGCGATCCGGCTCGGTTTCGATCTTGTCCTGGCGGGCCAGGGTGCTTTCCCGGTGCGCGATATAGGCTGATGCCAAGGCCACGATTCCCGCCCCGAGGAAGGTCCAGACCGTGGGCTTTTCCGAAAATATCACGATCCCCACTGCAGCCGACATCGGCATGCGGGCGTATTCGAAGGTCATCGCCAGACTGGCATCGGCGGCCTTGAACCCGCGGGTTATGCACAGATGCCCCAGGGTACCCGCCAATCCCATCGCCGCCAGATAGGGCCATTGCTCGAGCGTCGGCCAGATCCAGAACGGCAGGGCCGCCAGCAAGGTCAGCGGCGTCAGCATAAGGACCATCCACACCACCACGGCTTCGGACGGCTCGGTATCCGTCAGACGTTTGACGATCAGCATATTGGCGGCGGTGGTGGCGGCGGCCAGCAGCGACCAGAACACGGCCGGATCGATCGCCGTGGCACCCGGTCGCAGGATCACCAGCACGCCGACGAAGCCGAGCAGGGTTGCGCTCCACCGGCGGAGGCGGACGCGCTCCCGGAGGATCAATGCCGCGCCCACGGTTGCGAACAGGGGGGCCGTGAAACTCAGTGCGGTCGCATCGGCCAGGGCGAGATGGGCAAGCGCGTAGAACCCCGACAACATGCCGATCACCCCGAAGGTCGCCCGGCTCAGATACAGCGGCAGACGTTTGGTCTTGAGCGCGCGGGGCCCCCGGCGGACCAGCCAGGGGAGCATCCAGACCAATCCAAAGAAACAGCGGAAGAAGGCCACCTGAAACGGATGCATCTCGGTCGACATGAACTTGATCAGCCCGCCCATGGCAGAGAACCCAAATCCGGCCAGGACCATCCAGAAGGCACAGCGGACCGGCCCGGACAGGGCGGCGAAACGGGTCTGAAACTCGGAAATCATTCAGGGCTCTTCCTGTTGAAGCGCTAACCGTAGTACCGAGACCTGAGAGACACCATCGGGGAATTCACAATGGACCGTTCGCTGTTGCTCCTCGTCGGACAGATTCTGGACGCGGTCATCGGGGAGCCTGACGTCCTCTGGAAGCGCGTGCCCCATCCGGTGGTGATCATCGGGAAGATGATTGAGCGTTTGGACGGCGCGTGGAACCGCGAAACGGAGACCGCCGGCACACGCAGAGCCTGGGGCGCCGCGGCACTGGGTGTTGTCATGGTCGTGGCGGCGGCGGTGGGAGCGGCCATCGAAGGTCTGAGCGCGCGTCTTCCGTTTGGTGAGTTGCTGGTCGCGGTGGTCGTTGGCGTGATGCTGGCGCAGCGGTCCTTGCACGACCACGTGCTGGCCGTCGCCGAAGGGTTGGAGCGGGGCGGTCTCGCCGGTGGCCGTGACGCGGTGAGGATGATCGTCGGGCGGGACCCGAACACCCTTGATGAAGCCGGGGTGTCGCGCGCCGCCATCGAGAGCACTGCCGAGAATCTGTCGGACGGAGTGATCGCGCCCGCTTTCTGGTTCCTGGTGGCGGGGCTGCCGGGACTGCTGGCCTACAAGGCGCTGAACACGGCGGACAGCATGATCGGCCACAGGACGCCCCGGCATGAAGCCTTCGGCTGGGCGGCGGCCCGGCTTGACGATGTGGCCAATTGGCCGGCCGCGCGCCTCTGCGCGGGGCTCACGGTGGCGGCAGCGTGGTCGGTCGGGCTCGACTGGCGCGCGGCGTGGCACGCGGCCCTTCGGGACGCGGGCAAGCACCGCTCGGTGAACGCGGGTTGGCCAGAGGCGGCTTTCGCGGGGGCTTTGGGACTGCGTTTGGCGGGACCCAGACACTATGCCGGCTCCCGTGTGGACGATGCCTGGATGGGGGACGGCAGGGAGGTGGCGCGTGCGGCCGATATCCGGCTGTCTCTGCGTCTGATGGTGCGCTGCTGCTTCGCGCTTGCCGCCGCGACGGCGCTTTCGGCCCTGATATAGACGGCCGTGGACCGGCTCCGCTGAGTTATCTCCGTCGGCGAGGTTGGTGGCCGGCCTCCTCGTCGTCCTCGGCCACATGGGCGCGCAGCTTTCCGAGAATCCAGACGCCGATCCACCAGCCGATCAGAATCCCGACCTGATCGGCGACGAAATCTGCAAAATCGGGTGTGCGTCCCGGCGAATAGGCTTGGGTGATCTCGGTCACGAGTCCGAACAGGGTGACCGTCAGTAGGGTCAGAGCGGGGCTCAACCATCGGGCCAGCAGCGGTATCAGAACGGCCGCAAGCATGATGAAGGCGATCAGATGTTCGAGTTTGTCGACACCGATATAGGTCCAGATCGACAAGGGGTCACTCGGTGTCTCAAGCCCGAGGAACGCGATCAGGTTCAGGAACACCAGACCGCCGATTGTCCACTTCACCCGGCGACGGACGCGCCGCGCCCGGCGTTTTCTTCGGCGTTCGTCCTTCAATCGCCGGTCGACCGCACGTCGAGCCGACTCCAGTCGCCGCCGTTTGATATCGTCGGATTCCGGTTTCGTTTCGGATGCGGCGGGTGCGAACGGGTCGCCGGCGGAGGGGTCGCGCGAGGAGGTCACGGTGAATCCTTCGAATGGCATGCCGCTCCGGCACGTTTCCTGAATTAAAGTCAAATGCAATGATACAGCACGATCCCCTGGAACACGACAGATCCGCACGGCGCGGCCGCCCCTATCGTCGGGTCTGGAGTCTGGCCTGGCCGCTGATCGTCTCGAATATCACGGTACCACTGGTCGGGGCGGTCGACACAGCGGTGGTCGGTCATCTGGGCGACCCGGTCTATATCGGCGGCGTGGCGCTCGGGATGATGCTGTTCAACTTCGTCTATTGGGGGTTCGGTTTCCTGAAGATGGGCACGACCGGGTTCGTGGCCCTCGCCCATGGTGCCGGGGATTCCGATGAGGTCCGGGCGGTCCTCGCCCGTGCGCTGCTCCTGTCCCTGATCCTCGGCGCGGTGGTGGCGCTGCTGCACCGTCCAGCCGCAGCCTTCGTCTTCACGCTGATCGACGGCACGGCGGCGGTCGAAGGTCACGCGATGGACTATTTCGGAATTCGGGCGCTGGCGGCCCCGCTGGCATTGGCCAACGCCACCTTGCTGGGATGGTTCCTCGGCATGCAGGATACCCGATCGGGACTGGTCCAACTGCTGACGGTCAACATCCTCAACGCAATCCTGGATTTCGCCTTTGTCTTCGGGCTTGGGATGGATGTCGAGGGCGTGGCGCTGGCCTCCGCCATCGCGCAGGTTGGAGGGCTCGCCGTATCGGTGGTCATCGCACGGAGAAAGCTCGCGGCGATCGGCGGTGAATGGAAGCGCGCGCTTGTGCTCCACACTGGGCGCATCCGGGCGATGATGATGGTCAATCGCGATATTTTCATCCGCACCGTCTGCCTGCTCTTCGGCACCGCGCTGTTCAATGCCAAATCCGCCGAGCTTGGCGATGTGGTGCTGGCCGCGAACTCGGTGCTGATGCTGTTCCAGATGATCTCCGCCTTCGCGCTCGACGGTTTCGCCCATTCTGTCGAAGGGCTGGTCGGGCAGGCGATCGGGCGCCGCGACGCACGCGAGCTGCGGGAACTGGTCCGGGCCTGTGCGGTTTGGGCCGGCGGGGTGTCAGTCGGAATCTCGATCATCTATCTGGTCGGCGGCGGCGTGCTGATCGACCTGTTCACCGGTATCGGCGTGGTGCGGGAGGAGGCGCGGATCTATCTGATCTGGGCCGCCATCCTGCCAGTCGCCTCGGTCTGGGCGTTCCTGCTGGATGGGATCTTCATCGGGGCGACCCGCTCGGTCGAGATGCGGAACGCCATGATCCTGTCACTCGCAGTATTCGTGGCGGTTCTGTTCCCTGCGCTCGCCTGGTTCGGGAACCACGGATTATGGGCCGCTTACATGGTGCTGATGGCGGTGAGGGCGATCTCACTCTGGATCTACTATGGCCGCATCGCCGCGGACGCGCAGGGGTAGATCGCGCGGAGTTAAGGCTATGTGTCCTAGTCGAAGCAGGCGTCGATTCTCGCCATGGTGTCCGCATCGAGTGACCCCCGCGTCTCGGCCGCCAGGCACATGTCCAGCTCCGCCCGGTTCTTGATGCCGAGCACCACCACGTCGACACCGTCCATGGTCAGGGCATAGCGGTGCGCCAGATCGGAGGCGTCCTCTCCCAAGCTCCGCGCCAGAGTCCGCCATTGGGCCGAACGGGCGTAGTCCCGCATGACCCCGTGGTCGCTCGGCAGATCCCGGTCGACGGCTTCCGCCAAGGCTCCGCCCTGGACCGCCCGAATGCCCATGACCCCGACGCCGTTCTCTTTGGCGGTGCGGATGACGTCCCGGGGCTGCATCTCGCCCTCGAAGAACTGGAGCTCCCCGGCGCTGTCGAGCGGGTTCGCGATGGCCTGCACCACAGCCGGTTTCGGGCTCTCGCCCAACAGCTTCATGATCGTTGGGGGATAGCCGATGCCGGTCAGCCCCCAGGCACCGATCAGTCCGTCCCGCACCATCCGTTCGAAGGCGGGGCGCACATGCTCGGTGAAGTTCGAATACGGTGTCATCCGGGTGTCGGCATTGGGATGGTTGCGCATCGCCCCATCGTCCGGCACCACGTTGGAGTGCAGGAAGAACAGGTCCAGCCGTTCGATCCGCAAGCGCTTGAGGCTGGCCGCAACCGAGGCGCGCAGCCGGGTTTCGATCTGATCCGGCGGGGTGTCTCCCAGCAGGCATTTCGAGGTGACCTTGATGCCGG
>JANSYC010000114.1 GCA_024742605.1 Alphaproteobacteria bacterium | reverse complement strand
GAGATGCGCTGGTGGGGCATGGCGACGGCGGAGGTCCGGGAGACGCTGCGTTTGGCCACAAAGTCGGTGTGGTGGCTCATGATCTGGAAGCCCCCCGCGAAGAGGCCCTTGAGGAACTCGGCGGCGGTGTCGTTGGCCGCCTTGTCGGTGGTCAGATCCTTGAAGGAACCCCGGAACTGCAGACCGCCACGTTCCCAAGCCGCTTCGTAGATCTCCCGACGTTCCTCGGCGGAGGCATCGTGGGCCGAGCGTTCGGAGATGGTGAAAGCATGGCCGTTGGCCGTGCTGTGCATGGTGTTGCGGATTTCCGGGAAGTTTTTCCGAACATAGGCTTTGAACTCCTCGGACAGGGGGCCGTTTCGAGCCGGGACGCTGTAATTGGCCGTGCGCTGAAACACCGTGAGATGTGCGGCCTGCTCCGCGATGACAGGCGCCGATTGAATCCCGGTTGACCCGGTACCGATCTGCCCGACGCGTTTGCCGGTGAAATCGACGCCCTCGTGCGGCCACTGACCGGTGTGATACCAGGCTCCGGAGAAACTCTCTAATCCCGGAATGTTCGGTATGTTGGCGGAGGAAAGGCAGCCAACCGCCGTTATCAGGTACTTGGCGGCGTAGCGGTGCCCGTCAGAGGTTTCGATCCGCCAGAGACCGGCGCTGTCGTCATGGACCGCTCTCGCCACCCGCGCACCGAAGCGGATATCGCGTTTCAGGTCGAACTTGTCCGCCACGTGATTGAGGTAGCGTCGGATCTCGGCATGGCCCGGATAGCGTTCGGTCCAGGCCCAATCATCGATCAGGTCCTTCGAAAACGTGTAGGTATAGGCGTGGCTCTCGGTGTCGCAGCGCGCTCCCGGATAGCGGTTCCAGTACCAGGTTCCGCCGACCCCGTCGCCCGCTTCCAGAACCCGTGCTGTGAGCCCGAGCCGGTCGCGCAGGCAATACAGTTGGTAGAGCCCGGCGAAGCCGGCGCCGATGATCACGGCGTCGAACTGGGCGTCGGATGTCGCAGCTTCGGCTGTCAGATCGGGTGTTTCGTTTGCCATGGTCTGCGCAGTCTCCAGCTTCACAAAACGATTTGGGAACCAAAACGCTGCCACAAGCCGGGGCGCGGCACCAGTGAGCGCCTGCCATGGGTCTCGTGCGGCTCCGTGACAACCGGCCCTGAGGCGAGTCCGCGCGCGTTAATCTTTCATTGAGACTGGGTAGTTAACCTGGAAAGTCGAAACCGTTCATCAAAGGCAACGATCAGATCCATGCCATCGGAATTCCGCTTCATCGTGTTTCGTCCCAACGAGGCCGCCAAGGCTTTGGTCCTGTTCGCGCAAAAAACCGGGCGAAAGCTGCCAGCGGGCAAGCCACTCTCGGCGGAACCGACGTCCGGGTCGCCGCCGAACGGAACTTTGTGGATCGAGACCGAGGCGGGGCAGGAATTGCCGGTGCCGTTCGACTCCCGTGACATTGCCTCGGCACTGCTGATGTACTGCATCTCCAACAAGATCCCGCTCCCGCGCGAAAGCGAAAAGGTCCTTGAGTATTTCAAGAGGGCCGGATCGCTTCTGTTTGCCATGCGGATCGGAATTTTTCCTGAAGCCAAGGAAAAGAACAGAGCCGCCTAGCGCTTGTCGGACATGACTCGTTCGATGGCAGGGCTCCGCGCTTGCCAAAATCGCCCTCCAAGCGGATAAAGAAACGGGGACGTGCAGTGAGGCGGGCGAGGGCATGGCGCGGTCTGAACGCTATGGGACATTTGATTTCCGAGACCTGCGTGTGCTTGTCGTCGAAGACGAAGAGTTTGCGCGCGGTCTCACATGTCAGGTGCTCAAGGGGTTCGGCTGCGCGGCAGTCGCGGCGGCAGAGAACGGCAACCAGGCCGTCGATCTCCTCTCCACCGCCGATCGCTCTTTCGGGTTGATCGTGTGTGACTTCCGGATGCCGCGGATGAACGGGATCGAGCTGTTGAAGCGGGTGCGGGTGGGGCTGGCCGGGGTGGCCAGGGACACGGCTTTTGCCATGCTGACCAGTTACTCCGACAAGCCTGTCGTCGGCCTGGCCTTTAAACTGGATGTCGACTGCTTTCTGACCAAGCCGACGACCGCCGCAAACATGCGCAATCGGCTCCAGCGGGTGATGTCGACGGATCGGTTCATCAAGCCTCCGTTTGACTACCATGAGGTCTATATCGACAGTATCGAGGATCTGGAACTGGCAGATGCGGACGCGGCTCCGATCGAGGCTAGCCCGCAAGCGCGCGGATCCGGTGCTGGCGCGCGGCCCTTGCCCGGGCGGCCCGTTCGCCTCACCGACGTTCGGCCGGGGACAGTACTCGTCGCTCCCTTGAAAACCTCGGGTGGCCAGACGCTACTTCCCACCGGAACCGCTTTGGATGCCCGCACCCTTGAGCGACTGCAGAATCTCGCTGAGATCGACCCGGTCGTGGCGGAAGTTCGGATCGAATAACCAGCCGATCTTGCCCCTAGGGTTTATGGTAGGGGTGGCCTGCAAGGATGGTCTCGGCGCGGTAGACCTGCTCCATCAGCATCGCACGTACCAGCAGGTGCGGCCACGTCGCCCGCCCGAAGGATAGGACCAGGTCCGCGTCCGCCCGCAGGGCCGGGTCGAGGCCGAAGGCTCCGCCGATCACGAATCCGATGACACTGCGACCGTCGTCCTGCCATCGGCCCAAGGTTTCTGCGAGATCCTGACTGGTCAGATCCCGACCCCGTTCGTCCATTGCGACGAGAACTGCGCCGTCGGGAATTTGCGCCCGCAGCAGATCTGCCTCATGAGCCGCGAGAGCAGCCCCGTCGAGCCGTTTCTTGGGCTCGACCTCTCGCACCTCGACGGTCCAGGACAGACGCTTGGCGTATTCGGACGCCAGATCGTAGATCGGTCCGCGCCGAGCGCGTCCCAAGGCGGCGATCACGATCCGCATATTTCTCTCCATCACCGACCAGACCGGGTCGGGTCAGGCTTTCGTCCGTCCGTCCGGCTATCCGTCTTTACGCAAGCGCGTAAAGCGGCCCGTCGCCGGTCTGTCGTTCGCCACCGCCAACCTGAACGGTCCGCATCTCGCTTTGGTCCTCGCCGCCCCACATCTTGTCGAGGGCGTAGAACTCCCGCACGTCGGGACGGAACAGGTGCACGATGACGTCTCCGGCATCGATCAGCACCCAATCCGCTTGATTGGCACCTTCGATCCGGATTTCTCCGACACCCGTGTCTTTCAGGTTCTTGACCAGATGGTTGGCCATCGCGGAGATATGCCGTTGCGATCGGCCGGACGCGATCACGATGTGATCGCTGATGGCGGACTTCCCGGCCATATCGATGGCCACGATGTCTTCGGCCTTGTCGTCATCCAGTGATGTTGTCACCAGATCCAGCAGGCCGGCTCCCTCGGAGAGGTCATGAAGTGTTATGGGGATGCTCCTTTTTTCAATCGGATCCACATCACGCACACAGGCCGCATGGCAGGTGGACGACGTGGTAGCGACCGGCTTGGTCACACGCTTGATTTCCGCTGTTGGCGGATGCGGGTGGCCGAAGCCGGGTGCCGACGCGAGTGCAGGAACACCCATGCCGGCGGTTCGCGTCTTGTCAGGGTTCGGGCCGCACGATGTCGGACCCGATTCCGTCTGAAACGCAGCGCCGTCCGACTTGCTAGCGCCTTTATAGAGTAGGTCGGACGGTCAAATATCGCAACAGGTAGAGTGTGAAGGATCGATGATGATCGCTCCCACCGATGAAACCCCACAAGGTTATCCGCTCCCATGATCCAGACGAACCGCATCCGGGGGCATCGGTTTTTCAACTCAACCAAGGTATCGGCCGTGAACCGCGTCCCGAGCCGTGTCTCCAGATCGCGCGGCCGCACCCGCCGGTCCCGTGCGACCCTGTGCGCCGACGCCAGACGGTCCGCGAGGGGCGCCATGTCATCCTGACTCTTCAACGGGTTCTGCGGGCTCACCAACCACCAGACCTCATCCAGATTGAGGCTGCGCATCGCCAGCCTTGCTATGAACAGATGGCCTTCGTGCGCTGGATTGAAAGATCCCCCCATCAAGCCAACAGAAATTCTGCGCCCATCGGCTCCGTTGCGCGGAAGCGCGGGGGCGGCGCTGGCTCTGAGGCGCGGGCTGCGCTCGACCACCAATTGACGGGACGAGGGGATGCGGTTGGCTCTCACGGGCGGGTTTGGCCCGTTCCGCGTACCACATATTTGAAGCTTGTGAGTTGCTCGGTTCCCACCGGACCGCGGGCATGCATGCGCCCGGTCGAGATGCCGATCTCGGCTCCCATGCCGAACTCGGCTCCATCGGCGTATTGGGTCGAGGCATTGTGCAGGACGATCGCACTGTCGACCTCATTCAGGAACCGCTCGGCGGCATCGGCATTCTCAGTCACGATGCTGTCGGTGTGGTGCGATCCGTTGCGGTTGATGTGATCGATGGCTCCCGGGACCCCGTCGACCACCGCAATCGAGAGAATTGCGTCGAGATACTCCGTGGTCCAGTCGGCGTCGGTTGCAACCTGCATATCCTGATATACCGCGCGCGCCGCGTCATCCCCTCGCAGGGTGCAGCCGGCGTCCTGCAAGGCTGAGGCGATCCTCGGCAGCAGAGTCGGCGCTATGGCGCGGTCGATCAGCAAGGTCTCCGCCGCGCCACAAACGCTGGTCCGCCGCATCTTCGCGTTAACCGCAATGGCGACCGCCTTTTCGGGATCGGCTCCTGCATCCACATAGACATGGCAGAGGCCCTCAAGATGAGCGAAGACCGGCATCCGCGCCTCGGTCTGCACCCGCTCGATAAGGGATTTTCCGCCCCGCGGCACAATCACGTCGATGAAATCCGGCATCCGCAGCATGTGGCCGACGGCTGCGCGGTCGCGGGTCGGCACCGCCTGAATCGCATCCTCCGGCAGACCGGTCGCGTGCAGACCCTGATGCAGACAGTCGACGATCGCGGTCGAACTGCGGAAGCTTTCGGACCCACCCCTCAGGATTGCGGCATTTCCAGACTTCAGACACAGCCCGCCCGCATCCGCCGTCACATTCGGGCGGCTCTCGAAGATGATGCCGATCACGCCCAGCGGCGTGCGGCGGCGCTCAAATTTCAGCCCGTTCGGCCGGGTCCATTCGGCCAGGACGGATCCGATCGGATCCGGCAAAGCGGCGATCGTCTCCAGCCCTGCCGCCACATCCTCCAAACGATCGGGCGTGAGTATCAGGCGGTCGACCAGGGACGCGCGCTGCCCCTTGGCCGTGGCGTCCGCCACATCGGCCGCATTGGCCTCCAGGATGGCAGCCGTGCTGTCGCGGATTGCCTGGGCGGCGGCAAGCAGGGCCTTGTCCTTGGCGGCGGTCGGCGCCATGGCGAGAGTTGCAGCTGCGGCGCGGGCGCGCCGACCGACCTCAAGCATCTCCGCTTCCAGCCCGGCTTCGGTGGTAAGGTCCGTATTCACGGGTTCCGCAAGCGTCATGACCGTCCCTCCTCCAGGTTTCCGGTAAGCACCATATCGTCCCTGTGCACCATCTCGTCGCGGCCACGGTAGCCGAGGACCTGCTCGATTTCACGGGATTTCCGGCCTGCAATCAGCCTGGCATCCGCCGCTGAATAGACCACCAGCCCGCGCGCCAGCTCACTCTGATCCGGGCCGTGAATGGTCACCAGATCGGCCCGTTCGAAACTGCCGGAGACCATGGTCACGCCGGCTGGAAGCAGGCTCTTGCCGCCGCGCAGGGCTTTCACAGCGCCCGCATCCAGGGTCAGACTGCCTTTGGGCGAGAGGGATCCGGCAATCCAGCGTTTCCGTGCCGTCAGCGGGCTGGCAGGGGTTCCGAACCATGTGCAGCGCCCGCCATCCCGCAAGGCCCGGATCGGGTTCAGCGCCCGGCCATTGGCGATCACCATGCGCGTGCCGGCCGAGGCGGCGATCTTGGCGGCGGCGAGTTTGGTGACCATGCCGCCGGATGCGTAACCGGTTCCCGCGGCCCCGGCCATGGCCTCGATCGCTGGGGTGACCTGGTCGACCTGGGGAATGTGTGCTGCGTCGGTGTCGACGCGCGGATCGCCGGTATAGAGCCCATCGATGTCCGAGAGCAGGATCAGGGTGTCGGCACTCGCCATTTGCGCCACCCGCGCTCCGAGCCGGTCATTGTCGCCGAACCGGATCTCCGCGGTCGCGACGGTATCGTTCTCGTTGATCACCGGCACCGCCCCCAGCCGCAGCAGCGTGGTCAGCGTGGCCCGGGCGTTCAGATGGCGCCGCCGTTCTTCGGTATCGTCCGGCGACAGCAGGATCTGCGCGACCGTGACCCCGTGCCGGGCGAAGCTTTCCTGGTAGGCATGGGCCAACAGGATCTGCCCGGTCGCCGCGGCCGCCTGGTTTTCCTCCAGCTTCGCGCTCCGGCGCCGGGCCAGTCCGAAATGACGGCGGCCGAGCGCGATCGCCCCGGACGAGACCACCAGGATCTCCTTGCCGTCCGCCTTCAACGCCGCAAGGTCATCGACCAAGGCGTCAAGCCACGGACGGCGCACGGCGCCTGTGCTTTCTTCGACCAGCAGGGCGGAGCCGATCTTGACCACCACCCGGCGGGCGTCGTCCAGCGGGGTGGTCGCGGTGAAGGCGGTTACGGCGTCCATACCGGTTCGTCCTCGCCCCGCGCCGCCTCGACGGCGGCTGCCTTCTCGGCCTTCCGGTCGGCGCGCACCGCATCAAAGATCGCACCCAACACCTGATCCACCGAGATGCCCGCGACACCGGAGACGGTCATCGGCGTCAGGCCGATCTCTTCCTGAAACAGCTCCACCAAGGCACCGACGTCTTCGGCCGGAAGCGCGTCGATCTTGTTGATCGCCAGAATCTCGACTTTCTGGTCCAAATCCCCGCCATAAGCCGACAGTTCCTCCCGTACGGTGTGGTAGGCCGCGATCGGATCCTCGGCGGTGCCGTCGACCAGATGCAGCAGGGCACCGCAGCGCTCGACATGTCCCAGGAAGCGGTCGCCAAGACCCGCACCTTCATGAGCGCCCTCGATCAGCCCTGGAATATCGGCCAGCACCAACTCCTCACCACCCAGACGGACGACGCCCAGATTGGGGTGCAAGGTGGTGAACGGATAATCCGCGATTTTCGGCTTGGCTGCGGTGACGGCCGCCAGGAAGGTCGATTTTCCGGCATTGGGCAACCCGATCAGCCCGGCATCGGCGATCAGCTTCAGCCGCAGCCAGATATACATCTCCGTGCCCGGCCAGCCCGGAGTCGACTTGCGCGGTGCCTGGTTGGTCGAGGATTTGTAACGGGCGTTCCCGAAGCCCCCGTCACCACCGCGTGCCAGGGTGATCCGCTGGCCCAACTCGGTCATGTCGGCCAACATGGTCTCGTAGGTCTCGTCCCAGATCTGGGTGCCCAAGGGAACTCGCAGCACGGTATCCGCCCCGCCGGCCCCGAAACGATCCTTGCCCATGCCGGGCCGGCCGCTCTCGGCTTTGAAATGCTGCTGGTAGCGGAAATCGATCAGGGTGTTCAGACCATCGACGCATTCGATGATCACGTCGCCGCCGCGCCCGCCGTCGCCCCCGTTCGGGCCGCCGTACTCCACATAGGCTTCCCGGCGGAAGCTGACAGAGCCCGGGCCACCGTTACCGCTCTTGATGAAAACCTTGGCTTGATCGAGGAACTTCATGGTTCGGAGTCCGGTGAGGTGGAGGGCCACCAACGACAAAAGGGAACGGCGGACCGTTCCCTTTCAAAGCCGTCCCGTTTGGAACGGGGTCCTGATATTCGGTCGGGACGGCGTTACTCCGCCGCCACCGGGAGAGCTTCAACCGGCTCGATCCCAACAAACATCCGATCGCGGGTCTTGCGGAACACGACCTTACCTTCGACGGTGGCGAAGATGGTGTGGTCCTTGCCCATGCCCACATTAAGGCCCGGATGATACTTGGTGCCACGCTGCCGGATGATGATGTTGCCGGGGATGACATGCTCACCCCCATACTTCTTCACACCAAGACGGCGCCCCGCTGAGTCGCGACCGTTCCGTGAACTACCGCCTGCTTTTTTATGAGCCATGGCCTGTCTCCTTACCTATCGGGACCGCGCACGCCTTAGGCGCCCGCGCTGATCCCCGTGACCTTGAGAACGGTGATCTGCTGCCGATGACCGCGTGTCCGACGCGAGTTCTTCCGGCGCCGCTTCTTGAAGCTGATGACCTTCGGCCCTTTGGCCTGATCCAGCACTTCGCAAGCAACCGAGGCACCCGTCACGGTCGGCGCACCGATGGTGACACCAGCCTCACCGCCAACCATAAGGACCTCACCAAGCTCAATCATGCTGCCGGCTTCACCTGCAAGCTTCTCGACCTTGATTACGTCACCAGAGGCGACCTTGTATTGCTTGCCGCCGGTCTTAACGACTGCGTACATCGAACCGTCCCAACATAAGAATTCCGTCTCGCGCACCGACCGCCGGTCGCGACGAAGCGCGGACTATACGCAGGGACGCCGTGAAGTCAATGCGGGAATCCGGAAGCGGCCGGTTTTCGGATTTCCGTGGGGCCGGGAACTGGCCGTGCAAAATCTGTCACGCCAAACCGCTGGTCTCAGTGCTATGGTATCTTAGTCTGAAAGTGATGTCAGGCTTTGCAAAGTCATGATACGTCGCTCTGATCGCGCTGCCGACGGAGAGCCCTGTGGACCCGACCCTTATTCTATACAGCGCCTCAATCTTCGCGACGATGCT
>JANSYC010000075.1 GCA_024742605.1 Alphaproteobacteria bacterium | reverse complement strand
CGTCAGCAGAAGCGACAGCAAGGAATTGAGCGGGACGACCACATTCGGGTCGTGGAACGTCTGGATGTAGAACAGGGCAACGCGCTGCATCGCCGTCGCCAGCAGATCCAGGTCGTCCTCACGCAGGCCGCCCAACTCGCGGACATGGCGCTCGAACCGCATCATATCCATGGCGTCGAGCAGCGGTTTCAGATCCAGGATCGAGCGAACGCGCATGGGGAAACTGCTGTGGTCCAACACCGACGCCGTCATGAGCGCGCGCCACCGCCAGCTACTGGAAGCGCGATAGGCTCGGCTTTCCGCGTCGTCGTAGGCGGCGGGGTCGATCATGCAATCGGTCTCCGGTGTCTCAGTCCTTGACCACCAGCGGACGGGGGAAGTCGTAGAAGCACTCCGCCCCGGTCTCGGTGATCAGAAAGCATTCCGAGATCTCGATGCCGCAGTCGTCCAGCATCAGTCCCGGGATCATGTGGAAAGTCATATTTGGCTGTAGCACGGTCTTGTCGCCGGATCGGATGCTCATGGTGTGCTCGCCCCAGTCCGGCGGATAGTTCAGGCCGACGGAATAGCCGATCCGGCTCTCCTTCTCGAAGCCGGACTTCGCCAGCACCCGGCGCCAGGCCAGTTCCACCTCGGCGCAGGTGGCACCGGGCTTGGCGGCATCCAGGGCGGCGGCGATGCCGTCACAGATCACGTCGCTGGCGTCCTGAAGCTTCTGCGGAGGCTTGCCGAGCGAGACGGTGCGCGCCATCGGACAATGGTAGCGGCGGCGCACGCCGGCCAGCTCCAGGATCGTGGCTTCACCGGTTTTGAACGGTGCGTCGGACCAGGTGAGATGCGGGGTCGATGCGCCGAACCCGGTCGGCAGCATCGGCACGATCGCGGGATAGTCTCCGCCGATCCCATCGACGCCCCTGATCGACGCGTCGTAGATCGCCGCCACCGCGTCGCATTGCCGAATGCCGGGCGTGACCGCCTCGATCCCGATGCGCATGGTGTGCTCGATGATCCTGGCGGCGTCCCGCATATAGGCGAGTTCCGCGTCCGACTTGATCGCCCGACACCAGTTCACGACGCCCTGCCCGTTCTGGAATGCGCAGTTCGGCAGGCCAGCCTTCAGGTGCTCATACCCCATCGGCGAGAAGTAATAGCTGTCCATCTCCAGCCCGACGGTGCCGGTCGCGATCCCGCGCCGGGACATCTCCTCGGCCACCCAGTCCATCGGGTGCCGGTCCATCTGCTGCACGTAATGGTCCGGATATCCCAGGATGTTCCCGTGATCCAGATATGTGGTGACCTTGCCGGCATTCGCGTCCATGCCGCGCACGATCAGCACCGGTTCGTCCAGTTCCAGGGCCACCAGCAGGCATTGCGGGGTATAGAAGGACCAGCCGTCATAGCCGGTGACCCACCCCATATTCGCGGGTTCGGTCACCACCAGACTGTCCAGGCCGGCCGCTTCCATCGCGGCCTTCACCTTGGCGAGCCTGTGGTCGTATTCGGCTTTCGGAAAAGCGGGTTCCATAGCGGTTCCTCTCTGAACTCTGAGCGGGACGGTCGGACCTAAAGATCCATCTCAGGCAGGGGAACCAGCGCGACCCCGGCGGCAACAATAGCGTCGCGCACCGAGGAGGCCACGGCAACGGCCGTCGGCTCGTCCCCGTGCACGCAGATCGAATGCACCTTGCACGGAATGACCTTCCCGGAGGTCGAGACCACAGCCTGCTCCTGGATCATACGAACCACCCGCTCGACCGCCTCATCGGCGTCATGGACCATCGCGTTCGGTTGGCTGCGCGGGGTCAGCTCGCCGGCATCGGTATAGGTCCGGTCGGCGAAGACCTCATGCGCAACGGTCAGCCCCAACTCCTCGCCGGCGACCACCAGTTGAGAGGCGATCGGGGCCAGGAAAATGATCGAGGGATCGACCGCTTTGATGGCCCGAGCGATGGCGCGGGCGTAGTCGATATCGACCGCCGACATGTTGCCCAGCGCGCCGTGGGCTTTGAAATGGGTGACCCTGATCCCGTTGGCCGTGCCGATGGCCTGCAGGGCGCCGATCTGGTAGATGCACATCCGTTCGATGTCGCCCGGCGAGGTTTTGATCTGGCGGCGGCCGAAGCCCCACAGATCGTTGAACCCGGGATGGGCGCCGATGGAGACCCCTTTGGCCTTGGCCTCGCGGCAGACCCGGTCCATCACGTTCCAGTCGCCGGCGTGAAAGCCGCAGGCGACATTCGCGGATTTCACGATGTCCAGCAGCGCGCTGTCGGCGCCGATGTCATAAGCGCCGAAACCTTCGGCCATGTCACAGTTCAAATTGACCTTGCTCGTCATGTCTCTTGAGCCTACGCATCATGGGGTGGTGGGATAGCCGCGTCAGTAAAACCGATGCCGGAGGCGAGGTCTATGCAAGCAGCGTCAAACAGCGGGGACAAAGGCGGAAAATCCGACACACCGCGCTTTCTCGCCGCCGGAGACACCGCCCTTGTCGTTCAGTTCGGCGAAGACGTGGACCGCGAGATCAACCGAAAGGTCATCGCCCTGGCGTCGGCTTTGCGGGAGCGGGATATCGCCGGCATCGTCGATCTGGTGCCGACCTTTCGGTCCCTGATGATCCACTACGACCCTCTGGTGATCGGCGGGGCCGATCTGCGCGATCTCATCTCCGCAAGCCTGGACGGGCTGACCGGGAGCCAGGTGCAGGGGCGGCTGTGGCGGGTGCCCGTTCTGTATGGCGGCGAGGGCGGGCCGGATCTGTCCGAGGTGGCGGAGCGGTGCGGCCTGACCGAGCAGAAGGTCGTCGAGCTGCATGGCTCGGTTACCTACGAGGTATACATGATGGGATTTCTCCCGGGCCTCGGCTATCTCGGTATTCTGCCTCAGGAACTGGAACTTCCGCGCCGCTCCGATCCGCGGGTGCGGGTTCCGGCCCGGTCGGTCGCGATCGCGATCAACCAGACCAATGTCTATCCGATGGAATCGCCGGGCGGCTGGCACCTGCTGGGTCGCACGCCCGTCGAGCTGTTCGATCGCGGGCTGGACGACCCGATCCTGCTCGCCGCCGGCGACCGGGTGGTGTTCTCGTCGATCGATCAGGACGGCAGCGACGCGCTCCGCCGCCGCATCGAGGCCGGGGAATATCACCTTGCGGCCGAGGAGGCGGAATGATGGCCGGGCTGAAAGTCGTCGCGCCGGGCTTGAGCCCGACCCTGCAGGATCTCGGCCGCCCCTGGGCGCAACATCTGGGCGCGCCGCCTTCGGGGGCACTGGATCCGGTGGCGCTGCGGATTGCCAATGCGCTGGTCGGCAATGCGGCCGATATGGCGGCCATCGAGATCCGTCTGATGGGACCGACCCTGGAGATCACAGCGGAGTCGGCCCGGTTCGCCCTGGTCGGCACCGCGACGCCGATCGAGGTTCTGGGCGAGAAACCGGTGCAGGCCCCGGCGCACCAGTCCGTAAGGCTGACCAGGGGCCGCCGTCTTCGGATCGGCGGTATCGGCGACAGCGGCGTTGCCTATCTGGCGGTGGAGGGCGGCTTCGACCTGCCGCCGGTCTATGACAGCCTGTCGACCTACACCCGGGCGCGCATCGGCGGTCTCGACGGCCGGGCGCTGGCCGAAGGCGACGACCTGCCGCTTCTGATGCAGGATGTCCAGGAACGCAAAGAATTGAAGGCCGGGGACGGGGCCTGGCGGACCGACGAGTCTCCGATCCGTGTGATCCTGGGGCCGCAGGATGACTATTTTACCCCGGACAGCCTGACCGCCTTCTTCTCCGAGAGCTTTGCGGTCAGCCGCGAGGCGGACCGGATGGGCATGCGGCTCGACGGTCCGACCCTGAAGCACGCCCGGGGCCACGACATCATCTCCGATGGAATCGCCACCGGTGCGATCCAGGTTCCCGGGAACGGGCGTCCGATCGTGCTGCTGGCCGATCATCAGACCACGGGCGGCTACCCCAAGCTCGGCACCGTGATCTCCGCGGACATTCCGCGTCTGGGGCGCCTGCGACCGGGCGATACGCTGCGGTTCGCGCAGGTGGAACAGTTGGAAGCCGAGGCGGCGCGGCGGGATCTGGAAGACCGAATCACAAAGGTGATCGACCGGTTCGGCTCCACCGATCCCTGGCTGGATCTGGACGCGCTGTATCAGGAAAACCTGGTCAGCGGTGTGGTGGGTGACGGGAACTAAGTCTCGGCCTCACGCCGCTTCGTAGATCCAGGCCCCGTCGTCACCCAGACGGCGGGTGATCCGGCCGTCGGCGAGCAGCTTGTTGATGTGAGAGAGGCTCTCACCGATGGCGAAGCGGGTCTGGTGGGTATCCAACTCGCGCTGGAACATCCGGCGCATCACATCGGCGGCGGAGGACGGGGTGCTGCAGACCTCCTGGGCCAGATCCAGCCGTTCCTCGTGGTGCAGCAGCAGATCGCGCACCCGCTTGTCCAGGCCCCGATAGGGCCGGTCGTGAGACGGAAGCACCAGGATCTCCGGGTCGATCCGGTCCAGCCCGGACAGGAAGTCGAAATAGTCATTGAGCGGGTTGCTGTCCGGCTCGCTCCACCAGACCGAGACGTTCGGCGAGATCCGGGGCAGCAGGAAGTCGCCGCCCAGCATGATGCCGGTCTCGGCGCAGTGCAGGCAGATATGTTCGGGCGAATGGCCGGAACCGATCACCACCCGGAACTTGAACCGTCCGATCTCGAACAGATCGCCGTCCGCCAGCTTGTGGTAGGTCATCGGGACCGGCGCGACCTGCTGGCGATAGCTGTTGCCGAGGGTCCGGAGTTCGCCCGCCATCGCGGTGCCCAGGCCGGTCTTCACGTAGAACGACACCAGATTATCCAAAAACTCGGTGGAATCGTCGAGCCGGATGGAGCGGGCCGACAGCCATTCGGCGCGGCTGGTCCACATCTCGACGCCCAGCTTCTCGGTCAGCCAGCCTGCACAGCCCATATGGTCGGGGTGGAAATGCGTGACCAGGATCTTGGTGATCGGGCGCCCCTGCAGGCTGTTCGCGAGGATGGTTTCCCACAGGCCCTGGGTTTCGGGCAGCCCGATCCCGGTGTCGATCAGAACCCATCCGTCCCCGTCGTCGATCAGGAACAGGTTCACGTGATTGAGCGCGAAGGGCAGGGGCATGCGGATCCACCGGATGCCCTCGGCCACGTCCAAGACCTGTCCCGGTTCCGGGAGGGTCTCGCCAAAAATGTAGTCGACTGGAGTTTTCATGGCCGCGACGATACCGGGCTTTGCCGATGGCGCAAGTGGCCTGGACGGCAAGATACTCCTGCTGTCAGAGAGCGCGGGTGCCGATCAGCTTCATGCGGACGTGTTTGGAGGCGATGTCGATGAGGGCCACCATCAGCAGGATCAGCAGGATGATGAACGCCGCCTGATCCCAGTATTGCACCTTCATTCGTTCCGAGAGCTGCATGCCGATGCCGCCCGCGCCCACGATGCCGAGGATGGTGGCGGAGCGGGTGTTGCTCTCGAACCAGTAGAGCGACATCGACAGGAAGACCGGCATCACCTGAGGCAGAAAGCCGAACCGGTAGACCTTGAGCCTGTTGGCGCCGGTCGCCCGCACTCCTTCGATCGGCTTGCGATCGACGTTCTCGACCGCCTCCGAATACAGCTTCGACAGGGTGCCGGTGTCGGAGACGATGATCGAGAGCACGCCGGCCAGCGGCCCCAGGCCTACCGCCCGCACGAACACCAGCGCCCAGATCAGGGTGTCGACCCCGCGCAGCAGATCGAGGAACCGGCGCACCAGATGGTGAACGAAAAGGTTCGGCACGACGTTCTTGGCGGCGACAAAGCCCAATACCATCGCGAAGACCGAGGCGATCGAGGTGCCAAGCAGGGCCATCCCGAGGGTTTCGGCCAGACCCACGAAGATTCCGGCGAAATCCCAGCTCAGGAAATCCTTCCAGATCACCATCTGGTAGATCACATGGCCCATCTTGCCGAGGCCGCCGAACAGCGTCTCCAGGGTGATATCGAAGATCCAGATGCAGAACGCGAAATAGGCGACGCCGGCCAGCACCATCAGGGCCTGTTTGGCGCGCGTGTCCGTGCCCTCGAAGGCACCGGGAATCCGGCTCTTGGCCGCGGCGATTTCGGCGGCTGAGATATCGGCAAGGCTCATCCCAGATTCTCCTTACCGATAAAACGGTGGCGGACCCGTTCGGAGATCAGGTCGACGCAGGTCACGGTCGCGACGATCAGCAGGACCAGTGCGCTGACCTCTTCGTAGAAGTTGAAATTGATCACGTAGTAGAGTTCCTGCCCGATCCCGCCGGCGCCCACGAACCCGATGATCGAGGAGGCGCGGATGTTGATCTCGAACCGCAGCAGCGCGTAACTTACGAAGTTCGGCAGGACCTGCGGCACCACGCCGTGGCGCATCTCGTCGAGCCAGGATCCGCCGGAGGCCCGGATCCCGTCCATCGGCTTGGTGTCGACGTTCTCGTTCACTTCGGAGAACAATTTGCCAAGCGCGCCGGCTGAGTGGATCGCGATCGCCACGATCCCGGCCAGGGGGCCGATACCGAAGGCCCAGACAAACAGGATGGCGAAGATCACTTCCGGCACGCCGCGGCAGAATTCCATGTAGCGGCGGCAGAGATGGTAGACCCATCTGTTCGGCGTCAGGTTGCGGCTGGCCGGGAAGCAGAGGAGGAATCCACCGATGGTCCCCAGGACGGTCGCGAACAGAGCCATGTTCACGGTCTCGAGCAGCAGCTGAAGGTATTTTGGCAGGTTGAAATACCAGTAGGCGAGCGAGCCCTCGGTCTTGGTGTCGGCGAACAGCACGTCGGCATTCAGGATCGGCATAATGTCGTACAGGTAATCGCCGATCTTGGGGGCACCGGCCGCCAGCTTGTCGGGGAAGAAATTCGAGATGTAGACCGATGCCGCCAGCGCCAGCAGGAAGAGGCCGCCATAAAGTAAGGTCGCTGCGCGCTTCGAGGCCCGCAACTCGGTGCGGTGCCGTTCGAACAGGCCGACCGGATCGTGCTGCGGGGCCGGCGCCCCGTCGATCGTTGAAGTGCTCACGTGCCGTCCTCGTCAAAGATGGGGATGCCATACCGGACAGGGACCGGACAACCTGCGCTGTCCGGCCCCGAAGGAGTTTCTGTTACCCGCGACGGGCTGCCAGCAGTTCGCGGCGCATCTCGATGATCGGCCGGTAGAAGTCGTGGCTGATCGGCTGGAAGCCGTTCATCTCGCCGCCGGCGATCGCCTGGGCGCAGTCCGGGTTCTCGATCGGCAGGTTGACGAGGATGCCGCGCATCGTGTCCTTCAGTGCCTGCGGCACGTCCTTGCGGATGACGCGCGGGCCGTTGGTGATCAGGTTGGACCTCCAGATGACCCGGATGTCGTCCATGTTCAGAGCACCCTTGTCGACCATCTTGCGCAGGTTTCCGCGGCTGTAGCCCTCGGACTCCTCACCCACACCGGAGGTCCAGGTGACCCCGGCGTCGTACTGGTCGTTCAGCACCGCAACGACAGCCTGCTCGTGGCCGCCCCCGAAACCGGTCTTGGAGAAGAATTCCTTCGGATCGTATCCCTGAGCCTTCAGCTCGTAGGACGGCACCAGATAGCCCGAGGTCGAATTCGGATCTGCGAAGGCCAGAGTCTTGCCCTTGAGGTCCTCAAGGCTCTGGTAGGGGCTGTCGGACTTGACGTACATGACCGAATAGTAACCCAGCGATCCATCGACCTGCTCGGTGGTGACCAGGGGTTCGACCGCCTCCGGATCCTGAATCGAGATTCCGGCATAGGCGGAGGAGCCGAGACCGGCGTATTCCAGATTCTTGGAGATCAGGCCCTGCATCACGCCGGTATAGTCGGAGGCCGGGTACAGCTCGACCGGAACCTCGAGGCGGGCTTCCAGCAGATCTTTGAAGCAGGCGTAGTTCTTAAGGCGGTCTGCCTCGTTCTCGCCGCCCAGGATTCCGACGCGGAAGACCGGAACAGCGGTCCGCCAGTCATCTGCGGCGAGGGTCGGGGTGGAAACGAAGGGTAGGGCCGCAAGTGCCGTGACACCGGCAAGGGCGGCACCCAGGGTACGACGTGCAATCATCGTGATCTCCTGAAGGCTGGTTGGTGGGAATTCGCGCATGGGGACAGGGCGGCGGGACCCGATATGGGTCAGGCGACCGCCGAGCGGCGAGCCTCGACCGTCCCCTTGGTCGGGCTCGTATTTGGTAGAGTTCCGGGCAGGGAGGTCGAGGTGACGCTTTCGCTCAGCGCCTCGTCCATCCCCTCGACCCCGTAGATCTCGCGGGCCTGATCGGTTGTCAGCTCATGGGGCAGTCCGTCGAAAACCACCTTGCCTTGGGCCATGCCGACGATCCGGTCGCAATAGGCCCGGGCGGTGTCCAAGGTGTGAAGGTTGCAGACCACGGTGATCCCTTCCTCCTGATTGATGGTCCGCAGGGCGTCCATCACGATTGCGGCGTTGCGCGGGTCCAGGGAGGCAATCGGCTCGTCGGCGAGCATGATGCGCGGTTCCTGCATCAGAGCGCGGGCGATCGCCACCCGCTGTTGCTGGCCGCCGGACAGGGTATCGGCCCGCTGCAGGGCGGTCTGGGCCATGTCGAGCCGGTCGAGCGCTCGGATGGCGAAGGCCCGCTCGGCCTCGGAGAAGCGCTTCAGCATGCTGTCGAGCACGCCGTGATAATTGAGGCGGCCGAGCAGCACATTGGTGATCACGTCGAGGCGGTTCACCAGATTGAACTGCTGAAAAATCATCGCGCATTGAGCGCGCCAGGCCATCAGTTCGCGGCCCTTCAAGGCACTGACGTCGCGGCCTTCGAACAGAACCTGCCCCCCGGTCGGCTCCGCCAGCCGATTGATCATCCGCAGCAGGGTGGACTTGCCGGCGCCCGAGCGCCCGATCACTCCGACCATCTGACCGTTGGGGATCGACAGACCGACTTGGTCGACCGCCGTGACATCTCCGAACCGTTTTTCGAGACCGCGAAGCTCAAGCATGGGCGCGCACCGCTTTGTTCCTGGACCAACAGCACCCACGGAGCGTCCACCCTTTGATCGGGTGCTTCGCTCTCGGGTGCGTTGTTGCAGTGCGGGAGGTACAGGGGCTTGGTGTTAGACGCGTGACGGGTCTGTGAAGTTCGTGCGTCAGGACCGTTAAGCTTTGATTAACTTGCTCTAATGGCCCGAAGATTCGGACGAAATAATACTCGAGAATCGCCGGGTGGCGGTCTCGAGCGCGCCGTCGTTGAGGATTTCGACCACATCCGGTCCGGTCACCCGGAACGAGTCCGCGCGGGCGACCCGACCGGCGATCTGATCTTCGCTTTCCCGGCCCCGCCGTCGCAGCCGTTCAGCCAGCACGGCAGACGGCACGCGGATCGACAGCACGCGGACCCGGAAATTCAGGCCGCGGGCGATGTCGATCACGCCCCGGGAGACATTCACCACGACCGACCGGCCGGCGGCGAGGTCGTCCAGGATGCCGACCGGCACCCCATAGCCGAGATCGTGGGCGCGCCAGGACAGGACATAGGCTCCGGCCGCCTCCCGTCTCTCGAATTCGGGCTCTGTGATCGGAATATGATCCTCTCCGCCGGACCCAGCCGGACGGGTGATCTCCCGTTTCGGAAAGCGAACCTCGGGACAGGCGGCGCGGGCCGCCTCCAGCAGGCTGTCCTTGCCCGCGCCCGAGGGGCCCACGACGAGGAACAGGGTCGCGGACGACACGGGATCAGGCACCCGGATCAAACTTGTCGGCGAAGGCCTCGGCATCGAGAGCCCGGAATTCCGGTAGATGCGCGCCCAATTGATCGTGACTCCAATCCCACCATGCGATCCGCATCAGCTTCTCCTCCACCGCCTCGGAGACCCGTCGCCGCAGCACCCGCGCCGGATTGCCGACCACGATGGTGTAGGGCGCGACATCCTTGGTGACGATCGCGCCGGATCCGACGATCGCGCCGGTGCCGATGGTGACACCGGGCATGACCACGACCCCATGGCCCAGCCAGGTGTCGTGTCCGATGGTCACATGGTGATCGCGACGCCACTGGAAGAAGTCCGGGTCGTCTTCGCCCAGCCCGTAGTTTGCCGAGCGGTACATGAAATGGTGCAGCGAGGCGCGCCAATGGGGATGGTTCCCCGGATTGATCCGGCAATGCGAGGCGATGTTCGAAAACTTGCCGACGGTCGTGTAGATGATCTGGCAGTCCTGCACGACGTAGCTGTAGTCGCCCATCGAGCTTTCGGTGACCGTCGTCCGCGCGCCCACCTCGGTCCAGGCGCCCAGGTCGCTGGCGACGACCTTCGCCTCCGGGTGGATATAGGGCCCGTCCGCCGAGAGCTTCTTGTCGGGGTTGTTGCTGTGAGGAACGAAGGGGGCCTTCGTGTCGGCCGTCATCAGACCACCCGCTCCCCTTCACGCCAGACCCGGCGCACCACCGGCACACCGTCGGTCAGCAGCTTGACCCGGATCAGGTCCGCCCGCTTGCCGACCGCGATCTCGCCCCGGTCGTCGAAGCGGCCCATTTCGGCCGGGTTCCGGCTGACGGTCGCGATCGCGTCCGGCAGGGACAGGCCGTGCTTGTCGTGCAGGATGAGCGCGCCGTGCAGCAGGCTCGACGGCACGTAGTCGGAGCTGAGCGCGTCGAGCACGCCCGCCTCCGCCAATTCGCCGGCCGAGACATTGCCGGAATGGGAGCTGCCCCGCACCACGTTCGGCCCCCCCATGATGGTCCGCAGGCCACTGGCATGCGACGCCCGCGCGGCCTCCAGCGTGGTCGGGAACTCCGAGACGGTCAGGCCCAGCTCGTGGGATTCCCGGACGTGTTCGAGGGTGGCGTCGTCATGGCTTGCGAGGACATGTCCCTTGGCGGCAGCCATGTCGACCAGCGCCCGGCGATGCTTGTCCGCATAGACGACCTGGGCATCCCGTCGGTCGTCCATCATCTTGTCGATCTCCACATCCGACATGCCGTGCTTGCCCTGATAGTAGATCTTCAGCTTGTCGACATCGACGAACTGACGCTGGCCTGGGGTGTGATCCATCAGGGAAACCAGACGCACCAGCGGGTGGTCGTTGAATGGCGCGTAGAGTTCGACGGCGCGCGGATGGGCGACCTCGCAGCGCATATGCAGATGGTGGTCTGCGCGCAGCAGACCGTCCGCCCGGAATTTGGTGATCGCCTCGGCCGACTCCCGGACAATATGGTCGCGGATATCGTCGCTCAGGGTTCCGCAGACCGCGATCGCGTCCAGCACCGTGGTGATGCCGGAGGAAATGATCTGCGCGTCATGGGCCAGCAGCGCCGACGAGGTCGGCCAGGTGACTTTGGGGCGGGGCTGGGCGTGCTTCTCAAGATTGTCCGTGTGCAGCTCGATAAGCCCTGGCATCAGATAGTCGCCGTCCAGATCCTCGGCGCCGGGCATCGAGGACTGGTCCTCGGATATCGCCGCGATCTTTCCGTCCCGGACCAGGACGGTTCCGAGCAGTTCCCGGTCGGACAGGACGATCCGGGCATTGGTCAGGACGTGTTCAGTCGCGCTCAGGGCATTCATGCGGCTCTCCGGACCTCTGTCATCTCAAAATTGCGGTCACCGACGGCCTCGCGGACTTCGGCGTCGTGGAAAATCCCGGCCACGGCGGCACCGCGCGCCTTCGCTTCCTGGATCAGCGCGATCACGGTCTTGCGGTTGTCGGCATCAAGGGAGGCTGTCGGCTCATCCAGCAGCAGGATCGGATAGTCCTGAACGAAGCTCATGGCAATATTCACCCGCTGCTGCTCGCCGCCTGAGAAGGTGGCGGGCGGCAAGGACCAGAGCTTCTCCGGAATGCGCAGACGGTCGAGGATCACCTGGCTCCGCTCCCGCGCGCGGTCCTCCGAGACGCCGCGCGCCATCAGCGGGGCCATCACCAGCTCCAGGCTGGGCACACGGGGAATCACCCGCAAGAACTGACTGACATAGCCGAGGGTGTCTCGGCGGACCTCGACGATCTCGTGCGGCTCGGCCGTGCAGAGGTCGACGATGCGGTCGCCGTGCCGGACCAACACGCTGCCTACGTTCGGTTTGTAGTTGGCGTAGAGCGAACGGAGCAGGGTGGATTTTCCGGACCCGGAAGGTCCGGCCAGGATCACGCACTCGCCGCACGCCACCGAAACGTCCAGATCGTCGAAGACGTCGATGCGGATGCCGCCCTGATTGTGCAGGACGAAATGCTTCGACAGATTGCGGGCGTGCAGCATGTCGCCATCGGTGAGGGTCGTCATGTCCGATATCCCTTTCATCAGACCGGCAGGATCGAGGAGACCAGAAGCTGGGTATAGGCGTGCTGCGGGTCATCGAGCACCTGATCGGTAAGCCCGTGTTCGACCACGCGACCGCCCTTCATCACCATCAGCCGGTGGGAGAGCAGCCGGACGACGCCGAGATCATGGGTCACCACGATACAGGCGAGGCCGAGGGTGGAGACCAGACCGCGCACCAGGTCGAGCAGGCGCGCCTGCACCGAGACATCGAGCCCGCTGGTCGGTTCGTCCATGAACACCAGGCGCGGCTTGGTCACCAGATTACGGGCGATCTGCAGCCGCTGCTGCATGCCGCCGGAAAAAGTGGCGGGAAGGTCGTCCATCCGGGCGATGTCCATCTCGACGCGGGTCAGCCAGTCTTCGGCCTGGTGCCGGATGTCGCCGTAGTTCCGCTCCCCGATCGCCATCAGCCGCTCGCCCACATTGGCACCGGCCGAGACCTTCATGCGCAGCCCGTCGCGGGCGTTCTGGTAGACGATGCCCCAGTCGGTCCGCATCAGCATGCGGCGCCGGGCCTCGCCCAACCCGTAGACCTCCACGTCCCTGGCGTCGCGGCTGGCATAGAGGATGCTGCCCTCGGTCGGCTCCATCTGCCCGGAAATGCATTTCAGCAGCGTGGTCTTGCCGGATCCGGACTCGCCCACGATGCCCAGGACCTCGCCGGGGAACATCTGAAAGGACACGTCCGAACACCCGATCCGCTCGCCGTAGCGATGGGTCAGGCCGTCGACCGTCAGGAGTGGGGTGCGCGGTGCGGTCACGGTTTTCCTCCGTCTCGGGAGATGGCTTTCGGAGCGGTCGGCAGTCCGGGGCCGGCATGGCCCGCGTCCCGGCGATCGGCGCAGTAGTCGCTGTCGGAGCAGACGAACATCCGCCCGCCCTTGTCGTCGGTCACCACTTCGTCGAGATAGCTGTCGGTCGCCGCGCACAGCGCGCAGGGCTCGTCCCAGGTCTCGATCTCGAACGGATGGTCCTCGAAGTCGAGCGATTTGACCTTGGTGTAGGGCGGAACCGCGTAGATCCGCTTCTCCCGTCCCGCTCCGAACAGCTGCAGGGCCGGCATGCGGTCCATTTTCGGATTGTCGAATTTCGGGATCGGACTGGGCGCCATCACGTAGCGGTCATTGACCCGGACCGGATAATCATAGGATTTCGTGATCCGACCGAAATGCGCGATGTCCTCGTACAGGGAGACATGCATCACGCCGTATTCCTCAAGCGCATGCATGGTCCGGGTCTCGGTCTCGCGCGGCTCCAGCTTGCGGAGCGGCTCGGGCAGCGGCACCTGGTAGATGAGGATCTGATTTTCGGTCAGCGGCTTTTCTGGGATCCGGTGGCGGGTCTGGATCAACGAGGCCTGGTCGGTCTTCTCGGTGGTGGCGACCCCGGCTGTCTTGGCGAAGAAGCGGCGGATGTTGACAGCATTGGTGGTGTCGTCCGCGCCCTGATCGATCACCTTCAGGACATCCTGAGGGCCGATGACCGACGCGGTCACCTGGATACCGCCGGTGCCCCAGCCATAGGGCAGCGGCATTTCGCGGCTGCCGAACGGCACCTGATAGCCGGGGATTGCCACGGCCTTCAGGATCGCGCGGCGGATCATCCGCTTGGTCTGTTCGTCGAGATAGGCAAAGTTGTAGCCCTCGGCGCCCAGGGTTGTGGAGCTGCTCGCGACCGGTGTCGTGGTGGTCATGCGGTTCATCAGGATCTCCCCCGCCTACTCGGCGGCGATGGATGAGGATTCGGGATCGTCAGAACTTTCGGCGAGGCGTCGGGCCTTCTCGCGCAGGGCTCGGACGGTGACCAGTTCGGCCTGAAAATCAACGTAATGCGGCAGCTTGAGGTGCTGGACGAAGCCGGACGCCTCCACGCTGTCGGAGTGGCTGAGGACGAATTCATGGTCCTGGGCCGGGGCATCGATGGTCTCACCCAGCTCTTCTGCCCGGAGGGCGCGGTCGACCAGCGCCATCGACATCGCTTTCCGCTCGCAATGCCCGAAGGTCAGGCCGTAGCCGCGGGTGAACTGCGGCGGCTTGGTGGTGGAGCCCTTGAACTGGTTGACCATCTGACATTCGGTCACCTCGATCTCGCCGATCTCGATCGGGAAGCCGAGTTCTTCCGGCTCGAACTCGACCGAGACCGTGCCGTGGCGGATCTCGCCGACGAACGGGTGATTGTTGCCGTAGCCGCGTTGGGTCGAATAGCCGAGCGCCAGCAGATAGCCTTCATCGCCGCGCGCCAGTGCCTGGAGCCGGGCGGCCCGGTCGGCCGGATAGCGCGGGGACTCGCGGGTGATATCGGACACCGGGGCGTCGTCGGAATCCGGAGCCTCGCACTCGATCAGGCCCTCGTGGTCCAGAATCTCCGCGACCCTGGGCATACGCGCGTCGACCGCATGCTCGGCGAGCTCCGCGACCGGGCGGTCGTCGCCGGCAGCCAGCGCGAAGTCGAGCAGCCGGTGGGTGTAATCGAAGCTGGCCCCCAGAACCTGGCCGCCGGGGAGATCCTTGTAGGTCGCTGAGATCCGCCGATGGATGTGCATACGATCGGTGTTCAGCGGCTCGGAGATGCCGAACCGGGGCAGGGTGGTGCGATAGGCCCGCAGCAGGAACACCGCCTCGTGCATGTCTCCGGCCGCCTGCTTGATCGCGAGTGCTGCAAGATCCCGGTCGTGCAGCGACCCTTCGGTCATGACGCGATCGACCGCGAGCGGCATCTGCTCCCGGATCTGCGCAATGGTGAGTTCCGGCAAGGACCGGTCTCCACGACGGCGATCCGCCAGCAGGGCTTGAGAATTCTCGATGGCCTGCTCGCCACCCTTTACTGCGACATACATGTCCGGTCCCTCTCGTCTGTGCTATGCGATCGCGACGGTGCGCGGCAGCCCGACGACCTTGTCGTCCGCCGTCAAAATCAGATCCACGCCGCAGGGGAAAAGCGCACGATTGTCCGCCCATTGGTCGGCGAACTCTCGGAGCCCTGAGACCGAGAGAACGTGCGCGGTCTCGATCCCCGGCCCGCTCAGCGTCAGGGTCTGGCTTGCCGTATCGATGGCGGTCGCCTCCAGACGCGTCGTCTGCACGATCACGGTGGTGGAGGTTTCCGGATAGGCCTGGTCGCCGGGATTGAAGGTGGTCAGATGTGGAAGCCGCTCCCCGAGGACGATCGCGAATTGTGCTTCCGCGGGGTTCTGCGTGATCGGGCAGCCGCAGTGGAACTTCAGAAACGCCTCGGCCTCTGGAGAGCGGAGATCCGGGCCGATCCACAGCGGGGTATCCACATCGATCAGGGACAGGCAGATCGAGGCGGTCGCAAGATCGAGCGGCTTCGGCGGGTCCAGGTCGGCGGTAATGCGTCCGATCCGTCCGGGGCGCGAGAGGGTCCCCAGAATCTGCCGGAAAACCTCCTGCGCCGAGGTGACCGGATCGGTGAAACCGGGTTTCAGATCAACCATTTCCGACATGATCAATCTCCCCGAACCATGGTGAAGAAGTCGACTTTGGTGGCGGCTACCTTGCGGGCCACCTGCTGATGATGTTGCGTCTGCCGCATGGCCAGCGGTGCGATCAACGCACTTTCCAGGGCCTCGCGCCGGGACGGGATCAGCATCATCGCGTCGACGACGGCGACCAGTTCGGCATGGCGCCGGTTGCGGCCCATGACGTAGCCATGGCCGGTTGCGCCGTAGTCCAGCCGCACGGCGCAGCGGGTGACGGTGACTTCGCCCAGATTGAAGCGCTGGCCGGTGCCGCCGGCCCTACCACGGGCCATGATCATCCCGACTTCCGGCGCGCGGATGACGGTCCAGTCAGGCTTGCTTGGGAGATTGTTGAACAGCGATTCCAGATCCGCGATATCCGCTTTCGCCAGAATGGAGAGCCAGCGCTGGCGCGAGCGTTTCTCGGCGGTCTGTTCAGGTGATGCGTATCCGATCTTTCGGGAGGTCATGGGGTCCTCGACAAGATGCAAATTTGTATAGACATCCGTATGTCTGTTCCGTAACATGCTGTTAATGGCTTGGAGAGTAAAGAAGCGTTTAATGAACCTTTGATGACGTGCGAGGCTGGAAGCTCGGATAAACCGATGCATGTTGCCGGAAAAAAGGGGATGGGATGGTCACGGTTCTCGACCGCGCGAACGGCGTGGCGATTTGGCGCCAGATCGAACAGGAATTGGCGCAGGAAATCGCAACTGGAGTCTTCCAGGAGGGGCAGCAGCTTCCGACCGAGGCTGAACTGGCGGCGCGCTTCTCAGTCAACCGCCACACCATTCGGCGGGCGGTGGGTATGCTGTCCGACCGGGGGCTGGTTCGAGTGGAGCAGGGACGTGGAAGCTTTGTGCGGGAGAACGTCCTTGAATACACGATTGGCCGCCGCACCCGCTTCACCGAGAATGTGAAGCGTGCCAACCGGTCTCCGGGCGGCCGCATGCTGTCGATCACGCGCGAGAAGGCCTCGCGTGGCGTGGCCGAGGAACTCGACGTCACGGCCGGCGCCCAGGTGGTGCATTTGGTCTCCGTCAGCGAGGTGGACGGGCGGCCCGTCGGGCTTGCCGATCACTATTTCCCGACCAAGCTGTTCGGCGAGTTTGAGGCCGCCTATGCGCGGGAACCGTCCATCACCAAGGTCATGGAACACCATGGTTTCGGCGATTATCAGCGGGCCCGGACCAAGGTCACCGCCGGGATCCCCGATGCGGTCGACTCAAGCGTCCTGCAGATCCCGCGCACCCGCCCTGTTCTGATTGTCGACTCAGTCAACGTCGCGCCGGGTGGGACAATCCTTCAGGCCAGCCATGTGCGCTACGCGGCGGACCGGTTCCAGCTGGTGTTTGAAACCCTGGACTCCGATCTCAAGACGTTTTCATAACCACCAACTAATGTTATACTTTTTATCAGTGATAGAACGTCGCGGAAATATTTCTTAAAAACCGGGATGTTGTCATGTTCCATGCCAACGCCGTCGACTGGCAGACGGCAGAACTGATTCGTAAGCATGCCTCGTATCTGAACAGCTATCCGGACGGCCAGCGCGCGGACATGCGCGGTGGACGTTTTACCGGGTCGCTCTTGAACGGGGTGGATCTTCGCCGTGCCCTGATGTCGAATGCCGACTTCCGGGGCACCCAGTTCGCCGGTGCCAATCTGGAAAAGTCGGTCTTCACCGGCTCGCAATTGATTGCGGCCGATTTCTCGGGTGCCAAACTGATGCACGCCGACCTGCGCGGCTGTGACATGGAACGCTCCAAGCTGTCCTCCGCGGATTTGACCGATGCCGATTTCCGTCCGACCAAGATCGGCGCCAAGCAGTCCACCAATCTCGAAAACTCGGATTTCGACAACGCCAAGGTGATCCGCACCAATTTGACCAGGGCGAATATGACCGGAATCAGCGCACGAGGCTCTCACTTTTCTGGTGCCGTGCTGGAGAATGCGAACCTGAAGGGCGCTGATCTGACCGGCGCCGACTTCGTCGATTCAAACCTGCGCGGCGCCAATCTGCAGGACGTCAATTTCGCGGACGCCCGATTGACCAATACCGATCTGACCGGTGCCGATCTTCGGTCGTGCCATTTGGACGGTGCCGACATGTCGGGGGCCGACTTGACCGGTTGCGTGATCGCCACCGGCTTGGAGACGCTGGGCCAGGAGGTGCAGGATCTGATCGTGGCGCATTTTGCCTGGATCAGTTCTGGCGGACGCAAGGGAGCGCCGGCCAGTTTCGCCGGTCGGGATCTGTCCGATGCGGACCTGTCGGGGGTTGATCTCTCGGCGGCCGATTTCAGCGGAGCGAACCTGTCGGGCGCAACCCTGCGCCGCGGCTCCTTCCGCTTTGCCAAGTTCGGAAATGCCAACCTGACCGGTGCGAAGATGCCGCGCTGCGATCTGCGCGGCGCGTCCTTCCGGGGTGCGAAAATGGCCGGTATCGATCTCAGCGCTTCCAATCTGGTGCCCATGCGGCTGTTGGACCCGCGCTCCGGGGACGAGACCGGCATCTGGGCGTCCGACCTGTCCGGCGCGGACCTTACGGGCGCGCTGCTGGTGCGGGTCGATTTCTCCGGCGCCAATCTGTCGGGATGCAAGTTGGACGGTGCGAACCTGTCCTACGCCCAGGTGGCGAGCGCGTTGATCACCGATGCATCCTGGGACGGGGCCAACCTCGACAAAGCTGTATTGCCGGACGAGATGAAAATACCGCAAGCCAGCTGACGGCTCGGCGATCCGCCTCGGAAAAGGCCTCCTGCAACTAAGACCGCGTTGCAACCTCCGCACCATCATGCTTACCCTTGCCGTTCCAAATCATGGAGTCGAACCAGGCTTCAAAGGGATTGAAGGCGGGTCAACCGTCGGTTCGTAATGGAAACGCGTTACATCGGGGGGCAGATGAATGAACGACCCGTCCGGTGGACACGCCACGAAAAGGGGACTGTTCATGAGGTTTGCCAATACGTTACGCGTGGCGGGCGTTACAGCCGCTGCCGTGATCGCCACGGGTGCTGCGTTTGGATCGCCGGCCTTTGCCAAAGACACGTTGAGCGTTGCGATTCCGGCTTTTCTGTCCGGTCCGGCGGCGGGTCCGTTCGGTGTACCGGCGCGCAACGGGGCCGAAATGGTGATCGACGCGATCAATTCAGGCTCGCTCCCGGCCCCCTACAACACCGTGGGCTTCGCCGGGGCAACCCTAGAGGCTGAGTTCGTTGACGAGTCCGGCGGCAACACCAAGCAGGTCGCGGAGTACCGCAACCTGGTCCAGAAACGGAACGCCGATCTGATCATCGGCTACATTTCCTCGGGGTCCTGTGCGGCGCTTGCGCCGGTTGTCGAAGAGTTGCAGCGGCTGACCATCTTCGCGGTCTGTGGCACGCCCCGGATCTTCGAGGAAGCGCCCCGGCGGTATTCATTCCGCACGATGTCGCATGCGACCGCCGACAACGTGGCGGCCGCGCATTACGTCAAGGACATGTTTCCCGAGATCAAGACCTTCACCGGCGTGAACCAGAACTACGCCTGGGGTCAGGACAGCTGG
>JANSYC010000099.1 GCA_024742605.1 Alphaproteobacteria bacterium | reverse complement strand
GACCACCGTTCCATGTCACGGCGCCTAACATGACAGGATCGAGGTTTTCCGCACGTCACGCGATCGGGGCTGTTCTCGCCGTCGTCCTGATCTCGGTCTCGCTCTGGACCCTGCTGTCCCAGAGCGCGGACGTCCGGGTCGAGCGGCTGTCCGTCGGCACAACCCCGGCCATGATTTTCTCACCCGCTCCGCAATCCGGTCCGACCGGCCCCGTGGTGGTGATCGCCCATGGCTTCGCCGGCTCCCAGCAGCTCATGCAGCCCTTTGCGCTCTCTCTCGCCCGCAACGGCTACACCGCGATTACCTTCGATTTCCTGGGGCACGGTCGCAATCCCCGTCCGATGGCCGGGGACGTCACCACCGAGGACGGGGCGACCCGCTACCTGCTGGATGAGGTCGGCCGCGTGGTCGCTTTTGCACGGGACCGGACCGGCCAGACCGAGATCGCGCTTCTCGGCCACTCCATGGCGTCCGACATCATCGTCCGGCAGGCGATCGCGGATCCTGAGATTCGCGCCACCGTAGCGATCTCCATGTTCAGCAGGGTCGTTACCCCGCAAGCGCCGAAGAACCTTCTGGTCATCGTCGGCGACTGGGAGCCTCAGGTTCTGAAGGACGAAGGGCTGCGGGTGGTCGGACAGGTCGCGGGCCCGGCGCCGAGCGCGGCGGTAACCTACGGAAGCTTCGCCGAGGGAACCGCGCGGCGCACAGTCTTCGCCCCCTCGGTCGAGCATATCGGCGTGCTCTATCAAAGCGACGGGATTCGCGAGGCGGTCCGCTGGCTCGACCAGGCCTTCGACCGGCGGAGTCCCGAGATCGCTCTGGCGCGCGGACCCTGGATCCTGCTGCTGCTGGCGGGCTGCGTCCTGCTGGCATGGCCGGCCTCCCGGCTGTTGCCTCAGATCACCGATCCAGAGGCCCCGCCTCGTCCGGTCCTCGGATGGCGGCGGCTGTTGCTCGCGTCCGTCATCCCGGCCGTTCTGACCCCGCTGATCCTGTGGCCGCTGCCGACCGACTTCCTGCCGGTTCTGGTCGGCGGCTATCTGGTCTGCCATTTCGGCCTCTACGGCGCCCTGACGGCGCTGATGCTGTTGTGGTGCGATGATCGAACGGAACAGCCGGACCCTCGGTCCCTGCCGACAGGCAGATTCATCGGCTCGACACTCGCCGTGACGCTCTTCGGCTTGCTTGCCTTGGGGGGGCCGATCGAGGCCTTCGTGGCCTCGTTTGTACCGATCCCCGCGCGGTGGTACCTGCTGGCGCTGATGACGGTCGGGACTTTGGTCTTCTTTCTTTCGCAGGCGTGGCTGTCCGGCGAAGCTCCGGGCGGGGTGGCCCGGGGGATCGTGGTCAGAACTCTGTTCATCGCCTCCTTGGCCCTGGCGATCGCACTGGATCTGGAAGGATTGTTCTTCCTGATCATTCTGATGCCGGTGATCCTGCTGTTCTTCGCGATCTACGGACTGTTCGCCCATTGGGTCACCCGCCGGACCGGCCACCCCTTCGTGGCGGCGATCGCCAACGGGATTGCGCTCGCCTGGGCAATTGCGGTTACGTTTCCCCTGCTGGCCGGCTGAAACCGCGCATGAGAGGTGCAATGGCCCGAGCTGATCAACGCCCGCTCCCCCTCACCCATCATGAGATCCTGGGTCTGGCGCGGCCGTTCGTGGCGCAGGGCTTTCATGTGGACCTGGAGGCGACCGAGCGGCAGGACAGACGCCTGGCCTTCAGACCGAGAGAGATCGGGCCTGGGCCGGCAGTCCAGGAGACGCTGATCCTCGACGCGGACCCACGCCATCCGCGCCTGACCCGAAATCTGACCGGCACGACCGGTCTGGTCGCAACGCTGCGGGCGGATGGCCCGGAGATCGCCGACCTGCTGACGGCCGTCCTCTCCGTCGCCCCGGCGGAGGTGTTTGCCGATATCTCGGGCACAGCAGGTGCCGAGAATTGGACCGGCGAGGTCGGATCGGGTCGGACGACCTGGCATCTGGCCAGCATCGCGGCCCGTGTGGGTCATTCAATCGGTGATCACGGTGCTGGTGATCTTTCTCGCACCGAGCATCATCGAGGTGACCTCCGGATCCTATCAGCAGATCGGTGCGTTCCGGTTCGGGACCCTTGGGGCCCTGTTTCACGTGATGATCCTGTTCTGCGCGATCCTTCTGCAGTATTTCGACGCCCGCCGTCCGGCCCTGCTGCTTCAGTCGCTGTTCCTGGTGACCAATGCCGGTTTCACCTATCTGAGCCTGGAACTGGGCTTCGCCTATCTCGGCTACGGGTACTTCCTGGCGACCGTGATCACCTTCGCCGTCGGCATCGGCCTGCTGTTCAACGTCCTGCGCCAACTTCCATATTTCGCCTTCGTACGCAACAACCCCTCGGTCACCGAGATTTAAGGAGATCCGCGCCATGTGCGGCATTGTCGGAATTGTGAGCACCAGCGACGCGGTCCAACGCCTCGTCGACGGCCTCCGCGGGCTCGAATACCGTGGCTACGACAGCTCGGGCATTGCCACACTGGTTAAGGGCCAGATCGAACGCCGGCGGGCGGAAGGCAAACTCCGGAATCTGGAAGCCCGCCTTCGGGAAGCCCCGTTGGACGGTACCATCGGGATCGGGCACACCCGGTGGGCGACCCATGGCGCGCCCAACGAGGTCAACGCCCATCCGCATTCCGACGGCGTCGTGGCGGTGGTTCACAACGGCATCATCGAGAACTTCCGGGAACTGCGCGCCGACCTGGAAGGCCGGGGCCGGGTGTTCAGCTCGGTCACCGACACCGAGGTTGTGGTCCATCTGATCAGCGACCTGGTGGATCAGGGCATGAGCCCGCTCGAAGCCGTCCAGGCCGGTGTCGCGCAACTGCACGGTGCCTATGCGTTGGCGGTCATGTTCCGCGATCTGTCCGACAAGATCTATGTCACCCGTCGGGGCAGTCCGCTCGCCATCGGATACGGCGACGGCGAGATGTTCGTGGGATCGGACGCGATCGCCCTGGCCCCCATGACCGACCGGATCGCCTTTCTGGATGACGGAGACATCTCGGAAATCGGCCTCACCGGCGCCACCACCTACGACGCTGACGGCGGGCGGGTCGACCGGGAGATCCAACCGACCCACCTGACCGGCGCGGTGATCGGCAAGGCCGGACACCGGCATTTCATGCACAAGGAAATCTTCGAGCAGCCCGGGGTCTCCGGCGACCGTCTGCGCTCGCTGATCGACCCGGAGACCAAACGCATCACCATGCCGTTTCTGGACATCGACTTCGCAACCGTGCCCCGGATCTCGATCGTCGCCTGCGGCACCTCGTTCTATTCCGGCTGTGTGGCGAAATACTGGTTCGAGGATCTGGCCAAGATCGGCTGCGACGTGGAGATCGCGTCCGAGTTCCGCTACCGCCACCCGTTCCTGCAGCCGGGCGGCGTCGCCCTGTTCATCAGCCAGTCCGGCGAGACGGCCGACACCCTGGCGGCGATGGAGCACGCCAAGGCCAACGGCCAGATCTGCGTCGCGGTCGTCAACGTCCCCTCGAGCTCGATGGCCCGGATGGCAGATGCCAATCTGCGGACCTATGCCGGTCCCGAGATCGGCGTCGCCTCGACCAAGGCCTTCACCAGCCAGCTGATCGCGATGGGATGTCTCGCCCTGCACGCGGCGCAGCAGCGCAACGCGATCGACCCGGCGAAGGCCTTGCAACTGACCGAGGACCTGCTGTCGACGCCGAACCTGATGGCAGAGGCGCTGCAGACCGAGGCGGAGATCGAGCAGGCAGCCGGTTTCCTGCTGGATGCCGAGCATGCGATCTATCTGGCGCGCGGCACGCTCTATCCCCTGGCAATGGAAGGAGCCCTGAAACTGAAGGAGATCTCCTACATCCACGCCGAGGGCTATGCGGCGGGCGAGATGAAGCACGGGCCGATCGCCCTGATCGACGAGAAGATGCCCCTGGTGGTGCTGGCGCCGAACGATCCGTGGTTCGAGAAGACCGCCTCCAACATCGCCGAAGCGCGGGCGCGCAAGGGCCGCATTCTGGCGATTTCGGACAAGGAAGGGATCAGGCGGCTGGCCGACTATGTCGATGTCGCGATCACCGTGCCGACCGTGCCCGATTTCATCGCCCCGATCGTACACGCCCTCCCCCTTCAACTGCTGGCCTATCACACCGCCGTGCAGCGGGGCACCGATGTGGACCAGCCGCGCAATCTCGCCAAATCCGTGACAGTCGAGTAGGACGCCGTATCCATGGCCGACGGGGCGCCCTTCTTCGAAATCGAGGTCACCGACCCCGACCTGAAATCCGTGCGCGAGCTGCGTCACGGATTGCGGGCGGCCCTGGCCAACACCGAAATCCCCAACCGGTTGGTCCAGGACCTGCTGTTGAGCCTGCAGGAGCACGCCACCAATCTGGTTCGACACGGAACCCCCAAGCCGACCCGAATCGGCGTGAAGATGCGGGCGGAAGGGGGCGCCTGGTCGGTGTCGATCGAGGACGACGGCGGCGTCTTCACGACCTTCGATTCCTTCATGGCGCTCGCGACCCTCGCCGACCGCCGAACCGACCCCCGGACTCACGGTATGGGGATGAAATTCATCGGCACCCGGTTTGCCGACCATGTCTACCAGCCGGGCCACGCTCGGAAGCGCCCGAACAGCCTGACTCTGCACTTCCCGCCGAGAGCCGAGCAGATCACGCGCCCCCTGATCGTCCTGATCGAGGACGACGACACGGTGCGCTATCTGGCAAAAGAAGTTTTGAAACAGCACTTCCGCGTGGTCGATTTCCGCCTGCCCAGCCGCGCCCTGCGGGTCATCCGAAGCCACCAGCCCGACCTGATCCTGTGCGATATCGGCCTGCCGGAGATGGACGGAATTTCGTTCCGGCGTGAACTGGCGAAGGATATCGACACGGATATCGTGCCCTTCGTGTTCCTGTCAGCCCATGACGACGAGGAGACACTGGACACGGCAAGCGATCTGGGGATCGACGACTTTGTCAGAAAGCCGCCCAAGCCGGCGCATCTGCTGCGGGTCGCACGGCGCCTGATCACCCGTTCCCGGCGGGTCCGCGAAGCCCTGATCGCGAAATCCGCTAAGGACCTCAGCGCCGGGCTGAGGATCGACCTGCCGGCCAGATTCGGCTCCTTCGAGCTGGGGCTGGCGACGGAGTCCGCCAGCCTTGGCGGAGGTGATCTGGTGCAGGTCGGCAAGGTCGGCAAGAGGTTGGTGATTCTGCTGGCGGATGTGATGGGGCACGGTCTGGCGGCGCGGTTCTACGCCCACGGGGTGGCCGCCTATTTCCGCGCCATCATCTCGGCATCGGCTGCGGATCAGACGGTGGACGAGATGATGACCCAGCTCTCGAATGCAGTGCTGTCAGATCCGGGCTATGAGCGGACGATCCTGTCGGCGCAGATTTTCGACCTGCATCCGGACGGCACCGTCTGCATCTGTTCGGCGGGGCATCCGTTCCCCGTAATCCTCACGAATGGCGAGCCGCGCTGGCTTGAAATCAGCGGCCCGCTCCTGGCGCTCGCCCCGGACCTACCCTTTCCGATGCAGTCGATCGTTCTGGAACCGGGAACCCGCCTGGCGCTCTACACCGACGGTCTGTCGGAAGTGGCGGAGATGCGCCGGGATCCGGCTGAGGCCGGCCGTCGGCTGTTCCGGTTGCTGACGGATCAGAACCAGACGCCGACAGGAAAGGTGCCGGACGCCGTACTCAAGGCGCACAAGTCCGAGACCGGGCCGCTGATGGATGACACCAGCCTGTTGATGATTCAGCGGAAAGTCTGAGCGTCTCGCGGTGTCCCCGGCCATAGGATCGATGGTTCCGCAGGATGGGGATCAGGTTCAGGCCAGCGCGCCGCGGGCGTCTTCCAATGTCTTGGAAAAGGGGAGGAAGCGGTCGAGCTGGGTCGCCTTCAGAAGCTCAAGGGGCTGCTGGCTGGCGCCGCTGAGGACCACCTTGATTTTGCGGGCGGTCAACGATTTGTAGATATGTACGATCAGCCCGATACCGGAGCTGTCGATGAACTCCACCTTGGAGATGTCGATGATCACCGGCCGCCCCGCACCGATCACGGCCTCGACGTCGCCGCGCATGTCCTGAACCTCGGCGGAATCGAGATCGCCCTCCACCGCAACCAGCGTGTGATTTGTCGTCTGCTCGATCGAATAGGTCATAAAGCCTCCAGAACAACCGCTGCCTTTTCAGGCCGCCCCAACGCCATAATCCTCTAGCAGCAAAACTCTCAATCCTTCGTTAAGGCTGATCTGCGCCCGCACCCCAAGCCGTTCGGTCGAGAACGCCGGACTGCCCAACGACTCTCTGATGTCGCCCGCGCGGGCCGGACCAAAACTAGGATCGACCGAAGATCCCGTCATCTGTTTGAGCGCCTGCGCCAAGCCCAGGACACTCGTCGGGATCCCGGTGCACACATTCCCCACCGGGGCGCTTGTATCCGCAGCCGAAAGTCCGGCCAGGATGTGGGCCACCACGTCCGATACATAGACGAAATCCCGCACCTGACCACCATCGCCGTGGATCGAGACCGGCTGATTCTTCGCGAAGCGGGCGGCAAAGATCGAAATCACCCCGGAATAGGGCGAAGACGGGTCCTGGCGCGGTCCGAAGACATTGAAGAACCTGAACCCGAAGGTCGGAATGCCGTGTATCCGCCCGGCAACCCCGGCATGCAGTTCCGAGCCGAATTTATCCACGCCATAGGCCGTCAGCGGGCGCCCACCTTCGCTTTCCCGCAGCGGGACGGCAAGGTTGTCGCCATAGATCGCGGCTGAGGAGGCGTAGACCACCGGGATGCGTCGGGCATCGCGCGCGCCCTCGAGCACCCGGACGGTTCCGGTCACATTGACCGCATGGCTTTCGGCCCAGGTCTCGTTGCATTTCTGAACGGAGGCGATCGCCGCCAGATGCACGATCCCGTCGCATCCCTCAGACCGCGCGGGCGACGGCGCTCGGGTCGGTGATCGAGCCCTCGATGATCCGCACGGCCTCCGGAACATTGCCCCGCTTACCGGTCGACAGATCGTCGAGAATCACGGCCTCGTCGCCACGCGCGAGCAGAGCGTCCACCACATGGCTGCCGATGAATCCGCAGCCGCCGGTCACCAAGATTCGAGCCATCAGTCAAACCCCGTTTACTGTCGAGTCGGTCGAGCCTCTGGCCCGTGAAACGCGGCGGGTGAAATTGGACGAAACGCTTCTCGAAAAAACCACCCAAACCTGGGCTTTCTCTAGATCTTGCCGGTGAGCTTGGCGAGCGGATCCTTTATACCATTGATATTTATATGATTTTCCTCAAACTCCGATGGGACGAATTGCAAATTTTATTTGCATTCGATGAAAATACCTCGAATCTGCAGCCCTATCCCAGCTCGAAGCTGGTCACCCCGAAGATATGATCGAGATTGAGACTCGGTGCCGGTCCGGTATACATCCGGGCGGTCTCGAAGCCCGGCGTGAGACCGAGTCCGTCCGCCAGGCCGATCGCCTGCGCATTCGGTTCGGGGACATCGAGGTAGAGTTCAACCTCCGGAGCATCCACAACATTGCCGATGGCGCTCAGCAGAGCTCCGAGCACCGCATCGGCGACGGCAAGATCCGCCGCGAACAGTTGACCGATCTTCCAGCCGCTTCGGCACGGGCGCGCCACGCCGAGACCCACGATGTCTCCATCTCGCACCGCGATCCGCGCGATATGACCGTCGGCGGCCAACCAGGCAGTCAGAAATGCCGTCCGCGGTGCCGGAAACAAGCGGCGATCGAAGGCGACGATCTCTTCGGTGGCGCCGGTCGCCGGAAGGATCGACAGTCCGGCTGCGTCTGGCTTCCCACGCGTCGCAACCCGACCGCCGAACCGAATGTTGCGATAGGCGAGTTCAAACCCTGAGCGTTTATAGTTCTCCTGCTCGGCGACCACGCCATCCAGACCCACATTGCGGGCTCCGGCATAGGTCATTCCAGCCTGCCAAAGCGCGTAGCCCAGCCCCTGGCCCCGCCACTCCGGATGCACGATGTAGAAGCCGAGAAAGGCGAAGCTCGGGTCGTAGGCGACCACCGAGATGGAAGCGACCATACGGCCTCCCACATACCCGCCGATGAAGCCGTTGGGATCCTGTACGGAAAAACAGTCGGCGTCCCGGACGCCGGGGTTCCAGCCTTCCGCCGCGGCCCATGCGACAGCGGTCTCGACATCCGCAGCGCTCATCACACGGGTTACATAGGGTTCGGTCATCGCAGCGGCTCCTGGACTCTATGGTTGGCGTGCCAGTGTTTCGCGATCTCGTCCCGGCGGCAGATCCAGACCCCGTCGTGCTTTTCCACGTGATCCAGGAACCGCCGCAACCCGGCGATCCGACCGGGACGGCCCACCAGGCGACAGTGCAGCCCGACCGATATCATCTTCGGGCTGTCCGCACCCTCCGCCCAAAGCACGTCGAAGCTGTCCCTTAGATAGGCAAAGAACTGGTCCCCGGAATTGAACCCCTGGGCGGTCGCGAACCGCATGTCGTTGGCGTCCAGGGTATAGGGAACGATCAGGTGAGGCGCGCCGAACTCGGTGGTCCAGTAGGGCAGATCGTCCGCATAACTGTCGCTGTCATAGAGAAACCCGCCCTCTTCGACCACCAGTCTACGGGTGTTCGGGCTGATGCGTCCGGTGTACCAGCCGGTCGGACGCGTGCCCGTGGTTCTGGTGATGGCATCGATGGCGCGGCGGACATGCTCCCGCTCCTCCGCCTCCGGCACATCCTGGTAGTCGATCCAGCGGTAGCCGTGGCTCGCCACCTCCCAGCCGGCCTCGATCATCGCGGGGCCGACATCCGGGTTGCGTTCCATCGCCATGCCGACCGCGTAAACGGTTATCGGCAGGGCGCGGGACGAGAACTCCCGGTGCAGCCTCCAGAACCCGGCACGGGAGCCGTATTCGTAGATCGACTCCATGTTCATGTTGCGCTGTCCGACCAGAGGGGCCGCCCCGATAATCTCGGACAGAAACGCCTCCGAGGCCGGATCGCCATGCAGAATGGAGTTTTCGCCCCCCTCCTCGTAATTCATCACGAACTGCAGCGCGATCCGCGCGCCGCCGGGCCATTTGGGGTCGACCGGTCTCCGCCCATAGCCAACCATGTCGCGGGGATAGTTCTCCGACATCTCAAAGTCCCTTCACGATTTCCGCTCCACCAAGAGACTAGAGGGAAACTCCGCCGGGCAGAACCAGGACATCAGACCGGACGTTCAGACCGAAACCTGTGGATCCAATCCGCGTTCGTCTCGTCGGCCAGCTTTGCGACCCCCGGCTTGACCGTGAGGGCCGCATCTCCGTCGAGACCCAGATCGCTCAGGACCTCCCTCAGGACCCCGGCGGGATCCGCGGCAAGCGCCTCATAGGTGGCGCGAAGCGGGTTGATGGCCTCGGCTGCAAACCAGCGCTCCCAGGCCCGGTCATAGGCCTTCATCTGTTCAATTTGCTCTGTGATCCTGCCCGAGTCGTAGACGGGAGGCTGCGGCGGTGACAGGCGTTCCAGTTCGGTCCCATCCGGAGCTCTGTGCCACAGGCCGGTCTGCTGCGCCTTCACGTAGGACACCGCCTGTTCGAGTTTGTCCTGTCGGGTCAGATGAATGAAACGTGTCCGGCCGAAGGCAGCCTCGAACCGCAACATGTCACTCGTCAGGCCCGGATGGAGAACGTCCAGTTGTTTCAGGAAAAAATCGAAACTGTGGCGCTGCAATCTCAACCCGAACAGACCGGTATCGAGACGCCCTTCTGAAATGACCGCTCCGAAGATCGCTGAGAGGACGTCCCGTTCGGGCGTTTCCGGGCTCGGGGTCAGATCGAGATCGGCGAGCCACTCGGAGATTGCGGGCCGGTGAAAGTAGGAGTGCGGATTCCCCGCAATACCAGTTGCCGTCAGGAGCTTGCACAGGAGCGTGCTTCCGCTTCGCGGTGACGTGCACAGCACATAGGCCTGATAGCTCCCCATTTCCCTAACCTCACAGATCAGCACCGACGTGTTTCGAGACATCGAAGCTCCTTCGGTCCAGCTCGGCCTATCAAGCCGGCCGTTGATCTGTCCAGGCCTCTCGAAAGAGCGGCTTCAATCAATGACTGAGGATCAGCATGGGCAGTGCCTGATTGAATTTTAACCACGCGAATGAGCGAGTGCATGGTTTCTGATCTTGTGCCAAAATTATGGGCTCCCGAAACCGTGGGAACGTCGCGAAAACTCGGTTTTTAGCCGGATTTCCCCCGTTCCCTACTGTGGTCCTGATCTTGCTAATTGGACAGTGACGCGCGCTCCGTCCGGAGTGTTGCCTTTCACTGCCGCCAACCGTGACGCGCTTCGTGCGAGCGACGGGATCTAGAGACCGAGGGGCCACAAGGCGCCCGGAGGATGACAAAAGGAGAAGACTATGGGGTTTAATAGAACGTCGATGGCATCGACCTTCGCTGGCGCCGCAATGGCGCTGACCGCCGGACTGACCTCGGCGGGTCCGGCGCAGGCCGTGGACTGGATCATGGCCTCCGGCTATCCGGAGAGTAATTTCCACACTCAGAACATCATGAAGTTCATTGAGGACGTGAAGGCCACGTCGAGCGTGAACATCCAGCTCAGCCCGAACGATACGCTGATCAAACTGGATGCGATCAAGACGGCCCTCTCGCGCGGCCAGATCCCGATCGGCGAGATCCGTCTGGGCGTCTACGGCAACGAGGATCCGATGTACATCCTCGCGGGCCTGCCGTTCATCGCGGGAACCTATGAGGAAGCCTGGACCCTCAAGGATATGCAGAAGCCCTATTTCGACAAGCTGTTTGCGGAGCAGGGCCTGAAGGTTCTCTATTACACCCCGTGGCCGGGCCAGGGCTTCTACACCAAGTTCCCGGTCACCGGCGTCGAGGACTTC